>NZ_JBEPQI010000031.1:0-121139 GCF_040547725.1 Bradyrhizobium sp. LA2.1
GTGCGATCTTTCCGCGAAAGGCGGACTTCTCTTGCTTCAGGGATCATCCATATCTTGAATCACGACTCACGTTCCAAGAAAAGTGGGTACTAGGCGGAGGCAGATGTCAGTCGGCGTATTGGCGTGTCGTCCGCTTCAGGTCAACGGGCGCTGTCCTAATCGCCGCCGGTCCCGTCTGATCTGCCGCGACAACCGGGCGATTTCAGAGCCCGTCCGGGCTTCGCGTTCGGGCCACAAGTCGACCCAGCAAGTTACCGCTCGCTCACCCGGACTGTTTAACTTGGCTCGCGGGCCCTTGTCTTGACGGGCAGTCCCTTGAGGCCAAGCGGTTGAAATTGGCGAGACCCAAGGTCGCCTGGACGGTAGAAGCCAACGGCTCTCGCTTGTCAGGTCGGGGGCGGGCCTCGCCCGTAGGCGGGCGAAGAGTTCGGTTCGCCCAACTTCGCCCCAGCATGCTGGTAAATCATGTGATTATGATGCATACACTTCCCGTCCAACTGGCTGGAAAATGTTGCGTGAGCTCTGAAAACAACACCTTGAATATTGGTCCGCGTATCCGGCGTGCCCGCTTGTCCAAGGGGCTGCGAATGCGAGACCTGGCGCAGGTCGTCGGATGCGACGAGAGCATGATCTCCAAGATCGAGGCCGGGAAGGTCATGCCGTCGCTGCCGATGCTCGCTAAGATGGTCGACGCGCTCGACCGCGACATGGCCTCGTTCTTTGGCCTGCGGATCGACGACTACAAGCTGGTGCAGAAGCCCGAGGATCGGCTCAAGGTGCCTGTTGATGCGCTGCGCGGTGGCACGGGCGTCGTGTATGAGCGCCTGGTGCCGGTAGCCGCCGGAAATCTGCTCGAAGCCAATGTTCACGTGGTGGCCTCGGGAGGCGAGAAGATCGATCTGATTACCCATCAGGGCGAAGCCGTCGGCTATCTCGTGTCCGGAACCATCGAGCTCACCATCGACGACACCACCTATCTGATGACTTCAGGCGATTCCTTTTTCTTCAAGGCGTATCTGACCAACAGCTATCGCAACGTCGGGCCGGACGAAGCGCGGATCGTCTGGGTCAATACCCCCCAGGTTCACTGAGCCGAGCGATCAGGCTCACGGTGCATGAATTTCATGCATGTGGCGAAAACTGTAGCAGGGTGCTTCAAAGCCACTTCATTTCCTGCGCCCGCGCGAGCCTGCTTCACAGTAAAACGCGCTGATCCGCTGGCTCTCACACCCAAAAGTTCCGAAAGACGAGCTGGCATAACGCTTGCTTAAACCCAGACATGACTGTGATGCATGCCAACTGCCCCTGGCTGTATCCGATGTCGATGGGGCCCGACCACGTTGATGCGCTCCGGCATGGCCGTCGCACCGGCGAATAACGGCAGGCGAACCGCTGATGGCTTTCGTTTGGAAACGTTTGCTGGGCACCATCCCGAGTCTGATCGGCGTCGTCGTCCTGACCTTTTTCATCTCCCACGCCCTGCCGGGTGACCCGGCGGCGTATTTCGCCGGCCCCGCCGCGAACGCCGCATCGATCGAGAACATCCGCGCCACGCTGGGCCTCGATCGCCCGCTTCCAGTGCAGTTCGTGCACTATGTCGGTGACCTCGCGCAGGGCAACCTCGGCCGTTCGCTCACCACGGGACAGCCGGTGTTGACCGATCTGTTCGAGCGGCTGCCTGCATCGCTGGAATTGTCGTCCTTTGCGCTTTTGTTCGCGATCAGCATCGCCATCCCGATGGGGGTGTGGGCCGCGACCCGCATCAACGGAAGCGTCGATCACGCCTGCCGTGCGCTGGTCACCGTGAGCGCCGCTTTCCCAACGTTCTTCGTCGGGCTGCTGTTCGTCTACATCTTCTATTTCCTGCTCGGCTGGGCGCCGCAGCCGCTCGGCCGCCTGAACGAGATCGCCTTCTCGCCGCCACCGCACGTCACCGGGGCCTACACCATCGACGCACTCATCGCGGGCGATTGGCCGGTGCTCCGCGCGTCGTTGTCTCAGCTGATCCTGCCCGCGATATCGCTCGGCCTGTTCGCGCTGGCGCCGATCGCGCGCATCACGCGCGCGGCCATGTTGGAGGCGCTCGGCAGCGACTTCATCCGTACTGCGCGCGCCAGCGGCTTGCCGGTGCGCAAGATCCTGATGACCTACGCATTCCGCAACGTGCTGCTGCCGGTCAGCAGCGTGCTCGGTATGGTGTTCTCCTTCCTGCTCGGGTCCAACGTCCTGATCGAACAGGTGTTCGGCTGGCAGGGTGTCGGCGCCTACGCGGTCTCGGCCGTCATCGCGTCCGATTACGCAGCGGTTCAGGGCTTCGTCTTGATGATGGCGGTGCTTTACGTGCTGCTTAATCTCGCCGTCGACATTTTCGCGACGCTGGTCGATCCCCGCGTCCGGTTCGAGGGCTGAGCGATGAGTATAGTCACGCTCGCCCGCAACACAGGTTATGCCTTTGGCGAAAACCGCCTGACGCTGATGGCCGTGATCATCCTGGTGCTGCTGGCGCTGTGCGCGATTTTCGGACCTTACATCGCGCCGTACGATCCTCTGGTCACCTCCGCCACCACCAAACTGGCGCGGCCCAGCACCCTGCATCCGTTCGGGACCGACGCGCTCGGACGCGACATCCTCAGCCGTGTCATCGTCGCGACACGCCTCGACCTCGGGATGGCAGTCTCGGCGGTGGCGCTGTCGTTCGTGCTTGGCCTGGCGCTCGGCTCGCTCGCCGGCTATTTCGGCGGCTGGACTGACCGCATCATCGGCCGCGCCATGGACACCATCATGGCGTTCCCGCTGTTTGTGCTCGCCATGGGCATCGTGGTGGCGCTCGGGAACAGCGTCGCCAACATCATCATCGCCACGATGATCATCAATCTGCCGTTCTATTGCCGCTTCGCGCGCGCCGAGGTGAACGTGCGGCGCGAGCTCGGCTATGTCGAGGCGGCGCGCATGGGCGGCAACGGCTCGCTGCGCGTCCTGCTCAACCATATCGTCCCGAACGTCCTGCCGCCGATGATGGTGCAGGCTTCGCTCAACATGGGATGGGCGATCCTCAATGCCGCCGGCCTGTCCTTCATCGGGCTCGGAGTCCGACCACCGACGCCGGAATGGGGCATCATGGTCTCGGAAGGCGCCAGCTACATCATTTCCGGCGAGTGGTGGGCCTTCATGTTCCCGGGCGCCGCTCTCGTGCTCGCGGTGTTCTCCTTCAACATGCTGGGCGACGGACTGCGCGATCTGCTCGATCCGAGGAAACGCGTGTAATGGCGCAGCTCGAGATCGACAATCTGTCAGTGGAGTTTCGCACCCGTCACGGCGTGGTGCGGGCGCTGGACGACGTGAGCTTGTCGGTCGGCCGCGGCGAGATCGTCGGCGTGGTCGGTGAAAGTGGATCCGGAAAGTCGGTCACGGCCTACACCGTCATGGGCCTCAACGATGAGGCGGCGCAGATCACCAAAGGCAACATCACGATGGGCGGCATCGATCTTCTGGCGGCACGCCCGGAAGCGATGCGCGAACTGCGCGGACGCGAGATGGCGATGATCTTCCAGAGCCCCCGCACAGCGCTCAATCCGATCCGTAAGGTCGGCAAGCAGATCGAGGACGTGCTGCAGGAGCATGCCGGGTTGCCGAGTCGTGATCTCAGGAAAGCGGCAATCGCAGCACTGGCGCGAGTCCGCATTCCCGATCCCGAACGCCGGGCGGAAGCCTATCCGTTCGAGCTCTCGGGCGGCATGTGCCAGCGCGTGATGATCGCCATGGCGCTGGCCTGCACACCGTCGGTCCTGATCGCGGACGAGCCCACGACGGGGCTCGATGTGACAACCCAGGCGGTGATCATGGACCTGATCAGGGACATGAGCCGCTCGACGCGGATGTCGACGTTGCTGATCACTCACGATCTCGGGCTCGCCGGCGAATATTGCGACCGGATCGCCGTCATGCATGCCGGGCATATCGTCGAGATCGCGTCGACCGAGGCGCTGCTGGATCATCCGGCCCACCCCTATACACGCCAGTTGCTCGCCGCCACGCCCGTTCCGGAATCGCGTCTCGACGACCTCAACTCCATTCCCGGCCATCTACCCGATCTGCGCGGCGCGTTGCCGCCGTGCCGCTTCAGCGGACGCTGCGAGCTGCGGCAACTAATCTGCGACGAGGCAGAGCTGCCCTGGACCGAATTGTCGCCCGCGCATGTCGTGCGCTGCCGGTTTCCCCTGTCATGACGCCGCTGCTCGAAGTCAGGTCGCTGTCCAAATTATACCCGATCAAGCGGGCCTCGCGCGGCGCCCGGCTCCACGCGGTCGACGATGTGGATCTGACGATCGGCGCCGGTGAAAGCGTCGGCTTGGTCGGCGAATCCGGCTGCGGCAAATCCACCATGGTTCGCCTGCTTGGCCGGCTGATCGATCCCACGGCGGGCCAGATCCTGCTCGGCGGTGAGGATCTCACCGCGATTGCGCAGGCGAAGTTCGCGTCCTCGGCAAGCCGGCGGCGTATTCAGGTGGTGTTCCAGGACGCGACCGAAAGCCTGAATCCATCGTTCCGCGCTTTCCAGGCGATCGCCGATCCCTTGAAACGGCTACTCGGCATGAATAACGGTGCCGAGTTGGACAGCCGCGTTCGCGCCACCGCCGCGCTGGTTGGACTGCCAGAAGAACTGCTGCAGCGTTACCCGCATCAATTGTCGGGCGGCCAGCGCGCACGGGTGGGCATCGCGCGCGCCGTTGCGGTCGAGCCGTCGTTGCTGATCCTCGACGAGCCGACCTCGGCGCTCGACGTGTCGGTGCAAGCCGTAATCCTGCGGTTGCTCGCCGACCTGCGCGCACGGCTGGCGATGAGCTACCTGTTCGTATCGCACGATCTCAACGTGGTGCGGCTTCTCTGTTCGCGCGTGGTCGTGATGTATCTCGGCAAGATCGTCGAGATCGCGCCGGCGGAGGCGCTGTTCACCGCGCCTCGTCATCCCTATGCGCAGGCGCTGGTCGCCGCGATCCCGGATCCGGCGCGGCGTGGCGAAGCGCGGCCTCGACTCGACGGCAGTCCGACCAGCCCGATCGATCCGGACCCCAACGTCTGCCGCTTTTACGGCCGCTGTCCCAAGGGGGCCGACATCTGCACCAAGGCCATGCCGCCGCTTCGCGCGGTCGGCCCGGACCATTTCGCCGCCTGCCACTTCGCTCTTTCACCCGATGGAGGAACCGATGAGCGCTGACAATCAGATCTGCCGCATGGACGCCGCGACCGTCGCGGCTAAGGTCAGGAACAAGGAGCTATCCGCCGCCGAGGTCACCGAAGCCGTTCTGCGCCGCATGGAGAAGCTCGAACCGCACATCCATGCCTTCTGCACACCGACGCCCGACGTGGCGCGCGCTGCGGCCGCGGCAGTCGACGCCAAGATCGCAGCCGGCAAGGATCCCGGCCTGCTGGCGGGCGTACCGATCGGAATCAAGGATCTCGTCGCCACCAAGGACATCCTGACGGTGATGGGTTCTCCGCTCTACCGGGACTTCGTGCCGGATGAGGACGACATCGTCGTCGAGCGGCTGAAGGACGCCGGCGCAGTCATCATCGGCAAGACCAACGTGCCGGAATTCGGCTACAGCGGCGTCGGCCACAACCCGGTTTTTCCCGCGACGCGTAATCCCTGGAATCTCGACATGACATCCGGCGGATCGAGCGCTGGCTCCGGAGCTTCGGTCGCGGCCGGCGTCGCACCTTTCGCAATCGGCTCCGATGGCGGCGGATCGATCCGCATTCCGTCCGCGCTTTGCGGGCTCTACGGAATCAAAGCCTCGATGGGGCGGGTGCCGCTCTACCCGGGTTGCCGGGATGAACGCTATCCCGGCGTCTCGAGCTGGGAATCGCTCGAGCACGTCGGCCCGATGAGCCGCACCGTGACCGACTCGGCGCTGATGCTGAAGGTGATCACCGGACCCGATCCGCGCGATCGCTATTCCATCCCGGCTGCCGACTTCGACTATGTCGGCGCCGTGAAGGAGAGCATCAAGGGCCTTCGCATTGCCTATAGCGAAGATTGGGGCTATGCGCCGGTCGATCCGGAAGTCCGTCGCGTCGTGTCTGAAGCGGTGCGCGTGTTCGAGACCGATCTTGGCTGCACGATCGAGCGCGCTCATCCGGGATGGGAAGATCCGTTCCCTCATTTCTGGACCATCGTCGCCGGCGACACCGACCTCACCGGTATGCGCCGCATGATGAAGGGGCATGAAAAGGAAATGTCGCCGCACCTGGTCGGGCTGTTGCAGCGGCAATGGACCGCGGAAGAATTCACTGACGCCAAGATGATCCGGCAGATGGTCTGCAACCGCATGTGGCGGTTCATGGCCAACTACGACCTCCTGATCACGCCAACGCTCGCGGTGCCGGCATTCCCGCTCTACATGCAGGGGCCCGAGATCATCGAAGAGAAGATGGTCTCTACCGGCGATTGGCTCTGCTTCACCTTCATCTGCAATTTGACCGGCCAGCCAGCAGCGACCATTCCCGCCGGCTTCACCAAAACCGGTTTGCCTGTCGGCATGCAAATCATTGGTCGCCATCTGGCGGATCGTACCGTGCTCGCCGCCTCCGGCGCCTTCGAACAAGCGCGTCCGTGGGCTCACAAATGGCCGACACTGCTGGGCGATCTCGGCCTCTGACGCTGCCTCGACTTTTTCAACCGAAATCCAGAAAGGACGCACGATATGAAGTTCGATCGTAGTCTCGCTACAGCGGCGCTGCTCACAGCGTCCGTTGTCTGGCCCGGCGCTTCCGCACGCGCGGCCGAAATTGCCAAGGACACGATGGTGATCGTGTCCGAAATGGGCCCCAACGGTCTCGACACGATGGTGCCGACCGCCAACGATCACAGCCGCATGGTGGTGTGGCAGGCCTACGACCGGCTCGTCAGCCACGGCGAGAAAAAGCTGGCCGACGGCACGGTATCCTACGACGCCAAGGTCATGACGCCAGAGCTGGCCGAGAGCTGGGAAGCCAGCGAGGACGGCAAGACCTACATTTTCCATCTGCGCAAGGACGCGACGTTCCACGATGGCAGCCCGGTCACCGCCAAGGACGTCAAATGGTCGTTCGATCGCGCCATCGCCGCCGGCGGCTTTCCGGCGGTGCAAATGGCGGCGGGATCCCTGGTCAAGCCCGAACAGTTCACGGTGGTCGACGATCACACCTTCAAGGCGACGTTCGATCAGTTCAACAAGCTGACGATGCCTGACCTCGTCGTGCCGGTGCCCGTCATCGTCAATTCCGAGCTGGCCAAGAAGCACGCGACAGCGCAAGACCCGTGGGCGTTCGAGTGGGTGTCACGCAACGATTGCGGCGGCGGTGCCTACAAGGTGGAGTCCTGGTCGCCCGGCCAGCAGACTGTTTTTACCCGCTTCGACGCCTGGAAGTCCGGCCCGCTGCCCCAACTCAAGCGCGTCGTCTATCGGCAGATCGCCTCGGCCGGTACGCGTCGCGCGCTGCTGGAGAAGGGCGACGTCGATATGTCGGTCGGCCTTCCGCCGAAGGACTATGCCGAACTGGCAGAGCAGGGGAAGGTGACGATCATCGGCGTGCCGGTGCAGAACGACCTCGTGTTCGTCGATATGAATGTGAAGATCGCACCGTTCGACAATCCCAAGGTGCGCGAAGCGATCTCCTACGCCATCCCCTACAAGGAGATCGTCAGCTCCGCGCTCTATAACCGCGCCAAGCCGATGTTCGGTGGTGACCCTGACAAACCCTATCCCGACGCGACGTGGCCCGTTCCGATCAAGCATGGCCAGGATCTTGCGAAGGCCAAGCAGCTGTTGACCGAGGCCGGGTTCCCCAACGGCTTCAAGACCACGCTGTCGATCGATCTCAGCGAATCCACCGTGCGCGAGCCGACTGCCATCTTGATCCAGGAGGCGCTCAAGACGATCGGCGTCGAACTCACGATCGAGAAGGTCCCGGGCTCGAACTGGTTTGCCCAGATGGCCAGCAAGACGATGCCGATGGTCATCGCCGAATTCTATGGCTGGCTCGATTACCCCGACTATTTCTTCTTCTGGACCTTCCACGGCGGCAACAACTCCGTGTTCAACACTGCCAACTACGTCAATCCCGACCTCGACAAGGTGATTGACCAGGCGCGCTTCACCCGCGATCCCGAGATCTACAAGACAAGCCTGAACAAGATGGTCGACATCGTCATGACCGACTTGCCTCGCATCCCGCTCTACACGCGGTTTGCCGACTATGCGGTGCAGAAGAACGTCAAGGGTTTTGAGTACTGGTTTCACACGCATCCGGATTTCCGCAAACTCTACAAGGAATGAGAGGACGGCAAGCGCGCTCGAACGGGGGCGCTTGCCATTCATCGGGGAAACACCGTGCAAGACACGCTCGGCGCTTTCGTTCCAGGCCCCATCATCCAACGGGCGCCGCACGGCTCAGGGCCACTTTCGGGCTTGAGCTTCGCGGTCAAGGACCTGTTCGATGTTGCAGGCGGCGTGACCGGCTGCGGCAATCCGGACTGGGCTGCCACCCACGAGATCGCAAAGGCCGACGCCTGGGCCGTCGACGCTCTGCTGGGCGCCGGCGCCTCGCTGACGGGCAAGACCATCACCGACGAGATCTCGCTCGGGCTGCTTGGCATCAACAAGTTTTACGGCACGCCGCTGAACCCGCGCGCGCCGGACCGTGTACCGGGCGGCTCGTCGAGCGGCTCCGCGTCCGCTGTTGCCGGCGGCCTGGCTGATTTTGCCTTGGGTACCGACTCCGGCGGCTCAGTGCGCATCCCCGCGAGTTTCTGCGGAATTTACGGCCTGCGTCCGACTCATGGTCGTATCTCCATCGCCGGCATGATGCCCCAGGCACCATCATTCGATACCGTTGGCTATTTCACTCGCGATGCCCTGACTTTCGGCCGGGTCGGCGCGGTGCTACTCGGAGAGCAGGCGCCCGATGTCTTGCCCAGCGAGATCGTCGTTGCGGCCGACTGTTTTGCCATCGCCGACGAGCCGGTAAGGCGCGCCTTGCAACCGGTTGTTGATCGGATGCGCGATGCAGTGGCGATCACCGCGTCGCCATTGGCCGAAGGCGCGCTCCTCGACTGGGCGCGCCACCAGCGCATCCTGCAGAAGTGTGAATTCCACGCCACGTTTCGGGATTGGATCGATCGCGTGAACCCGCGCTTCTCGTCGGAGGTAGCCGGCGCGTTTGCCGACGAAGGCCGCATTGAATCGAGTGACCTCTCGGCCGCCAAGGCTTTCCGCGAGTGCGCATCGAAGCGGCTCAACGATTTGCTCGAGGGGCGCCGCATGCTGTGCCTGCCGACCTCGCCCATTCTGCCGATAGGCCGCGACGCGCGCCTGTCGGACATTCGCGCGGCGGTACAGCGGATTGTCGACCTGACCGGTATCGCGGGCCTGACGGGCCTTCCACAGGTCAGCCTGCCCGTCGCTACATCCGGCTCTATTCCGGTCGGGCTGTCCCTCATTGGCTGGCGCGGCGGCGATGCGGCATTGGTCGCAGCAGCGCGCACCCTGGCGCGGGAATTCTCGATTGGACTGGCATGACCGACATCAAGGAAGCACGGACGCTGACCCTCGAAGGCGCGCTTAAGGTGCTCAACGCGGCAATCGGCGAGGCGACCCGCATTGGACAGCCGATGTGCATCGCAGTGGTCGATACCGGCGGCAATCTGCTGGCGTTCGGGCGCATGGACGGCTCGAAGGGACTTAGCGTGACCTCGTCCATCAACAAGGCACGGACGTCGGCACTGTCTGGCTCGCCGACCGGCGGCGCTCACGCGGACGTGGAAATCCAGGTCACTCTCGCGCATGAAAATCGCTGGACCAATCTGATCGGTGGTCTCCCGATCCGCGTCGATGGGTTCATCCTTGGCGCAGTGGCGGCGGGCTCCGGATCAGGCACACAGGATCTCGCTGTCGCCCGGGCCGGTGCGGCCGCGATCCTGGGAGCAGACATGTGCGTCGATTTCACGCCGATGGGCGCGGAAGACACCGGGATCATCAGGGGGGCGACGCTTCAGCCGAGGATTTGAAGCCAGCGGTCGGTCTGCGCACGACGACATAGGCCAAGGGGCGGAAGAGAGCCAAAAGTGATTGCTAGGCTCGGTGGAGCAATGTCCGCACTGGGTCAAGAGCGGGCCGGGATGGATCGCTAAACTTGCCCCTTGGTTGAGGGGCGTGAGTGAGGTGTGCTCCCGCTCGCATGGGGTAGTTGTCGGTCTGTAACCAAGTGCGCCAAAAGGGACGTTGGCTAAACGTCGAAAAGCGTTTCTTCATTCTTCAAAGTTGCGATAGCGAATCCGTGCGGGCCGAGATCTCGAAAGAACTCACGGATAACGTCGATGAGGACTCGCACGTATTCGGGCTTATTCGATCCGTAAACGTCGGCGATGACGAGCGTGGGTGCGGGCAGATCGTCAGTTATCGGCAGCCGGATAAGCTCAGTGCCGTCCGGGGAAGCGTGGCCCAGTGGGGGCATGTTGAGCACAGAAACTCCAAACCCGCACGCAACAGAGGTCCTGATAGTCTCGTAGTTGCGCGTGCGGAAGCCGATCGTTGGTTGAGTTGCCAGCACATCGAACAATGTAAGGAGATACAGCGCGGTCTGTGGCAAATCCAACAGAACCAAAGGCCGAGTTGCCAATTCTGCGATAGATACGGCCGGCTGACGCGCGAGTTGGTCGGATCGCGAAATTAGCGCATGCGCAGGTACTTTACAGACGCGTGTTGTGTTCTCTTTGAAGTGCGGTCCGATATCATAAGTTACGACCAGGTCGACCGCTCCGTTTGCGAACCATTCTCGCAACTGCAACTGGTCTCCCTCGAGCACAGAAATCTCAACCGGCCCAACGCGCTCGATGTAGCGCTTCAGTGTGTCGGGAATGAAAAGTGCGCCGAAAGGATTGAAGCAGCCAATACGGATTGCCGGCGTGCTCAGTCCTCCCAAGCGAGCTATCGTCCTTTTGAATTCTGCATCGGCGGTCAGCATCGAGCGGGCTGCGCAGATAAAGCGTTCTCCCGCCGGGGTTACTCTGACCCCGCGTGAGGGACGCCTCTCAAAGATTCGAGCGCCCATTTCGGTTTCAGCAAGTTCAATCGCCGCAAGGATCGACGATTGCGAGATCCGCAAACTCACCGATGCTGCGTGCATGCTGCCAAGCCTGGCGACTTCGCTTACGTATCGAATTTGCCGAATCGTAAGATCCACAAGGCGTTCCCTACAGTTGATCGATGGTCTTTCTACAAATTATGCATTTTATGACCAGCTCGTAAATTCCTAATGCTCGCCGGACGGAGCCGAGTTTGACCGCTCCTGACTGTGAGAGAGGGAAAAGCAGTGTCTATGGACGTCTTCAGTCCGCCTGATGGGACCGACATATGTGGGCTGAATGCGGCCCAGGTGCTTTCCGCCTATAGGAAGGGGACATTGTCACCGATTGAGGTGACCGAAGCCGCTTTGGAGAGAGCTGAGGCAGTCAACGGGGAGCTGAACGCGTTCACGTTTATCGACCGGGATCGGGCTAGGAATGAGGCGCGTCGGTCCGAAGCTCGCTGGAGGTCCGGCGCACCCTTGTCAGACCTCGATGGCATCCCGACAACGATTAAGGACATCGTCTGGGTCGAGGGGTGGTCGGTTCGGTGCGGCAGCCGCACGACGACAGCTTCGCCGTGTGAAAGGGATGCGCCGTCGGTCGAGAGGCTGCGCCGCTCAGGCGCGATCTTCATCGGGCAGACAACAACGCCGGAATTCGGCTGGAAGGCGGTTACCGACTCTCCTCTCTTTGGCGTGACGCGCAACGCCTGGGATCCTTCGATGACGGCAGGAGGATCCTCCGGAGGAGCAGCGGTAGCCGCAGCTGTCGGAGCGGGCAGCCTTCATTTGGGTAGCGATGGCGGTGGCTCGATACGCATTCCGGCGTCGTTCAACGGTATAGTCGGACATAAGCCGTCATTCGGACGTGTGCCCGCTCATCCTCCCAGCGCTTTTGGAACAGTGGCGCACATCGGTCCGATGGCACGAAGCGTTGGCGATGCTGAAGCCATGCTTGAGGCGATGTCTGGGCGCGACTTGCGCGACTGGGCGCAGGGCGCAGGAAAATTACCAAGATTGGGGAAGCGGCAGGCGGACTTTACGGGGATGCGGATCGGATACTGGTCAACTCCCCCTGTAGGACACGTCGACAGGGAAGTCGAATTGAGTGTGGCGGCTGCGGTTCGGCGAATGGAGGAGTGGGGAGCGATCGTCGAGCCGGTCGAATTGCCTTCCATTGATCTTCTTGAGCTGTTCCATATCCACTGGTTTTCGGGGGCCGCCAATCGGCTCGTCTCAGCGGGCGAAGTTGCCTCCGAAGTATACGATGCCGGCTTCCTGTTGGCCGCGGCGAAAGGCCGGGAGTACAGCGCTGCTACCCTGGTGGCTGCCCAAGTGCTTCGCGCCGAATTCGGCACCTTCATGGACGAGTTGCTCGAGAGTTACAATGTGTTGGTCTCTCCAGCCGCCGCCATTCCTCCGTTCGCAGCCGGGCGAGATGTGCCAGAAGGTAGTGGCCTTAGCCATTGGACCGAGTGGGCATCCTTCAGCTTTCCCATCAATCTGAGCCAGCAGCCTGCGTGCGTAGTTCCTTGCGGAATGACGGCTTCTGGAGCTCCAATTGGACTGCAATTTGTTGGCGCACGAGGAAATGACTCAGGCGTACTCGCCACGGCGCGGGCTTACGAACTGGTGTCACCCGAGCACTTCAGGATGGTCGATCTGACTAAGCGATCACGAAAGAGGATGGACGGCGTCGGAGCGACGCGCAGCGAATAGCGACCGGATTATCTTGGTTGAACGAGAACGTACTGACGTTCATCAGGGGGCGCTCGGATGTGCGACCATCGATTGTTCTTGGCAAAGTCGGAAGTCTCGCTTGAATCGATCGAGCGACCGGGGCCAAACGATGAGCGTGACTTGCGACGTCGCTGATACAGTTCTTGGCTCATGGTTTTCGTTGCTCGCTGAGGTCGACGGAAGCTCTCGGAGTGTTCTTCGGCAGGCCGAACAATCTGATGTGACGGTAGGGAGAAGTGGGTATGGCGAAATACATTGGCCATTACATCGATGGGCGGCGGTGCATAGGTCAGGGGCGACGAACCTCAACGGTCTTCAATCCGGCGACAGGCGAGCACTCGGGATTGGTACCTCTTGCATCCGGCTCGGACGTTCATCGCGCGGTTGCGAGCGCGGCTGCGGCTTTCGCGATCTGGTCGGAGATTACTCCCCTGCGGCGAGCACGAATTCTCAATAAGTTCTTGCGGCTTCTGGAGGAAAGGGCAGAACGCCTGGCAGCTCTGATTAGCGCGGAGCATGGCAAGGTGCTCGCTGATGCGATGGGCGAAGTGCAAAGAGGCATTGAAGTTGTTGAGTTCGCGACCGGTGCCCCGCAGCTTCTGAAAGGGGAGTTTACCGAAAGCGTCGGAACACGGGTTGACAGTCATTCGGTCCGACAGCCGATTGGGGTCGTTGCAGGGATTACGCCGTTCAACTTCCCCGCGATGGTCCCCATGTGGATGTTTCCAGTCGCTCTTGCCTGCGGTAACTGCTTCATATTGAAACCTTCGGAGCGCGTTCCTTCTGCCGCGATCCTGCTCGCCGAGTGGCTAACCGAGGCCGGCCTTCCGCCAGGAGTATTCAATGTCGTTCAGGGCGATAAACAAGCGGTCGATGCACTCTTAGTACACCCGGATGTTGCGGCAGTGAGTTTCGTCGGGTCGACGCCGATCGCTCGATACGTCTACGAGACCGCAGCCCGCTTCGGAAAGCGCTGTCAAGCGCTAGGTGGTGCAAAGAACCATATGATCGTCATGCCCGATGCGGATTTGGATCAGGTTGCAGATACCTTGATGGGAGCGGCCTATGGAGCGGCAGGCGAGCGTTGCATGGCGGTCTCCGTGGTGGTGCCAATCGGCGAACATACGGCTAACGAATTGATCGCGCGGATGGCCCCCAGGGTGCGTGCGCTCAGGATCGGACCGGCGACCGATCCTGACGCTGAGATTGGGCCATTGATAACAAAACAGCATCTAGAGAGGGTCTACGCTTACATCCAATCGGGCGTGACCCAGGGCGCAAACCTGCTGATCGACGGTCGTGGTTTCAAGATGCAGGGTCACGAAGGGGGGTATTTTATTGGGGGCTCTCTCTTCGACCAAGTTGAGCCGAACATGACGATCTACAGAGAAGAGATCTTCGGACCAGTGCTTTGCGTAGTGCGTGCGGAAAGCTTCGAAGCTGCCGCCAGCCTGATCAATCGAAGCGAATTTGGCAACGGTACTGCGATCTTTACCCGTGATGGGAAAGCAGCGCGTGAATTCGCGCATCGGATACGCGTCGGCATGGTGGGGGTCAATGTTGCTATCCCCGTTCCCATGGCTTTCCATTCCTTTGGAGGATGGAAGGCCTCTCTGTTCGGTGGTCATCATATCCACGGTCCAGAGGGAGTGCGCTTCTACACGCAATTGAAGACGATTACGACACGATGGCCCACAGACATTCGCGCGGACGTCAATTTTGCCATGCCGACCTTCCATTAGTGAGGCCGAGCGCCGGCAGTGCGTGTCGGTAGCGACCGGTGTACTTTCTCCTCGTCACGACGTTCTCTCAGAAAAGGCCCCGCGGACGGCGCCACCCCACGAGGCGCGCAGCAATTCGGTGTCATCATCGCCAATGACGCCACATAGTGGTTCACGACTGGCTGGAGTGGTGTTTGCGCGAGCTCCGCTCGGTTTACCGGCAGAAAATGCCGCTCTCGTGTTTGGATCTCACTGTCCGCGGAGCCCATCTTGGCCGGTGGTCGTAAGACCCGAAAACAGGCCGGACATATGAGCGCAAGCGATCCGAGCAAGCTGCTAGAACCGTCCTTGCAAGTCGGGGGCCGTCCACATATGAACCGAGCCCTTTCGGTCTCGGCCTGCCGGCTTCGATCCCTGGCGTAGGACCATGATGGAGTCGTCGTCCGATATCTCCAAATCTGACGAGTGACTTGACGCGATATCCACACGGCAGAATTGTCGCCGGAGGCGCTCTTTGATGAAGCCGGCCGCAAGCGGCCTGCGCTTGTTTTTACCCCCGAAGACGGGGTGGGCGGCGCTCCCGCATAGCCCCGAACCGGTGAGCCGCAACCGCGCCCCTCTCTGCTCCTCCAGGACGATCATGATAATGGCGCGGTCCTCCGCTCGCGCTCCGGCCGTTCCGGTGCGGCCCACCTCAGGCGTTCGGGGCTTTCCGGTCGCTCTTCGCCGCCCACCCCGCCTTCCGGGGGCAGGTTGCGGAAGAAGAGTGGATGGAGATCATCATGGCCAAGGGCCGCAAGATTGATTGCACGACAGCGACCAAACCGAGCCTCTACGAAGAAATCACCTCGCACATCATCGCCGACCTGGAGGCCGGCACCTTCCCATGGGCGCGACCCTGGGGCGCGAGTGGTGAGAGCAAGGCGTTTGCGTTGCCCAGCAATGCCGCGACCGGCAATCCCTATTCCGGGATCAATATCCTGATCCTGTGGGGCAAGATGTTTGAATCCGGCTTCACCTCTCAAAGGTGGCTCACCTTCAATCAGGCATCAGCCCTCGGCGGCACCGTACGCAAAGGAGAGCATGGCACGACGGTCTGTTATGCCGACCGCTTCGTCCCCAAGCGCGCGCAAGATTCTGCGCGCCGAGGCAAAGAGGGGCAGGCGGAGGAGGGGGAGGCAAGTATTCCCTTCCTGCGCCGCTACACGGTTTTCAATCTGGATCAATGCGACCAATTGCCGGCCGATCTCAGCCTCGCGTCACCCGAACTGCCCGAGCGGCAGCTCGTGCCGCAGGCCGAGGCGCTCGCCAAGGCAACGCTTGCCGATATCCGCATCGGCGGCGCGGACGCATTCTATCTGCCGCTGGCAGATACCGTTCACATCCCGCCACAGCCGGCATTCTTCGAGCAGATCAACTTCTATCGGACGCTCTTTCATGAGCTCGGACACTGGACCGGCCATCCCAACCGGTTGAACCGCGACCTCACGGGTACCTTCGGCTCGAAACCTTACGCCCATGAGGAATTGGTCGCCGAGTTGACCGCCGCTTTTGTCTGCGCCGCGCGCTCCATCAAGCCGACGGTCCGGCATGCCGACTATCTCGGTTCATGGCTGGACGTGCTCCGCAGCGACAGCCGCGCAATTTTTCGGGCCGCAAGCAAAGCCTCCAAGGCCGCCGATTTTCTGCTCGCGTTCAGCGAAGACAACCGAGCGGCCGCAGCGAAGGCGAGGGCGCCCTGAGCCGCGCCCTCGATGAGCCGCGTGCGGCCGCCGCCTGTGTGCCGCGCTACATGGCGTTTCCGATCGGTCATTAGGACGCCAAATAATCGCTATCTCGGCCCGCGCCTGCGAGATGATTAACCCTTTGTTTACCAGCCCTTGACGCTCTCGATTCGGGCGCAAGGACGCAATTTGCGCCCGAATTCTGCGGTGTCCGAGTCGCCTTGGAGTCAATCGGGCGAGGTGGAAATTTAGCCGGAAGCGATTCTGACGACTCAGCCTATTGGAGGGTCCAAGCAGAGCGCGTGCAGCGCATCATGGAGCCGACCATGGTTGATCCCTTCAAGGCGTTTCCCGAACCGCATGCAGTGAAGCTCAGGCGTATTTGCGTTGCTCAGGTCGTGGTGAGCGTCTCGGCACTGACGTCAACGGCCGTACTGCTGTCGTGCCTCACGATCGTCGTGAACAAGCTCTGATTGGCTGGAAAGAGCGACGCCGTCCTGACGCAGCCTGCAATGCTCTATTGCCAAAACGCCAAAGCCGGATCGTATCGCGCCCGGCGCGTCTACGATCCGGCTTAACGACGAGCTATCGTTCCAGCCATCGCCGTGAGATCAATCAGGTGGCAAGTCCACAAAGGCCAAATGCCTCAGGGGCGTGCCTCTGGCGGGAGCGAAAGCGGGTCTCGATGCCCGAAGACCTACTACTTTTTCTTGGCGGCCTTCTTCGCCTTCTTCGCGACGGTCTTCTTTGCCTTCTTCGCTTTCTTAGCCATATGCCCTCCGTCAATCCTCAATGGATGCAAACCGGGAATCGGTATGCACAGAAAAAAGTGTAACACTGTTTTGAAAGATTGACAGTGAGGCGGCTTGATCACGCTTTTCGAGTCGCTCGACGTTGTTCGAGAAGATAGCGCTGCATGAGAAGAGCGACCGATGCCGTCGCATCGCTGCCGCGGCAATTCCAGGCAACGGCTGCCCCATGAGACAGCGATCTCAAGAGAAGGCAGTCCCAAGAGAAGGCGATCCTAAGTGAGCCGCCTCCAACACGCGGCTCCGTGCTCGCAGGACGCCTTTAAGAGAAAGCCGTGACGAGAGGGCCCCGCGACCGATGCTGGCGGAGACCGTTGGCGTCAGTCGGTGGATTTCCTGATCAAGGCGACGAGCGCTGTTGTCGTCCTCGCCGGCCGCCCGGCCGAGAATGCGGCAGAGCTGGCAGGCCGGAGGTTGGCGCTGCCAGGGCGAGGGTTCACATGGTCTTTGCTGCTATTTCGCCGGAGCAGGTCCAACCTGTAGCGATCGCGATACACCGGGGCATGTCACGAACGTCAGAGCGGGTCTCGGCGGCCTTGTCGCGGTTGGGGATGATGTCGACGCCGAGGCACTGATGAGAGACTGCGGTAGCCCTCGAGCGCCATCTCGAAACATCCCGACGTGCGTCGGCCTTTGTCCTTGTGTTAGCGGGTCCGATCTCCCTGCGCGTGGCTGAGTGACCTATGGGAAGCGCTCCGCCTGCCAAACCCTCGCTCGCATAGCTTTTTTCCCCGCCGGACAAGTCCGGCTCCTCGCGGCCGCTTCGCTCCAAAAAAGCCATCGGCTCAGGTGCTCCGCGTGCGCTACGCCCCGCGTGAACGCGGGTTCGAAGGCGTTTCGCTTCCCATCACGGTCGAGCCATCACGAGGGGATCGGCTCCTCGCGAACACAAAAGGACAAAGACCATGACCGCGATCGGATACGTCACCAAGAACGACAACGGCAGCTACAAGGGCCAGCTCCGCACGGTTTCCATCAGGGCCGACATCGACATCATCCCCAACCGCGACAAGACCGCCGAGACCCATCCGGACTTCCGCGTCATGACCCAGGGCGTCGAGATCGGGGCAGGCTGGATCCGCCGCGGCGAGAACAGCCGCAAGGACTATGTGAGCCTCTCGCTGGCAGCGCCCGAGTTCGGTCCGCGCAAGCTCTACGCCAATCTCGGCCGAGCCGCCGGCCAGGACGACGACAGCGTCTTCGCCCTGATCTGGAACCCCGGCGACTAACGCCAACGGCCCCCGCGAACACCGGTCGCGGGGGCCCTCACTTGACCGCTCTCTCGGAGTTGCGCTCGTGCCTCAATTGGACGAAACCATCTGCATTGGGACATTGTCTGCTGGGGCGACCATTGGAAAATTCTGTCACGCCGTCGCGCGAAGGCGCCGGTGATCGTGCTGCCCGCGATCCTGTCGGCTGCAATCCCGTCGCCTATGACGGCAGCGATTGGGCCTGGGAGTTCCTGCGCCGCAACGAGGACTACGCCAAAGACTGGCGCTGCTCTGTGCCACAACGCTTGCCTTGCATCACGCTGATCGACGGCACAAAGCTGTTGCGGCTGCCGAGACGCTTTCCCCGGGCGGAGAAATGGGGCCTCCGCGCCTTCGCCAATCCCACGCTTGATGCCGCCCAAACGCCCGTGTTCTGGCATGCGAGCGCTCTCAAACGCGTGGTCCGGTTGAAGGCAACTCGGCCGACAGGGGAGGACAAAAGCGGCGCGATGACACTCGCAGATTTCAAGGTTGATCGACGTGCCGTGATCGACGCCGAAGGCGTCCCGCTCGTCCTCTTGAAAGGCGGCGGGGTCCATATCCCCCTCGAAATCCATGGCCTCCGCGCCCTGACATTGCCCTTCGCGCCAGTCTTCGAGCTGCACGACCTCGCCGATGTCACGGCCCAGACAGACCTCCTGAAGCAGCTCAAGCGCTTCACTGAGCAGGGCTTCCAGGCCTCTCAGCGATCGCCATTTGCAAACGATGAGCGTTTACATCACGCGCTCATCGCGCTCGACGAAAGCCGTCGTGGCAAGACTTACCGCGAGATTGCGATGACCATCTTCGGAGAGAAGAAAGTCACCGAGGAATGGCGCAGCCATAGTCAATTCTTGAAGGACCGCACGCGACGGCTCGTCGCGAAAGGCAACGAGCTCATGCGAGGTGGCTATCGAGACCTCCTGGGTTAACGAGGCCTTGCCGGATTAGCCGACTGGCCGAGTTCCCCGCTCACTAGACCAATTTTGCGCGCGCCTAGTGGCGAAATGCGCCTCGCCCAACTTCGCCACTCCCTAAACCGCTCCCGATCGGACGACGCTTCTTCACACACCTACGGGTTGCGTGGGCTGTAAGAAGGAACACTTCTGCATGACCGGAAACGACGACAAGGAAGCCGAGAAGCCCTTTCTCAACACCGTAGAGGCTGCAGCCTGGCTGCGGCTCACCAAGAACACCCTCGAGAAGATGCGGGTGGACGGACGAGGGCCCGCCTACCGCAAGCACGGGCGCTATGTCCGCTACCACATCGAAGACCTCGTCGCATACTCTGAGGCCAGCAAGCGGAGGTCGACCTCCGATGCGGATTGATCACCCAAGGCGGCGTCAATTGGCTGAGCATCTTCTTATCCCCCAGGGAACTAGGCTCGTGGGCAAGTACGATAGCGTCGTCGCCTTCGGCCAGAAGAGGGCGCTGGTCGTGTGGGCACGTCTCATTCTGCCGAACGGCAATTCGATTGTGATCGAGAACTTACCGGCCACGGATGTCGCGGGCTATGCCGGGCTCGAAGATGAGGTGGACTTTCATACCTGGCAATTGCTGAAGGGGGTGGCGCTCGCGACTTTGATCGGTGTCGGGACGCAGCTGTCGCTCAGCAATGACGAGAGCGATCTCGCGAAGGCGCTGCGGGAAAGTGCGCAGCAGACGACCAATCGCGCCGGTCAGCGACTGGTGGAGTGCGAGCTCGATGTGCAGCCAACGATCACAGTCCGACCGGGCTGGCCGTTGAGGGTGATTGTTTCGAAGGATTTGGTGCTGAAGCCGTACTCGGACCTTCAGGCAGCGGCGAAGGGGAGGTGAGGGATGAAGCTTGCAAAACTTCCTGATCGGACGCCGGTAAAGATGAGCGTTATTTTCACGCCGGGCCTCGCGCAGAGGCTACGAGAGTATGCCAACTTCTATGCGGAAACCTACGGCAACAGGGAGGAGGTGGCCGACTTGATACCGTTCATCCTCGAGGCATTTCTTGATAGGGATAAAGCCTTCAAGCGAATTAAGAGTGATGCCTAGTTGCCGTTCGTTGAATGACGAGCCCGACGCTCGAGGAATGCAAGCGCCGATCTGACGCTCGTGGCTCCATTTTCAAGTTCCTGCAGCAACTCTTCAAGTTCAGACTTCTTGCGGTGACAATCGCTGCACCGGATGGGTCTGTGCTGTCAGGGTGCCGTGAGTCAGAATTCTGGGAACGTGCCACTGGGAGTAACCCATTGAAATCTATGGTGGGCGCACAAGGGATCGAACCCCGCACCGAGCACGCTTCATAAGCGAATCCGGTTTCGCCAAAACACGATCTTTCTTGCCGCGCGCGAAATTCGCTTCGCCTCTCACTGCCGAAAGCCGCAGTATTTCATTCACTCCGATCTGGCACGCCGCTTGCTCCACTATCCACAAAGATAGGTCGCCAGCTGACCATGGGCAAGTTGGAGCGCGCGCATGAACCGCCGGCTCATTGATTACAACCCAGAAGGTTATGGCACTGAAGGCGAAGCGCTGCTCTTCGGCGCTATCCAGCGCCGGCCTACAGTCGGATCAGCGGAATTTGCCGAGCTCGAGCTTGCGAGCGCATTTCTGGACACAGGCAATCCTACCGAACTTGGCGTGCTGATAGATCGACTGATCCGATATGGGAGTATCAAAGCCGGAAATCCGATCCGCGATCAACTTGCTCGCGCTCTTGGCACACGTCTTGTTCCCAGGGCGTCGGCGATCCGGGGACTACTGAGCACTCACGAAATCATTCTGCCTGGCAGTCAAGCCGAATTGGCGGCCGAAAGCGCCGAACGCATCTTCGGCGCCGAACTCGAGGGCTTGAGCGGTGAGGATCAGGAATTCGAGACCGCGCGTCTCTTCGTGCGGTTTGCGCTGGAAGCTGCGCGCGTTGCGGCTAGAGCGCGTCCTGGGCACAGCCCCGCTGTCGTCGCGGCCTTCGCCGAGCGGACTGCCGCGCGCCGCTACGCACCAGGCCTGATCGGCACAGTCAAACCGAACTATCCCGGCTTCAGATTGCGTCGGGCCGTTCGTCGTACCTTCGTATGATGCCAACTGAGGAGATCACCATGCACGACATCGATCGCACGCAGCTCGAATACAGCCAAGAGGCGGGTCCATTCCAGCAGGAGGAATTCGAGCTCCAGGAGTTCGAGTTAGGAGCGATGGCTGGCGAGATGAGCGAGCAAGAGGAGATCCAGCTCGCGCACGAGCTTCTGGCCGTGAACAACGAGCAGGAGCTCGAGCAGTTTCTCGGAAGTTTCATCAGGCGCGCCGTGAGCACGGTAGGCCAGATTGCCAAGTCGCCCATCGGTCAGGCGATCGGGGGCGTGCTCAAGAGCGTTGCCAGGAAGGCCCTGCCGATGGCGGGAGCGGCGCTCGGCGGCTACATCGGCGGACCGCTCGGTGCAAAGATCGGCAACGGACTGGCCAACGCCGCGGGCAAGGCGATCGGACTCGAGCAGGAATTCGGCGAGAGCGAGGAATTAGAATTCGCCGGCGCGCGGCAGTTCGTTCGCCTGGCCTCCAACACTGCCCGGCAGGCTGCCGCCGCTGCTGCGGCCGGCGCCGATCCACGCCTTGCCGCACAAAGTGCAGCGCTTGCGGCCGCTCGCAAATTTGCTCCCGGCCTCGTCGGTTGGAGTCCAGGCACGGGCGGTGTCGTGGGTATGGCAGCGCCCCTTATGGGACATCGACCAAAGTCGGGCCGCTGGCTGCGTCGCGGCCACCAGATCGTGCTGTTCGGGGTGTGAGGCGTCATGACCATCGTTCCGCTCGCCGCCCGGTTGCTCGAAGAAGAGGCTCGCGCGCTCATGACTCGCCTCGATCGCATCAAGCCTTTCGCGTTGCTCGAGCCGATGGTTCCGGCAGCCAGCCTTTATCCAAATGCGCAATCGGCGATCGAGCAGGCCATGGTCGAAGGGCGGCGAGAGCTGCGGCGTCTCATCCGCGGCTTCCTCGCCTGGCTTGGAAGATCGAAATCGGTTGCAACGGCCGAACAGGCACAGCGCCGTCTCGCGATTCTGCGCTTGCGGTTTCACGCTGTGCTCAACGAGTTCGACATGTTCAGCGACGCGATTACGCAGAGGAGCGAACAGGACAACGGAACGTGGCTCTCCGGTCTCGACATCGTCGCCGCTGATGCTCTCAGCATGCCTGGTCAATTCTACGAGTTGCCGCCGATCATCTGCTATCTCGACCGCGGCCCGGGAGCAGCCATTCGGCGCGCTCGCACGCGACTTCCGGGGGGCTACTGGAATCCGGTTGCCCTCATCAAGGTGCCCCGCGAGCGCATGGTGGGGAGCGGGATTGCAGCTTCACTTATCCACGAGGTGGGCCATCAGGGCGCCGCCCTGCTCGATCTCGTACCGTCGCTTCGGGGCGCGCTGCAGGGATTGCAACGCACGGACACTGCCAATCGCGACATGTGGGCGGTATGGGAGCGCTGGATTTCCGAGATCGTCGCGGATTTCTGGTCGGTCGCGCGCGTCGGCGTCATCGCGACACTCGGACTCATCGGCGTCGTCAGCCTGCCGCGTGCGTTCGTCTTCCGCGTCGATCTCAACGATCCTCACCCTTCGCCATGGCTGCGCGTCAAGCTCAGCGCGGCGATGGGACAGGCGCTCTACCCGGATCCGCAATGGGCGCGTCTCGCGGCGCTTTGGGAGGAGCTTTATCCTCGCAAGGGGCTCGATCCTGAACGCGGGGCGCTATTCGAGCGCCTCGAAGCACTCATGCCGGCATTCGTCGCGCTGCTTGCGGGCCACCGTCCCGCCAAGCTCCGCGGCCGCACACTGCCGGAAGTATTGACGGTTTCGAGCCGCGCTCCGACCGAACTCACGCGATTGTTCTCAGCATGGTCCGAGGCGCCGGCTGAAATGTATCGCGCACGCCCGACGCTGGTCTTCGCAGTGCTCGGACAGGCGCGCGCCGACGGCCGTCTTTCGCCCGAAGACGAGAGTGTGCTGATCGGCAAGCTGCTCACATTCTGGGCGCTCAAGACGGTGCTCGACACCAGCTACGAATGCGCCCTGATGAGCGGGCGTTTGCGGCAATCGCGTGCGGCCGCCCGTCAACACCAATCCCACAGTCTGACCATCCACTAGGAGGATGAGATGAGCGAGAAACAAGGAAACGTGATCATTTACGTGCTCGGCACCGTCGACTCCTTTCCCTTCGCGCTGGTCGAGGCGGATGTTGAGATCTTCAAGATCGCCGACGGGGCGGCCGATGCCACCGGACCATCCCCCAGCAGAGTCTCCAAGAAACCACCCCAGGGAGAATGCATTAGCAAAGGGACGACAGATAGTGACGGACGTTACAGCACTCCCCTGCCAGCAGGAACCTACCAGGCGCGCGCAACGTTCGCAGGAGGAAAAGAAGTCTCGTCGACTCCATTCCACATCTGCGGAGACGACACGATCGAAGCGACGGTGCAAGTGCCGCAACTGGCGGGGTTCAAGGTCGCCGTCTCAGAGACGCATTGTCGAGCTGATTACGCGGAAGGTAGTCTCTGCAACCTGCACTTCGGGAAACCGACGTGGTTCAGAGTCACCTGGCCCTCCGGTAGCCCCGTGACGACGGTCGCCGTTTTCGCGAGCGGCGCAACAGTCAGCCCTGCGCCTCCGCCGCCAGGAGCGAGCGTCCAAGATCATGAGTATTATGCTGCTGTGCTTCCCACAGCACCGCAATTTGCGTACCTGCTCGGGGCTGCATCCACCGGTTCGGCTCCGGCTCTGACCAGTCTACAGTCTCGTCCAGGAGTCCTCGCGCCATCTGTTAAGCCGCCGCCCATCACGTCTGTGCAAGGCGACCTTTCCATTTCCTTGAAGCGCTCCGCCAGCTCCCAAACCAGTGATCTCGCGCTTTCGTCCATGATCCGCCGGGCTTCCGATGCCCTCTCGTTCGATCGCTACATGGACTTCATGAACTGGATATTTTGCGGCGATGGAAGAAACGACAGCGCTCTCACGACGTCTTATAGTTCGAAGCTGGCTCAGCTCGACCGCAGACGCTTCCTGCCGTTCACCGATACCGACGGCTATCGAAACATCAAGGCGGCCACCGAAGCATTCGTGATGGCCAATTGCTGTATCTACGACCTTGAGACGGACGAGGCGTCGTATATCGCGGATCACGTCGCCGTCGATCTGACAACGGATCCTATGGCGTTGCTCACCGACTACACCAAGCCGGACGGGTTTCTTCCGTACCTGGCGGTGATACGGGCCAAGCTCGTGGATGAAAGACTCAAGAACTCGGATATCGGCGACTTGCGGCTTCGCAACAAGAGCACATGGCCGCCCCATGGTACCGGCAGCGATCCTGTAGCCGCCTGTTACGGCGTCCTGCGGGAGAAACTCACCTGCCCGTGCCTGCATGAGCTGATCTGGTCGTACTGGAACGAGGAGGGCATGCTGGTCCAGACGATCAACGCAATCACCCGTCGGTTCCAGAACATGCGAGGTCCGCTGCCAAACGATCCGCTCGCCAATCTCGAGGTCGATCCGCTGCGGCCGTTGAACAACTTGATCTGGGGTTGGATACAGGATGAGCAGCATCGGCTGAGCGTGGTCCGCCGCAATTACGAGTACGATCACCAATATGGGCTGCGGCTGGCCGGCAAGGCGGTCAACAATGCGCGCACGGCGGACAGCCGGTCGAAGTTTCTGGAAGCGTTCCACACGCTCCTGAGTACGCTTGCGGCCTTCTACAAGCGGGACGACGACACCACGATGGTGGCCGACGGATTCCCGGTGCTCAACGCGCTCAAGGAGGCGCACTTAATCCTGTCGCAGGGCGCGCACAACCAGTTCGGCGACCTGCCGTCGACCGCGCGCATCGAGATGCTGATGCTACAGTGGATCCTGGCGCGCCCGGAATTCCGCGAGTTCATTCCGACGCGGATCATGGTCGCCTACCCGGAGCCGTGGATGGATCGGGTCGATGCCATGAAGAAGCTGCAGGGCTGGACCGACACCAGCGTGCTGCATTTCCGCAACCTGGCGATTTTCGGCGAGGAGATCGTCCTCGGGGTTCGCTATGGCAACTGGAACAGCATCTACGAACCGGTGAGCGCGGTGAACTGGGCGCGATACTGGCGCCCGCAAGTCCAGGGATACCTTCACGCCTACCGCTCGGTTACCGGAGTCGATCTCTCTGTCGATGTTACCAATGCGCGGATCGACACCACGATGCCATCGGTGCATCTCGTGAAGCGCTTGTCAGAGCAGCGTCAAAGAGTCTAATGCCGGGGATGTGCCATGCCGGACTTCACCTCGGCGCTGTATCTCGGATTCGCCCATCCGAGCGCCTCGCTCCCGCCCTGGGAAGCATTGACCCTTGGTCGTCCAGCCGCGCTCGCAGAGTCGGCTGGTGGCCGAGCGTTGGCGCAGGAATTGACGCGGCTCATCGGCGGTGAAGCCGGCCTTCTGTATCCATCGACGTTGCATCTGTTTCGGGATTTGTTCCAGGTCGCAGCCCCAAAGGGCACGCTGATCTTGTTCGACGGGGCATCTTATCCGATCGCGCGCTGGGGCGCGGATGGCGCGGCAGTCAATGGAATTCCGATCGAGACTTTCCCACATCGTGATCTGATTGCGCTGGAACGGCGCGTGCGACAGGCGCGACGCGCGGGGCAACGGCCGCTGATCGTGGTCGACGGCCTCTGCCCGTCCTGCGGCCGGCCGGCGCAACTGCCCGCGCTTGCGCGTCTTGCCGCCGACGCCGGCGGGCGTCTCGTGATCGATGACACCCAGGCAATTGGCGTGCTCGGACGCGAGCCTTCGCCGATAGCGCCGCTCGGCATCGGCGGTGGCGGAACACTCGCGTGGTATGGCCTTCGCTCTCAGGCCACGATCGTGGGAGCATCGCTCGCCAAGGCGTTCGGCGCACCGTTCGCGATCGTGAGCGGCGCGTCGACAATCATGAAGCAGCTTGCGCGCGAAGGGCAGACACGCATCCATACAAGCGCGGCGTCGGCAGCGGATGTCGCAGCGGGGCAAAACGCGGTCACCATCAATCGAGCGCAGGGGGAGGGGCGGCGCGCGCGCGTCGTGCGTCTCGTGGAGCAATTGCGGAAGGAGCTGGAGAAACTGGGCCTGCAGTCGCGCAGCGAGCTACCGATTCCCGTGCAGGCAATCGCGATGCCGTCCCTTCGCGTGGCCAAAGCGGTGCTCGCGTCCCTGGACGAAGGCTGCATCTACGGGCTCGTGACCAGATCGTGCCTGGGCGGCCTGCCGAGTCTTACCTTGTTGATCACAGCGCGCCACACGACTGCCAACATTTCCCGCGCCGCGGCGGGGCTTGCCCGTGCCATGGACGCAGCCTCGCGGGCTTATCATCAGAGAGTGGAGGCCGCATGAGTATGACAGCCGAAATGTTCGAGGTCGAACCCTTCCGGCACGAGCTTGAGGCCGGGGCGCGATCCGCTCGCGGCGTGCGGAGCATGTCGCGACGTCCAGTTTCCAAGCCGTGGCCGTCATTCCGAAAGCGACGCATTCTACGCACCCCATCGATTTACGGCGGATGGGGAGGAGCGGCGCCCGACAGCGCCGCAGAACCGCAGGCGGAGCCCGAGCCGCCGCCATCGGCCGGATCGCCGGAATATGTCCGCTGGCTGCAAGCTACGCTCAATCGCGCGATTGGCGGGACCCTCCCGATGGATGGCGCCATGTCCCCGGCCGTGCGCGATGCGATCCGAGAGTTTCAGCGCAACAACCAGCTGCCCGCGAGCGGCTATATCGGTCCGGACACCGAAGCGGCCCTGCGGCGCGTAGGAGCCGGCTCCGAAAGCGAACAACCCGAGTTCGAACGGGAGACCGGATCGGGCGACGATGTTCTAGCGGTGGATGCCGCACTGTCGCGGAGCAAAGCGCTGCCCATCCGGTTTGTCCTCAAGGCACTTGGACGACCACCGGTCCCTGGGCTCTATCGCTTCTTTGCCGCCGATGGACGGTTCTACACCGGTATGGCGACCGATCTTCGTCGACGCATCATCCAGCACCTGTGGTGCCTCTCGCATTTCGGCATGGAGACCAAAAACCATCGGCTCGTACTCTGCCGAATGCCGGGCAAGACCAGCGAGCAGATTCGCAGCATCGAGGCTGCGATCAATAGGTACCACAAGAACAACAGCCTTCGGCTGAACAGGACCACCGAACTGGAGTTTATCCAATTGAGCAGGCTCTGACGGCTTGCTCCGGCGACAGTGCAAATCGCGTCGAGACAATTGCAGAAACTGACGACCTGTATCCAACGATGGAGGCGACCATGCATCCGGTAAGTTGCACATGTCCAAACTGCATGTCTGGAAGGACAGGCGAGTTCGAGCTCGAATACGAATCGTTCGAGAGCGGTGAAATGTCCGAACAGGAGGAGCTGGAGCTCGCCATGGAGCTGCTCTCCGTCAACAACGAATATGAGATGGAGCAGTTCCTCGGCAACCTCGCAAAGAGCATCGGCCGCGGCCTCAAGTCGGTCGGCAGGATCGCGTTGCCAGCGCTGAGGTCACTGGCCAAGGTTGCCCTTCCGATTGCCGGAAGAGCTCTCGGCTCGTTCATTCCGATCCCCGGAGTCGGCACCATGATCGGGGGAGCGCTTGGCCGCGCGGCCGCCGACGCGCTCGAACTGGAATACACGGGTATGGATCCCGCACAAGCCAACATCGAGAAGGCGCGCCGAATTGTCCGCGTCCTCAGTAGCGCAATCCTGAATCTAACCCAGACGCTCGGAGCCGCGTCGCCGGAAGTGGCCGCGCGGGCGGCCCTGGCGTCGGCGGTTCGTCGCAACATTCCAAGTGCAACACTTCCCACGCTAAGCGAACAGACATTGCTTCCTGCCTCAACAGGAAGCGGCCGCTGGTGGCGCCGCGGCAACACGATTGTGCTCGATGGCGTCTGAGCGGAGCCGCCGGAGCCCGCGAGCGGTCAGAAGGATCCGAGGGTGAAAGACGGGGCGCGCCATGATCATCGACTGCCATTGTCACGCCGGAAAAGGCGATGGGCTCACCCAACCGGCCGACACGGCCGCCCCGCTCGACGAATATCTCAAGCGCGCGCGCGCCGCGGGTATCGATCGGACCGTCATATTTGCCGCGTTCTCGGAGGGCTATCTTCGTGCCAACCGAGAGGTCGCCCGAATCGTTGCTCGCAATCCCCAACGGCTTCTCGGCTTCGCCTTTCTTCATCCGCTCGCCGACAAGGGGCGCGTCGATGCCATGGTCCGCGAGGCCGTCACCGATCTCGGGCTCGTAGGCATCAAGGTCCACCGACACGACGGCCGGATCACGCGCGAAATTTGCGAAGCCGCGCGTCGCTATCGCGTGCCAATCCTCTATGATGTGATGGGCGAGGTGTCCGTGGCGGAAATGCTGGCCGAGGAATATCCCGATGTTGCCTTTATCATCCCGCACCTCGGAAGCTTCGCGGACGACTGGCACGCACAGACCGCGTTCGTCGATCATCTGGTACGCCACCCGAATATCTTCACGGACACCGCAGGCGTGCGCCGCTTTGATATCCTTGAGCAAGCCGTGAGGCGGGCAGGTGCCCGCAAGGTTCTGTTCGGCACCGATGGGCCCTGGCTGCACCCGGCAGTGGAGATTGCGAAAATCTATGCCCTCAATCTGAACCCCGGCGACCAGGCCGCGATTCTCGGAGGCAACTTGATTCGAGTGCTCCGCTATCAACGCACAGAAGCACGTCTGGCTCATCCCCCGCCGGAGCGCTGAACGACGTTGTCGTAGCGGGTGGCTAAATCCGAGGTAAGGCCGCCATGGCTCGCGCGTCGCATCTGCAATGCGCGGTCCGTTACGCCCAGGCGTTTCGCCGCGCGCTGGAGATTGCCATTCTCCTGTGCGAGCGACATGCGTATCGCAACATTGGTGACGGCCCGGCCGATTTCTTTGAGGGCGATGCCCTGGTCCAGCGCACGCTGGAGAGCCAGCAGAAGTCCGGGCTCCGCCCACGGTTCGATAAGTGTGGCGCCATCGGGTCGGTCGTCGGCCGGCAGCGCACCAATTGTGATTGGTCCTGGTCCCACGTGACGCGCGTGAAGGCGCATCACGATCCGCTTGAGGTCCCGTACGTTGCCCGGGTAGTCGCGGCAAAGGAGAAAATCGGCAAGCGACGGGTCGACCTCGACTTTGGAGCCGCCATTCGCTGCGTGCTCGAGAAAGTGTCGGACCAGCAACGGAATATCCTCGCGCCGCTCGCGCAGCGGCGGTGGCCGCAAAATCCAGTCCGCCAGGCGATAATAAAGATCCGCGCGAAATGTAGCATTCCTCACGCATTGCTCGAGATCTCGGTTGGTCGCGCATATCAGACGGAACTCGGTATTGTGCCACACGTTGCCGCCGACGCGCTTGTAGGTGTGCTCCTGAATGACACGCAACAGCTGAGCCTGCAGCGGCATCGGCAATTCACCGATCTCATCGAGCAGTAATGTGCCGCCGTCTGCGAGCGCGAAGGCGCCGTCGCGCGCGGCAACCGCCCCGGTAAAGGCACCGCGTTCGTGACCAAACAACTCGCTGCCCGACAATTCCGGCGACAAGGTCGTGCAATCGACGATGACAAGGTCGGGCTTATGGTCGCGCCTGTCGAGGAGGTGAAGGGCCCTCGCGATCTGCTCTTTCCCGGTTCCGGTTTCACCAACGACCAACAAAGTGCCGCCGGAAAAGCTGGCGATTTCCACTAGCCTTCGCACCAGTTCGCGCCAGGCCGGAGAGTCCCCAACCAGTAGATTGCGGATAGAGTCGTCATTGGCGAGCCGCTCGATTTCCAGGTGACGATGAACACGAGCCACGATCTGTTCAGCGAAGATACGGTCATCGGTCCAGTCAAGGACGTCGGCTACACCTGCGTGGAGCAGCTGCCATCGCGACTCCCGAGGTAACGATTTTGGAACGGACAGCACCACGACATGGAATGAGCGCGACAGCTTCTCGAGATCGGCGATCACGGTCGCATCAACGGCTGAAACAGCCGCAAGGCAACAGTCGCCGTCATGAAAAAAGGATTCGTCCGATCGAACGGTCAATCCAAAATGCGCGAGCCTTTTGGTGACCGCTGTGGCCACCGCGGCTTCCCCAGAAAAACTCTTGAACCAAATCGACAGCGTCACAACCACGCCCCCGACGTTCGCGGAGTTAGCTCGTAGTCAGCTGACGCGCTTCTTCCTACCGCAGCTGAGTTCGCAATCGTCCGAACTGCAGCATGATTTTGTGAGGAGCGCTGCCGTTCCTGCAATTATCTTGAATTCTCGCAGTCGGCGAAATCGTTCGACTATACTCCAATTCCGAGAATGGCTCCATCACAAATGAAGAAGTGAGCCTCGACACTTCGCCGGCCAGTCTCCTTTTCCCTGGGGCAACAGCAGCAACACGTGTGAATGCAGCTGCGTGTGAACCTCGTCTCGAGCAACACGCAAACGCGCCGCCTCACTCGGGTAGATTAGTGGATATGCAACCGATACGGGTATTGCGGATGGTATGATTCAACGGTTCGATCGGGCAGCGCAAATGTCCGATGAAGTGAACTAACCCCGCCGCGTTCATCTTGCGACAAGGAGGAACTATGTCGGTCCCGCCAAATGCATCGAATGATGCCGTGCCAGCCCCGAACGGGATTGTCCGTACTTGTAGGTGCCAGAACTGGAGCGAGATTCTTCGCGAACTCGTCACGACAGTGATCAGTCTGCTAATCGTGGGCCTCGCTCTACTTCTCCTCTGGGATGTTTATTGTGGGGCCAAGACAACGGCGGATACCTTTGATCGTCAGAAAGAAATCCTTTCTCTGGCTCTCGGACTCCTGGGGACCGTGACCGGCTACTATTTCGGAACCGAGCGCCACGCGGACACTGCTCGCGCCGCCGCCAGGCAAGCTCACGAACGCGAGCTGAAGATCAGGCAGTTGATCTATCAGGGCCTGGCGCGCGTCCAACAGGCGCATAATGCGGCCCGAGACGGAGCACCCGACGCAGTCAGTGATGAAATTAATCCGCTCCGCTTATGTTTGTAGGCCCGGGTTCCGCAATCCGAGACGTTAAGATTTTCGCTGCGATGGACCTGTTCGTCATGTCGCGACGATATCGCGGGCAGGTGATTGCCAAAAGGGATCAACGAACGCATGAACTCTGGTCAGCAGTTCTTACTAACCGGAGGTAGTAACGCGTAGATTAAAACGTGATACTCGTATAAAGCGAGTGGCAATGTGCGAAATGATCGTCGTGAGACATTTAGAGGCGACGGCGTCGCGGAATCGAAAATGCGTCGCGATCACGGCCGCGCGCAATGTCCGGTGCCAGTGCCAAAGGTGACATCGATTGAGAGTAAAGGCCCAAAGAGTGGGGCTCGGTTAGTTGACTGATAAGCTTTGGTCGGAAAACTTATCGGTCGGACAAGCGAATACCGTTGCGATACTCGCATCAATGAGTATGTGACGTGTCAACGCGAGGCGACAAAAAATAGTGTTTGGTTTGCCCAGATGGAAAGTCGCCATCGAAGGTTCTTCAATCACAACGGGCGCTAGGGAAGCTATGCGACGTCCCTGCGTCAAGCGCTTCCATGAATTCTTCCAGTGACGGCTGAGGCACGGTTTGCAGCTTATGAAGCTCTTCGGGTTTTAGCTTTGTGTATCGCCGTAGCGTACGCCAATCTTTATGACCGGTTACAAGCGCTACTTTCTCGATCGTCAATCCTGCTTCGAAGAGGCGGCTAGTGCCTTCGTGCCGCAGGTCATGGAAATGGAGATCTTCGATCTTCAGCTTGTCGCAAGCGCGCGTGAATGCCGCGCTCACTGAACGGTGATTGTACGGGAATACTCGACCCAGACCCCTGGTGATGATCCGCTGCTGGAGCAGGAGCTCCCAGGCGTCATAGCCTGTGAGGTTCAGGAGTGGCACTTGTTGGTCGTTGCCATCCTCTTCCCTCGGATCTTTGCGGTCTCGTATCAATATGATCCGCTTCTTCATGTCGACGTCCGGCCAGTCGGGCCGGCAAATCTCCTCCTGCCTCATGGTCGTTGCGACCGCGTATCGGACGATGCGGCCCATTGGGATGGCTTGCCGATTATTGGATTCGAAGTATTCAATGAGCTCGTCAAGCTCATCCTGAGTTGGTCGCCGGTCTCGCTCATCGGACTTTCCAACGAGACCTAAATACTTCAACGCCACGCGTGCCAGGCGAACCTCTTCGGCAGAAACCTCGACCCCGTGAACAGCGGCTGCGTGTGTAGCGACGGTTCTGATGAACGATATGTCGATCGCAAGGGTCGCTGGTCCCGCACCTTCCTTCGCTCGCTTTCGGCCATATTCAATCAACCGTTCGCGGTTGAGCCTGGGAAGCTTCGTTGATCCGAGGTCCTCCTTCAACGCCTCCAAGACGGCTGCCTTCGATTTGCGGGGAGGGCGACCAACCTCCAGCATGTCTTCGATGTGCAGATCGATGATGTCGCCGAACGTCTTCGCTCTGACGGCAGCGCGGGGTTTAGGTGATCCGCTACGATCGATGTTGCACTCCATATCGAGTGCCCATTCCTCCCCGTCCTTGCGCCGACGGAAGGTCTCTGCCACGTAACGGTTCTTGCGGCGGACCTGGACGCGCCAGTTCCCGGACGGCAACTGAGTGAAGCTGGCCACGGTCGTGTGCACTCCCCAAATCGTGTGCGCTACGTGTGCACTAAGAGGTCAAAGCGGGTACAAACGTGTGCAATTTCGACTAGTTTGGAGTGCACACGTTCATGTTTCATCTTGTTGAAGCATAAGGTAAATCATTGAAATCGCAACACTATCGCTTTTCTGTGGCTCCGATGATGGATTGGACCGATCGGCATTGCCGGGTGTTCCATCGCCATCTGACGCGGCGGGCGCTGCTCTATACGGAGATGCTGACGACCGGTGCCATCATTCATGGCGACCGGGAGCGGCTGCTCGGGTTCGACGCGGTCGAGCATCCGGTGGCGCTTCAGCTTGGCGGGTCGGATCCGCGCGAGCTCGCACTGGCCGCGCGGATCGGCGAAGAGTTCGGCTATGACGAGATCAACCTCAATGTCGGCTGCCCGTCGGATCGTGTGAAGGATGGCCGCTTTGGAGCCTGCCTCATGGCGGAGCCGGAGCTTGTGGCGCGATGTGTCGACGCGATGAAGGGCGCGGTTTCCATTCCCGTCACCGTCAAATGCCGCATCGGCATCGACGATCAGGATCCGGAGGTCGCGCTCGATACGCTTGCGCGTGGAGTGGTCGCCTCAGGCTGCGATGCGCTGATCGTGCATGCCCGCAAGGCCTGGCTCAACGGTCTGTCGCCGAAGGAGAACCGCGACATCCCGCCGCTCGACTATGACCGCGTCTATCGCCTCAAGCGCGCGATGTCTGATGTGCCCATCATCATCAACGGCGGCATCCCCGGTATCGACGAGGCGAAAGCGCATCTCGAGCACGTCGACGGCGTGATGCTCGGCCGCGCCGCCTATCAGGAGCCATGGCGGCTGCTCTCCGTCGATCAAGATATCTTCGGCGAAGCGGCGCCGCATGCGACGATGCAGGACGCGCTCGAAGCGATGATGCCCTATATCGAGCAGCAGCTTGCGCGGGGCACGCGGCTGCATGCGATCACGCGGCATTTCGTCGGGGCGTTCCACGCCGTGCCCGGTGCGCGCGCCTTCCGCCGCCATCTTGCCGAGCAGGGGGTGAAGCCGGGCGCCGGTGTGGACGTGCTGCGCGATGCGATCGCACGTGTCGGTGCGCGCGCTCCGGCGGAGGCCGCGGCCTAGCCCAAACGGGTGAAGAGCCGGATCGTTAAAATCCGGCTCCTCGTCGATCCGTCTCAGCGGAGCAGATCGAAATGATAGTTCACGCCGACGCGGAAGGTGTGGAATTTCGCGGCGTTCCAGTCCGGCAGATCGTCGTGCTCGAACTCGGTGTAGAGATATTCGGCCTTGGCCGACCATTTCGGCAGGAACGCCCATTCGACGCCGCCGCCCGCGGTCCAGCCCATCTTCATCTTGTTGATCGGCCCGTCCTTCAACTCGCCGGTGGCAAGACCAGCGGTCCCGAAGAACAGCAGCCGTGAATCCATCGTCGCGATGCCGGCGCGGGCGCGGCCGGTCGTGTACCAGGGGATGCTCACCGCGGCGCTGTTGAGCGCGTCGCGGTTCTTGATGTCGCCGCCCTCGAAGTCATTCTCGATGCCGACCACGAACATCGGCGAGAGCTGGTAGTTGTAACCAATCTGCACGCCGCCGACGGCGCCCTTGACCTTGCCGCCGCTGATGCCGACGAGATTATTGAACGCGTCGTCGCCGCTCTCTGCGTAGCCGGCGTTGAAGCCCGCATAGAGACCCGTCCACGAATACACCGGCTGCGGCGCCGTGTAGGCCGAGGAGGGTGCGGCGTAGCGCGGCGACAGGTCGGCAGCGCAGGCGCTGCTCGCGGCGAACACCGCGGCAAAGGGCAGGGCGCGCATCGTGCGGCGTAAGGCGGCTCTGGCAGTCATGACTCTCAATCTCCCACTTGGCCGCACCTCACGGAGCAGCCTTGTCCAACCCCGATCCCGGAATGGGATTGTTATAAACCGACTAGGCGGTTTGTAAATAGAGGAAATGCCACATCGATGGATTGTTCGCGGGGGCTCGAGTTAGGCGGTTGGCTGGCAGCCGCGCCGATGCTGCGCAGCGCGCTGGCGCAAAGGTGGCCTTACGAGGCGCCAGATTGGCCGCTGTCCGTCATGATGACGAGGCGACATGCCTCTGGCGTGGCGCATACTCGACATCGCAATGATGGGTGGATCGAGAGGGTCGCGACAATAGCAGCGCTCGACAATCTAAGATTGTTTATTTCTCTGTTATTTACTCGTCCGACGATCCCTCGGCTCTCGCAGCATTTCATGCGGTGACGTTCGCGGTTGTTTTCGCGTCGGAGACGTTGGGCTCGGACCCTTCATGTGGGTCGATTTGATGAGGGACCAGCGATGCCAATTTTCATGGCCATAGTGATCCTGGTGAGCGTCTCGATATTCTTCGTTCCGCGCAATGCGTCGGCGCAGGATGTGCCGGGGATGGAGCGGCTCCATCAGTTTGACCGGCGCCAGAGCGGCCAAGGGCGATTTGACAAACGCCGATCGCGTTATGCGGCTCAGGCAGTCCCGGCTGATTGGGCCTTGATCGTGTGAGGCGCGCAGCGAAGTGGATTATCGGAGCGCGCGGCGATCTGGCAATTCCGGGTAGCCTGTGAGCATCAGCTTGTCGGCGCGCACACCCCAGCTCTCCAGGCGGTCGAGGAAGCTCATGCCGAGCAGATTGGTCTTCATCTGCCCGCGCGGCACGACGAGGGCCGGCACCGACTTTTCGACGAGGTGGCCGACGGAGAGACGGTCGAGCGTAAGGCGGGCTGCCTTGGTGTGGCCACCCGCGGTTTCGAGATCGACGTCGTATTCGAGCATCTCGAGAGGCAGTCCGATCGCTTTCGCGGTTTCCCAGGTCAGGACCACGGAGGTCGCGCCGGTATCGATCACCATCGGTGCGGCGACGCCGTTGATCTTCGCGCGCAGCGCGAATTCGCCGCCCTGGCCGCGCTGGATCTGCACGGCCGGGGCCGGGGAGGCGATCTGCGCGCGAAACATGTGCGAGACCTTGTTGCTCGCGCGCGCGATCCGGTCGGGATCGCCATAGGCGACAACGGCACCGGCCGTGCCGGCGAGCATGACGAGAACGAGCAGGAAGCGGATCATTGCGCGCCTCCGAGGCGACGCAGGGCGGTCAGGCGCGTTTCGGCGATCCCGCGATCGGCTGCAAACCCGCGTCCGCCATGCGTGCCGGCAACAGCGCCATCACCGCGAGCCGTTCCGTGCTCTCCATGGCGTGCCAGCGCGCGATCTCCGGCAAGGTCCGGCCGCAGCCGAAGCACAGCCTGGTCTTGGGATCGATCATGCAGACGGCGACGCACGGCGTTTCTTTGCTCATGTGGCCATAGTGGGGGATCGTCGGGCATGTCTGCAAGCATCTCGTTAAGAGCCCGTACCTGCGCTCATGATCGGCTTGTGGCGCGGCCGGCGCTTCTCGTCGGGCACCGCGGAACTGTCCGGCTGGAGCGGCGGAGAATCGTCCGACATCGGCGCCAGCGCACTCATCACGCGCTCCGGCGGGAAGGTGACGATCACTTCTGTGCCGATGCGCAGCTTCGATTTCAGCGTGAATGTGCCGCCATGCAGGTCGATCAGGTTCTTGGCGATGGGCAGGCCGAGCCCTGCGCCCTGTTCGGCCGACTTGATCGAGTTGGAGCCCTGGCCGAACGAGGCGAGCACGATCGGGATCTCGTCCTCGGGGATGCCGGAGCCGGAATCCTTCACCGAGAGATATTGCCCGCCCGAAGCGGTCCAGCCGGCCTTGAGCCAGATCTCGCCGCCTTGCGGGGTGAACTTGATCGAGTTGGAGAGCAGGTTGAGCACGACCTGGCGGATCGCCCGCTCGTCGGCCCAGAGCCGCGGCATGGCCTGCTCGAACACCTCGTGGATGGTGATGCCGCGGCTCGAGGCGCGCAGCTTCATCAGGTGGTGGCAGTCGGCGACGATGCCGACCAGCGACACCGCTTCCTCGTTGAGCTCGTAACGGCCAGCCTCGATCCGCGACAGATCGAGGATCTCGTTGATGAGGTTGAGCAGGTGCACGCCGGAATTATGGATGTCGGCGGAATATTCCTTGTAGACCGGCACCGCGTGCGCACCGAAAATTTCGCTCTTCATCACCTCGGAGAAGCCGAGGATCGCGTTCAGCGGCGTGCGCAGCTCGTGACTCATCTGCGCGAGGAAGCGCGATTTTGCGACGTTGGCGGATTCGGCGCGGTGGCGCGCTTCGTCCGAGATCGCCTTGGCCTGTTCGAGCTCGCCGATCAGCGCGTCCTTCTCGGCGCGTGCCTCGAGCGTGGCGAAGGTCGAGGAGTGCAGGCGGTGCGCCAGCAGCACGAAATAGCCTTCGGCTGCGAGCGCGAGCGCCGCCAGGATGTAATTGTCGAGCGCGCCGGTGATTGCAAAGCTCAGCGCCATCGCGACCGCGACCGGCGCCGTGGCGGCAAGGGCGGCGATCGGCAGATTGGCGGCCAGCATGCTCGACACTGCGATCACCAGCAGCATCAGGAACATCATCAGCGTTTCCGTGACCATGTCGAGCACGGGATGGATCAGGATCGCCATCCAGCACAGGCCATAGAGCAGGTCGAGCACGACGAAGTGCGTCCGCCATGTGCGCGTCGCCGCGGGCGAGGGGGCCTCTGCCAGGAAACGGTGGCAGCTGCGGATCATTGCGGCGTGGATGCAGAGCATGCCGGCGGTCCAGGCCGCGGCCGGGATCGGCTGCATCCACAGCCCGAACAGCACGCCGGTGGCGACCACCAGCAGCATCACGACATAAGAGGCCGACAGCCGCGTCTGGGCATATTGGCGCAGCATCTCGGCGTCGAAAGCCGGCCGGGTTCCGCTGGTCGACGTTAACTTGTCGCGCGCCTCGCGTACCCGCTGCGACGCAGCCCGGCGGCTGCTCGCCGATGGCGCGCTCACCGGCTCGGCCGGAAGCTGTACGACCTCTGGCTTTTCAGCGGGTTTACTCATCGAACAACAACATTCCTGCCTGCGCAAAGGCGGGCCTTCTGCATTGTCTATCTCTGGCAAGAAATCCTTAAGAGGTGACTTAAGGAGCTAAAGAATTACGTTAACCCGGCGTTAATTTTGAACGCGCGCAGTGCCGGTCAGTGCAGTGCCGCATGCTGGGCGACGTAGACCACCGCGCCCGCCAGATAGCCCGCGAGCGCGGGGATGGCGATGCGGCGGGCGTACCAGAGGAACTCGATCCGCTCGAGCCCCATGGCGGCGACGCCCGCGGCCGAGCCGATAATCAGGATCGAGCCGCCGGTGCCGGCGCAATAGGCGATGAATTCCCAGAGGAAGCTGTCGGGCGGGTAGTGGCCGAGGTCGTACATGCCCATGGTCGCCGCCACCAGCGGCACGTTGTCGATCACGGCGCTGAGCAGGCCGAGCACGACGACGATGACGTCCTGGCGGCCAATCGTCGCCTCCAGCCAGCGCGCCAGCATCGACAGGAGGCCCGCATGTTCGAGGCAGGCGACCGCCAGCAGAATGCCGAGGAAGAACACGATCGAGCTCATGTCGATCCGCGTCAGCGCATGCGCGAGCGTCAGCGGCCGCCGAACATGCTCGTCCTTGTCGCGGTGAACGACCTCGCCGACCAGCCAGACGATGCCGAGCCCGAGCAGCACGCCCATGAAGGGCGGCAGATGCGTGACCGCCTTGAAGGCGGGCACGGCGATCAACACGCCGAGCCCGAGATAGAACATCAGGTTGCGCTCGAACGACCCGACGAGCTGAACTCCGTCGTCCTTGGGCGGCGGCGCGATGGTCTTTCCTTTCACCAGAAGGCTGATGAACGCGAGCGGCACGAGCAGATTGACCAGCGAGGGCAGGAACACCGAGCCCATGATCTTCAACGGCGTGATCTGCCCGCCGATCCACAGCATGGTCGTGGTGACGTCGCCGATCACGGTCCAGGCGCCGCCGGCATTGGCGGCGATGACGATGAGGGAGGCGAACAGCAGGCGGTCGTCGCGCCTGGCGATCAGCCGCTGGATCAGCGAGACCATCACGATGGTGGTGGTCAGATTGTCCAGGATCGCGCTGAGGAAGAAGGTCACGAAGCCGATCAGCCACATCAGGCGGACCTGGCTCGTCGTGCTGATGCGGGAGGTGATGACCTCGAAACCGTCGTGGGCGTCGATCACCTCGACGATGGTCATCGCGCCGATCAGGAAGAACACGATCTGCGCGGTGGAAACGACGGATTCGTCGATCTGTCGGCCGACCATGGCGTGGTCGCCGATCGTGGCCGCGTAGATCGCCCAGAGCAGCCCGGCGCCGATCAGCGCCGTGGCACTCTTGCTGATCCGGAGTGGGTGTTCGAGCGCGATCGCCGCATAGGCCAGAACGAAGATGACGGCGATCGCGATCAGCAAGGCGGGATCAGTTCGACAGGTGTCAGCGGTTAAGGCGCGCGAGCAGGCTCGACGTATCCCAGCGCTTGCCGCCCATCTTCTCGACCTCGGCGTAGAACTGGTCGACCAGCGCGGTCACCGGCAGATTGGCGCCGTTGCGGCGGGCTTCGGCCAGCGAGATCGAGAGGTCCTTGCGCATCCATTCGACCGCGAAGCCGAAATCGTACTTGTCCTCGTTCATGGTCTTGTAGCGGTTCTCCATCTGCCAGGACTGCGCGGCTCCTTTCGAGATGGTCTCGATCACGGCTGCGACGTCGAGGCCACTCTTCTTGGCGAAGTGGATACCCTCGGAGAGGCCCTGGACCAGACCCGCGATGCAGATCTGGTTGACCATCTTGGTCAACTGGCCGGAGCCGGCGGGCCCGAGCAGCTTGCACATCCGCGCATAGGCGCCTGTGATGACCGGCTCGGCGCCGGAATAGGCGTCCTGCGCGCCGCCGCACATCACCGTCAGCACGCCGTTCTCGGCGCCGGCCTGGCCGCCGGAAACGGGAGCGTCGATGAATTTGAAGCCGGCCTTGGTGGCCGCCGCATCGAGCTCACGGGCGACTTCGGCGGAGGCGGTGGTGTGGTCGACGAAGGTCGCGCCCTTCTTCATGCCGGCGAACGCGCCGTCGGGGCCGATCGCGACCGCGCGCAGATCGTTGTCGTTGCCGACGCAGCACATCACGAAATCCTGGCCTTCGGCTGCCGCCTTCGGGGTCGCAGCCGTCTTGCCGCCGAACTTGTCCGCCCATTCCTTCGCCTTGGCCGCGGTGCGGTTGTAGACGGTGACCTCATGGCCCCCTTTTTTCACGAGGTGTCCGGCCATGGGGAAGCCCATCACGCCGAGACCGAGGAAAGCGACTTTAGCCATGTGTGGTACCTTGTCCGTAGTTTGGGTTTTACGGTTTTTGCCGGGCGAGGGGGCGCCTGGTTCCGCTATGAGGGCGGATTAGGAGCGCACCATAAACCCTTGAGGCCAGAGGGCAACGGCTTCGTTTGGCAGCCGCCTGTGCTAGGATGGCGGGACTTAAGATCCTACATAAAAAAAGGGAGCGAAAGCATGGGCGGCGTGAGCGTTGGTGTCCTCGATCATTTCAACATCCGGACCCGGAATCTGGCCGAGACGGTCCGCTTCTATGAGGACGTGCTGGGCCTGGAAAAAGGCGCCCGGCCCGATTTCGCCTTCCCGGGGGCCTGGATGTACAGCGAGGGCAAGGCGGTGGTGCACCTCGTCGATATTTCCCCGACCTCGGAGCCACAAAAGCCGGATTCCGGCGTTGTCCACCATGTCGCCTTCGTCAGCCGCGGGTTCGACGGCATGAAGCAGCGGCTGACGTCCAAGGGCATGAAATTCGACTCCCGCCAGGTGCCCGGCGGCGACCTCTGGCAGATCTTCGTCCACGACCCCAACGGGGTCATGATCGAGCTCAATTACGAGGCCGCTGCGGAGCAGGGGGCTGCCCCCGCGGAGATGGCAGACGATATCGGCAAGCAGTAGCCTTTTGGCCGTTTCCGCTCTAATGGGGCATCCTCAAGCCTTGAGCGTGATCTGATCGGAAAGCCGCTCCACACTTTTCCGGATCATGCTCTGTTCAGGAGATGCGCTTTGAGCGTGACGCAGCAACAGGTTCTCGACAGCCTCGCCAGGATCAAGTCGCCCCGCGGGGTCGCGCTCACCAATGCCAATGTGCTGAGCGCGATCAGCGCGGCCGACGGCAAGGTGTTCTTCTCGATCAACGTCGATGCCGCCGAGGCGCGGGCCTGGGAATCCGTCCGGGCCGAAGCCGAAGCCGCCGTGCGCGCCATTCCCGGCGTCACCACCGTGATGGTGGCGCTGACCGCCGAGCGCAAGCCGGGCGCCGCGCCACCTCCGCCGCCAACGCCGAGCCGCGGCACGCCGGGCGTGCAGCCGGTCCACGCCCACAAGCCACCGCCGCAGGGCGGCGCCCAATCGCCGATGGCTCGCCAGTCCGAGATTCCGGGTGTCGCTGCCGTGATCGCGGTTGCCTCGGGCAAGGGCGGCGTCGGCAAGTCGACCACCGCGCTCAACCTGGCGCTGGGCCTGCGCGACCTCGGCCTCAGGGTCGGGCTGCTCGATGCCGACATCTACGGCCCCTCGGTGCCGCGGTTGACGGGCCTCCACGAGAAGCCGGCGCTGGACGGCGAGCGCAAGATGATTCCGCTCAAGCGTTTTGGCCTCGCCATCATGTCGATCGGCTTCCTGGTGGAGGAAGAGACCGCGATGATCTGGCGAGGTCCGATGGTGATGTCGGCGGTGACGCAGATGCTGCGCGACGTCGCATGGGGGAGCCTCGACGTACTCGTGGTCGACATGCCGCCGGGCACCGGCGATGCCCAGCTCACGCTGGCGCAGAACGTGCCGCTCAAGGGCGCCGTGATCGTCTCGACCCCGCAGGACCTGTCCCTGATCGATGCAAGGCGGGGGCTTGCGATGTTCAGGAAGGTCAACGTGCCCGTTCTCGGCATCGTCGAGAACATGAGCTACTTCCAGTGCCCGCATTGCGGCACGAAATCGGATATTTTCGGCCATGGCGGCGCGCGCCACGAGGCCGAGAAGCTCGGGGTACCGTTCCTGGGCGAGATCCCCCTGCACATGGCGATTCGCGCCACCTCGGATGCCGGTAATCCCGTGGTCGACAGCGAGCCGGACGGCCCTCATGCGGCGATCTATCGCGCCATTGCGGGGCAGGTCCGGGACCAGCTCAAAGGCGTTATCGCCGCGGCCTGAGCCGGTCTTTTGGGGACATGCGACTTTCGTAGAGCCCCGTCATGCCATTGTCGCGTTCCGAAAGCGGGGCTTCCGTGTTAAAGGCCACGGCAGTCAAGCCCCTTCGGTTCGACGCGACAAAAACGCGTCGCCGGAACGAGCGGCGACAACGAGGAAGTTTAGGGGAAACGCCCCAACAAGGAGAGACCTGAAGATGAAGCGTCGTGATTTCCTGAAAGTGTCGGCAGCAGGCGCGGCGGCGACCGCCGCGGTGGCCTCGCCGGCGATCGCGCAGTCCATGCCCGAGATCAAGTGGCGCCTGACGTCGAGCTTCCCGAAGTCGCTCGACACCATCTATGGCGGTGGCGAGCAGCTGGCGAAGTACGTCGCCGAGATGACCGACAACAAATTCCAGATCCAGGTGTTCGCCGCCGGCGAAATCGTCCCCGGCCTCCAGGCGCTCGACGCGACCTCGAACGGCACGGTCGAGATGTGCCACACCGTCTCCTACTACTATGTCGGCAAGGACCCGACCTGGGCGATCTACGCCTCGGTGCCGTTCGGCCTCAACGCGCGCCAGCAGAACTCCTGGTGGTACCAGGGCGGCGGCGAGCAACTCGGCAACGAGTTCTTCAAGAAGTCGAACGTGATCGGTCAGCCCTGCGGCAACACCGGCACCCAGATGGGCGGCTGGTTCCGCAAGGAGATCAAGACCGTTGCGGACCTCTCCGGCCTCAAGATGCGCATCGGCGGCATCGCCGGCCAGGTGCTCCAGAAGGTCGGCGTCGTGCCGCAGCAGCTCGCCGGCGGCGACATCTATCCGGCACTGGAGAAGGGCACCATCGACGCCGCCGAGTGGGTCGGCCCCTACGATGACGAGAAGCTCGGCTTCGCCAAGGTCGCCAAGTACTACTACTATCCCGGCTTCTGGGAAGGCGGTCCGACCGTCCACGCCTTCACCAATTTGGACAAGTGGAATTCGCTGCCGAAGAACTACCAGGCGATCCTCACCAACGCGATGGCCAACGCCAACAGCTGGATGGCCGCGCGCTACGACATGCAGAACCCGGCGGCGCTGAAGCGTCTGGTCGCCGGCGGCACCCAGCTTCGTCCCTTCACCAACGAAGTGCTCGAGGCCTGCCTCAAGTCGACCAACGAGCTGTGGGGCGAGATCTCGGCCAAGAACCCCGACTTCAAGAAGTCGATCGACGCCATGCAGGCCTACCGCTCCGACGAATATCTGTGGTGGCAGGTCGCCGAATACACCTACGACAGCTTCATGATCCGCTCGCGCACCCGCGGCTGATCTTTCGAAACGTCGCAAGACGACAGAGCCCGGCCTCGTTCGCGAGGCCGGGCTTTTTCTTTGTCGCCAGCGGCCGCCCAAACAAAAATATGAAAAACAACCCCATGCACAGTAGAAGCGCGATGAGGGCAGGTTGCCCTGTGAATGCTGCCAACCATTTGGACCGTTGGGGCAAATCAGCAGGAAGGGGCAATCGTCGCGCAACCGGGGCCAACGCGGCGATTTTGCCTGATCGCGGCATCTGGAATGACATCGTCATTTGCCGCGCGTCCGTTCCCGCATCGTCATTGCGAAGAGCCCTTGCGAAGAAGCAATCCAGACTGTCACCGCGGATGGACTCTGGATTGCTTCCGCCTTCGCCGAGGCTTCGGCGGACAAGTCGCTACGCTCGCAATGACGGGTGGATGGAGTTGGGCTCAACCCAGCAACGAACCCGTTTGACACGTCGGGCAAAACAGTGGCAAAAAGCTAGCATCGCATAATCCGAAATTGGCGCTTCGGTGCCGATCCCGTGAGGTGACGATGAGCTTCGATCCCGATGAGGTTCAACGCGCGCTGCGCAAGGCATGGTCGCTGTCGACTTCCAGCCAATGGACGCCGAACAATCCGGCGGCAGGGCAGTGCAACGTCACGGCGCTGCTCGTTCACGAACTCTTCGGCGGCGAGCTGCTGAAAACGCCTCTGCCGGCGGCCGATCATTTCTACAATCGGATCGAAGGCCGGCGGTATGACTTCACGGCGAGCCAGTTCGATCAGCCGATTGCCTACGTCGACTTGCTCACAGATCGAGCCGACGCAGAGCTGGGAGCAACGAGCGACCAACTGGCCGAACTCAGAGCCGCTTTTCTGCGGCACCGTACTAGGCCGTGAACCCATAAATCGGCCGAGCTGACGGCTCGCGAGAGTCCGCTATGCCCCGGCAGCGATCAAATTCCGCGTCGGAGCGAAATGACGCCATGGGCCAGAAGCGGAAGCCGCCCTCTCTCTCGATGTGCGGGGACCTTTTGCCCGGGTCATTCGGGTAACCGGGCTCGCCGCAATCACGCGTTGTAACTGCGATGCTGCGGCGTTCGACTTGCGTGACCTGCCAAGGCGGCAGTCGGGTTCACGAGGTCAATGGCCGCTCACTTGGTCACCCGATGCCTGGTCGGCGTCACCGTACTTTCAGGCGGCGCCTCCGAGATCGCGAACGTCAGCCAGGTATTCCACCCCGACGGCCTGTTTGCCGCATCGAATTCGCCGTAGCCCTTCAGGTTCAAATATCCCTGCATCTTTCCAATCGGAAAAATGTAGCCCGCTTGGGGCCCGATCCCGAGAACACGGGATTTGAAAGGTCCCAGAATTGGGTGTTGACCGGAATCTGCAGTCACCTGCTGATAGGCATAGCCGACGAGGCCCACAAAAAACTGCTTTGAGAGGAACTGCGACGCACCCCAGTCGAGATGGAAATCGATTCCGCTTTGATATTGCGTGTCCGGGTTCTTGAAGTTGTAGGTGAAGCCGGCCACTGCGGAAAATTCGTGCCCCGTCACTGAATTGAGATAGGTGTAACCTCCACCACCATCGATTGCGCCGTGACCAATCCCGAGGTTGGAGAGCCGGTTCGGATCATAGGCTCCGACCGGAATATCTCCGGTCAGGTAAGTCATCCAGTTGTTGACGCCATTATTCCACTTGAGCGTCAGCATCGGATAGAGATCACCCACCGATGTGAGCGAGTCTGATATGGTGCCCGTGCGCTGCACCGCGGTCGGGCCGACCGCGGTCGTCAGCGTGCCCGCGATGCTCGTCTCGACCCTGCCGAATATTCCTGTCACCCCGGCCGAGAATTGGCCGCCCAACACTGGCGTGGCAAAGGTGTAGGTCGGCGACAGGAATACGAGATCGGCTGGCGAATTGAGGTTCGCGTTCAGGCTGACATTGACGGTCGGCGCAAAGCGGCCGATCTGAATTTCCCTGGCGGCGGCGACGCCGCCGGATGCGGCTACCGACGTGTGGTAGTAGACTGTCCCCAGCGACCAGCCAGGCGTCGTCGGGACGGCTGCAAGGCTGCCAAACTGGCCGGGAATCCAGAACGAAACGCCGCTTTCATCGGCCCTGGCACATTGAGCGAATAGCGTTAGGAAGACGGCAAGCGCGCAGACACCCAGCTGCTGCCAAGAACCAGGACTCGGCCACGATCTACTACGCTGCATCTGCCGTCCTCCCTTTCGTGTCCCACCGGCCATGATGCCAAAGGACACCCGGGTGTGCGGGCGCACGGGTAGGAAAGCGCGCACGCACCGGCTCGTCTACGCGAAAATCGGCAAATCTTTCCTCGGTTGCTTTTTGCTACGAGACTGTGTCTCGTGCACCACAGCTACGGATCCTAATGCGTCCGCCCGTCGAGCTGCATGAATTGCGTCAATGCCAAGTTGCCCGACAAAGCGCTTGCTATTTTGCCTAACATGCATAGCGCGGCATCCAACGTCTCCTTAGCCTGCTTGAAATCCTGTATACTGTAGCCGAACCCGAGTCCCGAACGACACCTGGCCGCCGAGCACTTTCGTCTCGCGCGCATACGCCGGCTGGGTGAGCAGCAGCCCCGTCCGCGATTTGAGCCCGAGCGCGATGATGTCGCCGCGAGAGGAATAAGGTCGATGGGTCATGAACTCTCGTTGTTCGTGGGCACGTTTGCGACATTGCTCGCGATCATAAATCCCTTCGAGGTCCTGCCGGTCTATCTGAAGATGCTGGAAGGCCGGGACGCAGCCACCCATCGCCAGGTGGCTTGGAAAGCCTGCCTCTATGCGCTGCTGCTGTCTCTCTTTTTTCTGATCTTCGGAACGCTGATCCTGCGCTTGTTCGGCGTACCGCTGAGCATGGTCCGTATCGTCGGCGGAATTATCCTGATGAAGATCGGGTTTGAGCTATTTTCACCGTCGCCTTCCGGTGGCGTGATTCCGTCTGGCGGCGTGGATCAGGGCTCCAAGCGTGCCGATGTCACTGCCCATGTCCGCCACCTTCATCGTCGATTTAGTTCCAGGTGTCGCCGCCCGGCTGTAGCGTAGCCGCCGCACCAACCCTCTCAAGCATGTCTCCAACCCATCGAGGCCGCGCTGGCCCTTGGTCCGGTGAAGGGTGCGAAAGACGAATTGTGTATGCGTACGCACGGCATGGCGCCCGAGAAGCGCCCGCCGAGGTCGCATCAATGACCCGAATGCGGATCATCCGAGGTGCTTACATCTTCGCCGCCGTTTGCGGTTAGCGGCTGAGGTTCTTCGAACACCCTGCCGCCGAGGAGCACCCTCCACACCGTCAGCGTGTTCGCAATGTTGTCCAGGGGGTTGCCCTCGAGCAGCACGATATCCGCCAGCTTGCCCGGCTCCAGGCTGCCCAGGAGCTTGTCCGCACCCACCATCGCGGCGCTGTGCTGGGTCGCGATGCGCAGCACTTCGAGCGGCGGGATTCCCGCCTGCGCGAAATTCTGGAGCTCGGCATGGACCGCCTGGCCGTACTCATCCCGGAGATTCAGTGAGTCCGTACCGGGAAGGAGCTGCACGCCATTTCTATAGGCGCGCTTTACCGTATCGATCATGGCGGTCCGGACCGGCGCGGCTTCGGGGATAAACGCGAACATGACCGGCAAGGTCGGCGTCCAACGCGTCCCCGCCGCGGCGAAAAGCTTCAGGATATCGTCGTAGTACATGTTGACGGAAAGCATGTGTTCCACGCCCTCGTGGCCGAGGAGGACTCCCCGGATCGCTTCCTCCCGGGCGAACGCGTGGGCTCGGACGGGCAGCCCCTCCTGGACCGCTGCGCGAGCTATCGCGTGATGCAACGACCACGGCAAGGTGAAATAGGACTTCAAGCCGACGGCGCCTTCTCCTTTCTCCACGCGCACGACCTCTCGCGCCTGCTCGTCGGAGGCGATGAAGGCGGAGCCGCCAAAGATGAAGGGCATCGCCTCGATCATGCTGCCGTACGAAAAGATTCGCGGCACGGGCGCCCCGAAGGCCGTGCGGCGATCCGCCCAGGCGTTGAGCGTGCTCAGGTCGCTGCCCATGTCTCCCACCGAGGTGACCCCGTACGCGATCCAGAGCTCCATATGGCTGACGTCGCGAGCCGATTGGGGATGGATGGGGGTTGCGGTGTGCGTGTGCACGTCGAACAGGCCGGGAATGGCGAACCGTCCGCCGCCGTCCACCACGTTCAGGTTTGCCGGTAGCGTGTGGCCCGCCTCGCTTCCGATCCACTGGATCCGGCCGTCCTCGACCAGAAGCGACGTGCCCTCAGTGAAGCCACCAACCTTGAAATCCAGGACACGCACGTTGCGGAGCAGTACCGGTGGTGGAGGTTCTGTCGAGAATTTGAGCTGGATAGGGATTTGTTTCTGTCCGCCATCCTTAAGAGGATGGAGCCACACGTCGGCCCCGCTCGAGTAGACGAGCGAGGCACCGTCAGGCGTGAAGGCGAAATTGTGTCCGCCCCTCGGGGAAAGCCGGAACGTCTCGTCCTGCCTGACGCGATGCGCCCCGAGCGGCGCCATCCAGATCTCGTCGTTGCGGCGGAAGGCGAGCCGCTTGCCGTCCGGTGAAACCTGCGCGTCCGCCGCGAACTCCGTGAACTCGGTGATCGGTTGGCCGGCGCCGGGTGTCTCGATCGGGTAGCGATGCACTTGTCCATCGGCAGTGAAATAGACCGACTTCCCGTCGCCCGAGAAGTGTGGGGAAGGCGTCCAACGGGGATTTCCGTCCGCCAGCTTGCGGCGTTTGCCGCTGGCGAGATCCGCGAGGTAAACGCACGGCACCTTCGGCCCGTGCGCCCGGTGCTCGTAGTATGCGTAAACGAGCCGGGTGCCGTCCGGGCTCCAGGCGGGCTGGTAGCGCCCGGTGCGAGGTTGAGAGATCAGCACCTGGTTTCGGCCGGTCGCGAGGTCCACGACTCGAAGCTGCTGGTCGGCCCCTTCGCTCAATTGATAGGCGAGCTTCTTGCCGTCAGGCGAGAGGGCCGCCGGACCCCACTCGAAGCCGCCGGTGTCGAGCAGCCGCCGGGTCTCGCCTCCGGCAAACGTCTGCCGCCACAGGAAGCCGCCGGCAGTGAAGATCACGCTTGCGCCGTCCGGAGCGAGGCGAGGAGTGAGGATGCTCGTGGGCGAGGCGGGATTTCGATTTGTGTAAGCGGGCGGCGGCGATCCCGGCAAGAAGTCGAAGGTGATCTCCGCCGAGAAGGCGATCTCGTCGCGCTTGCCGGTGGCTGCGTCTACACGCCACAGCTTGCCTCGGTCGCCGAGGTAGATGGAGCCGTTGGCGACGCCAAACGCCGGTCGCGGCATCGGATTCGAAAGTTGCGCTGGATAAACGCGCGCGCCCTCGCCGCGGTCCTCGACTCCCTGCGCCGAACGTTCCGGCCCGCTCAACAGGCCGGTCACCGTCTGGTCGGCGCGGCCCCGACCCAGCGGCAGATAAGCCAGTCGTTCACGCTGCGGAAAAAGGTTCTTCAGTGGAGACGCGACCTCGTAGAGTCGGAGATAGAGGCCGCCGGGATCGACGCCGATCCGGTCCACCACGCCTTCAACCATGAGCGCGGTCGTCGGCGGGCCCGCCTGGGTCGCCACTGCGAGCCGGCTCACGGCGGGTTCCTTTTCGCTATCGAGCTCGACCTCCGACCAGACCGGGCGACCGTCGGTGAGAAACGCGACGGCCCGCGCAAAGCCGGGTTCCGACAACACCGCGACCTTGCCGTCCGCGACGCCGACCCGTCGAACCTGACTCCTCAGCCCTTTAGGGACGACAAACCAGTAATCGCCCGTGGGTCCGAGCAGCTCATAGCTGAGAAAGGCAATGCTCTTGCCGTCGGGCGACCATGCCGGCCGGTCGGCCCAGAATTCGTTGGTTAGCCGGCGGATTCGGCCGCTCGCGATATCGAGGACGAAGACGTTGCCCTGGCTTAGGGTCTCCCGGTCGGAAATGAACGCCACGCTCGTTCCGTCGGGCGAGATCGCCGGCGCTGAATCGTAGTACGGGCCGAAAGTCAGCTGCTTCGCCGCACCACCCGTGGTCGGCAGCTGAAACAGGTGACCCAGCGCGGTGAAGACCAGCCAGCGCCCGTCAGGCGAAACCGCCGCGTCGGGATCCGTAACCTCTTTGGTTGAGATTGTGATCGACCGCGTTGGGGGATCTTTGACATCTTGTGCTACGGCAGAGGCGCTGAAAGCGGCTGGTCCCGCGAGGGTAACAGCAGCAGCCGATGCGCCAATCGAAGCCAAAAAACGCCTTCTCGACGGCCGCGAAAGGTTCGAGCACAAGCACCATTGGCACATTTGTGATCCTCCCTTGCTGTACGTTCGATCGCCCTCATTTCCTCCCATAGCCCTTGAAATCTTCGCCCACCTTGAGGTTCGGGTATTGCTTCACGCTCTCCTCGTACTTGGCGATTTCGCGGTACAAGGGCAGAAATATCCAACCGTTCGTCTGGACGGTGGCGAAGAGGTTATACATCTCCTGCGGATCGCTGCTCAGATCGTACGTCATCGGCGCCTGCGGCTCGACGATGGGCTCATCGATTCCCTTGGAATAGCGGAGGATCGTCTTGAAGTTTTTCCACTTGAGGGACATGAGCTTGGCGTCGGGTCCAAAGAACATGTAGTAATCGCGACCGGTGGTTTGGCTTTTACCCAGCATGAACGCTGAGGCATCGATGCCGTCGATCGGCCGATCCTTCGGCACCAGGTTCGATGCGCCCACGATCGCCGCAAGCGTCGGTAGCCAGTCCGTCGCGGCCAGCATCTCGTCGGTGACGACTCCGGCCGGCACCTTGCCTGGCCAGCGAATCATCCCAGCGGTCCGATGGCTTCCCTCCCATGGCGGAATGAAGAAGCTTCCCCGCCAAGGCCCGCTCGAGCCTCCAGCCCCGCCCGCCAATACCGGACCGTAAGGCCCGTTGTCGCTGCTGAGAATCACAATGGTGTTGTCGTCGATGCCCGCTTCCTTGATCGCATCGAGGACTTGCCCGACGCGGAAATCCATTTCGCCGATGACTTGGGAGTAGAGCCCGCCAGGCTTGTCTTTGAAGTTCGGATTCGCCATGACGGGCTGATGCATTTCCGAGTAGCCTAGGTAAACGAAGAACGGCTTCTTCGCGGTCGCATTCCGCTTGATGAAGTCGATCGTCTTGGGGACAAGGTATTTCTCATCCACGACGGGACGGACGTTCTCATCCAGGGCCATCGCTATCCTGGACGGCTCGCCCTTGCGACCCTCCAGGATGTGGGGAGGAATGTCGAGCGGCTCCGGCCCCTTATGCTCGGCGAGCATCTGCTTCACCAGGGCGTTGTATGTCGGATATTGCGTGTACGCGGCTTCGTCCCAAGTGTTCGGGATACCCCACCATTCGTCGAAGCCTTTGTCGTTCGGCATACGCCCTTGAATATCGCCGAGGTGCCATTTGCCATACAACGCCGTAGCGTATCCTGCGTCGGATAGAAGGTTGGCTATGGTGTATTCCCAGGGTGCCAGGCCGTAGGGAACTCCAAGCGTCACGGCGTAGGTCCCTGAGCGGACCGGCATGCGTCCGGTCATGATTGCGGAGCGCGTGGGTGTGCATTGGACCTCGACGTTGTAGTTGTTGAAACGAATGCCCTCGTTCGCGAGCTTGTCGATGCGCGGCGTGGGCGTCGTGCCGCCATAGCAGCTCCAGTCGCCCCAGCCAGTGTTGTCGACCAGGATGAAGACGATGTTCGGCTTCTGCTGAGCCTGGGCGGGCGCGACAGAAGGGAGCGCCATCGCTCCTAAAGCCAGTCCAGCAATAGCCAGTCCAGCAAGACCGAAATCGCGTCGGGTGAACGTTGGTTCCGATGCCATTGGAGACCTCCGTGATCATTTAGACAATGCAACACGAGCGGGCGTGCTCGATAAGCGTACCCATCAGGAGTTTGGCGCATACAGACGCGAGCCGCCTTTGCCGTAGCCGACATTATCGGCGAGAATGAAAACAACGTTTGGCTTTTGGGGTTGTTGTGCGGATGTCGGAGCAGGCCCCGTCACAGCCAAAAACAATGCCAGCAAATTAACGGATAGGTCTCTGCCCATTCCCAGCCTCCATCGTTAAGGCTTCGGGTAACGAGAGATGCAGTTACGTGATTTTGTGCACAAATGTCCGGCCGGGCCCCGAAGAGGGGACACCCGGCCGGATTTGCCGTGGCATCAGTTGTTCGCGCCTGCGCGCGCTTTCTGATTTGGAGATGTCACGGGTACGGGTCATTGCAAGCTCCGTCATGGAGATGTCAGAACCCTGTGGACGCGTACCCCAGACACAACGCCGCAACGCTTCTGTTGATCTAGATCAACCTTCCGCTCACGGGCCCGAAACGTCGGCTGCGGGTCATTCGCGACGGGCGTCGGCCAGTAGCAAGTCCGACAATGCCGCCGTAAGCGGAAGTAAGTTCAGAGCATTAGCAGGACCGCGACCGGCCATTGCGGGTTGGTGACGCTGCCCGAGACGTGATTCAAGCTCCAAAACCGGGGCCTCGAATCCGTTCAAGACCACCGATCTACAACTGCGGGCCAGATAGTCTAACCTCTCGCTCGGCGCGGAAGACATTGCCATACAGGCTGCTGATCCATTGTCTTCCGCTCGACGTTACGTTCAGATAACGGATCGCCGTCTGGACTTGCGGTGCGACCTTGGTCCAGTAGAACTGCGGATATTTGTGCACCACGTCCGCGGGTGTGGCGTATCCGAGCGATTTGTTGAGCCCTATCTCTTCGAATTCATAGAAGAGCGCATTTGATTTCTTCATGTAGTTCGGATCGCCGAGCTGGCCGATCAGATCAGCAGCGCGCAGCAACAAACCTTCTTCCTCGTCCAGATCATCCTTGAGTTCGCTCGTTGGTGCGTCTGTATAGGGAAAGCGGGTATATTCGATGGCTTGGGCAACGCGCGCGGCGTCGATCTGGTCGACTGCGTCGAGGCGCTCCACCGCGAACAATTTTGAGCGATCGACGTGATAGGGCGCAAGCGCTGCATCGGAGGAGCCGACCGGCAACTCAACCGTTCGGCCGGTACCATCAACGACATAGGCGCCCTCCTGGTCTCCGTAGATGACGCCCCGAACGTAGCCGATGTCGTGGATCAGACAGGCCAGGATAAAGTGAGCGTAATCGCTGGCCGTGGTTTGCCTCAGAAGTGAGCGGCCGATCAGGATGTCGTGCCCCACCAGCGTGACCAACAGGGTGTGCTCCACGTTGTGATACAATGCATCGCTGTTGCCGATACATTCCAGGGCCAGCTTCGCCGCGTAAGGGAGCAATTCCGGCAAGCTGGCATGCGATGAGCCGAAGCGGCCTTTTGTCTCCGAGATGAGGAACGCACCGAGCGCCTGGGACGTCAGTTCTGGAATTGTTATCATGAGCAAGGTCCTCGTCGACGAACCCCCAATAAGCCTGCTGCAGGATCAGGAGGGAGAGGAGGCCACTGGAAGAATGCGACGCCGAGCTGGAAATTGCCGGGCGCCAGCGAACTGAAAGGCGACGTCGCCGCCTGAAATGGGCTGAACATGACGTGAGGCCAAAGGCGGGGGTGATGCTTGACCTAGATCAACGTGGCTGCGGCGCATGCTACGTCTGCCCGGCAGCAACGCCCGTTCAGGGTGGTCAAAAGCCGGCGTGCGGCGCGAAGGCCAGTCAGCCGGAGGCTGACATCGGCCGACAATTCAGCCATGGCGCCAATTTGTCGCCAGACCGCGTGGCTGGTCCGCCCTAGAAAGCGCGAAGGGTGCACCGGTACGCTCGGGTTCGAATGAACCCCACCCGACGGCGGAGCGACATGTTATTCTGAGTCATTGTATTTATGTGATTATCAGGAGACCGGATCATGATTCCTCAGGATCGGTTTCGCGGCCTTTTTCATAAATATCTGTTCGCGCTTTTCGTGGCTGTCGCGATCCCACTTGCATTCAACGGCGTCATTGAGGCGTGGTTCGGCTATCGCGATCAGCGCGCGAGGCTCGACCAGTGGCTTAGCCTCCAGTCCGCATCCGCGGCCGCCGAAATACACGATTTCATCCACGGCATCACGAGTCAGCTTGGCTGGCTGGTTCAGCTTCCATGGAGTGACGAGTTCGACGAACGCCGGCGGACCGACGCGTTGCGCCTGCTTCGACAAGCGCCCGCCATCGTCAGTCTCACACTCCTCGACGGCAATGGCCTGGAGCGTCTCTACATCTCGCGGATCGGCCTCAATCGTATCGAGAGCCGCACGGACCGATCAGCCGATCCCGCCCTGGTTGGTGCCCGCGCAGCTCAGATCTGGTTCAGCGACGTCAGCTACAATCGAGGCTCCGAACCGTACTTGACGGTCGGGATTGCCGGCAACCGGCCGGCTGTCGGCGCAGTCATAGCCGAAGTGAACCTCAAGCTGATTTGGGACGTGATCTCGGCGATCAAGGTCGGAAAGACCGGCTCCGCCTTCGTCCTGGACCGATCGGGTCGCCTGATCGCCCATCCCGACATCAGCCTCGTGCTCCGCGGGGCGGAGGAAGCAACCTCCAAGCCATTTCGGGCTGTGCGGGACGCGATAGGGTCGAAAGCGGGCTTCGCAACGAGCCGGGATGCACAAGGACACTATGTTGCCGCCAGCGCTGCTCCCGTACAGGGCCCCGACTGGACAGTCGTGGTCGTGCAGCCGCTATCCGAAGCTTACGCGCCGATCTATTCCGCCCTGTGGCGGACGGCAATGCTCCTCGCAATCAGCACCATGCTCGCAGGGATACTTGCCTATGCATTGGCGCACCGGATGACGGAGCCGATCAAGCTGCTCGAGGAGGGCACGGAGAGGATTGGTGCCGGGTCCTTTGACCACCGCATCTCAATCCACACCGGGGACGAGTTCCAGCGTCTTGCAAACAGTTTCAACAGAATGGCGTCCGAGCTGGCGCTGGCGCAGCAGCACCAGGAGCGCATCGCCAAGCTGAAGCGGTTCCTTGCCCCCCAGGTCGCCGATCTCGTCGATCGAGCCGGCGATGACAGCGTGCTGGACGGCCGCCGTACGGAAGTTGTCGTTGTCTTCTGCGATTTGAGGGGGTTCACCGCGTTTTCAGCAGGCGCCGCGCCCGAGGACGTCATGAGCGTACTGTCGGAATATTATGAAAGCCTTGGCAGGGTCATCACGAAATTCGAGGCAACGCTGATCAATTTCTCCGGAGACGGACTGATGGTGCTGGTGAACGCACCTGTCCCGGTCGAAGAGCCTGCATTGAGAGCCATCGATCTCGCCGTCGACATGCAGACGAACGTGCAAGCCCTCATCGCCGGCTGGCGATCGCGTGGCTACCACATTGGTTTCGGAATCGGCCTTGCCAGCGGGCCGGCGACTGTCGGCCGGATCGGATACGAGGACCGGCTCGACTACACCGCCATTGGAAGCGTCGTGAATCTTGCGGCCCGGCTGTGCGCATCTGCCGCAGACAAGGAAATCCTGATCGACGCCAAAGTCGCCGCCGACGTCAAGGGCAGGCGGCCCGTTGAGGATCTCGGGGGCCGCGAGATCAAAGGATTTGACGAAGCCATTCCAGTCTTCGGAATATCTTTCGAGGCTCTCGAGCCGAGTGGCCGCGGGATGCCCGGCACAATCCGCTAGAGACTGTCCGCGTATCCGGGGCTATGCTCCGGCAAACGGCTGACGGCAGCGGGTCCGTGGGCATGAGGTGCGCCAACCCTGAAGCAGCAACGCTACGCAGACGCGCCAGACGGCGTGATTTTCTTCTTTGGATGGCAGGCGCCGCGACGTGGACGACCGTCTCGTATGGGCAGAAGCCCTCCATGCCGGTCATCGGATATCTTTGCCCGGAGTCGCCCGAGCTCTTTGGCAGTCGACTTGAGGCTTTCCGACAGGGACTGGAGGAAGCCGGCTTCGTCGAGGGGCGCAATGTGGCGATCGACTTTCAGTGGGCCGCCGGACAATATTCTCGATTGCCAGCCCTGGCTGCCGAATTGGTCGCCAGAAATGTAGACCTGATCGTGGCTCCTGGCGGGGCTCCCGTGGCACTTGCCGCGAAGGGTACGGGTACGACCAAGACCATCGTGTTCGAGATGGGCGGCGACCCCGTTCAGCTACGCGTGGTGGACAGCCTGTCGCGGCCGGGCGGAAATATCACGGGGGTATCGAGCCTGAGCGTCGATGTGTCGCCAAAGCGGCTTGAGCTGATGCGCGATCTGTTGCCCACGGCGACCAGATTGGCGGTGGTCGCCAACCCGACAAGTCCGACCGCACCATCACAATTGCAGAAGCTTCAGGCGGCCGCAGAAACCCTGCGGGTTCAACTGCAGATCTATAGCGCAAGCAAGGAGGATGAATTTGAATCCGTGTTCGCGGCCGTTGCCAGGGACGGGCCAGGCGGAGTTGTGTTTACCTCCGACCCTTATTTTGCATTTCGCAGTGCCCGGCTGGCGGCTCTCGCGATGAAATATCAATTGCCCGCAATCACGCAGACCCGAGACTTTCCCGTGGCTGGAGGTTTGATGAGCTACGGAGGAGATTTCATGCAGTCGCACCGTCGCGCGGGTATCTATGCCGGACGCATTCTGTCGGGCGAGAAGCCTTCTGATCTTCCAGTTGAGCTCGTCACGAAGGTGGAGCTCGTTGTCAATTTGAAGGCAGCGAAACTGCTCGGCCATCCGTTCTCCGCAGCAGTCATTGCGGGCGCAGACGAGGTGATCGAGTAAGCCATCATGGGAACGTGCCCAGGTCGGCTTACACGAACCTGACAGGGGGCGCGGGCGAGCTTGCCAGGCGCTTTTTCGCTGGCCGAGGCGGCCGGAATGGTGGAAGAGAGCGAAGATGCGGCGCGAGCCGTGATTGCACCGGAACATCCGGCGGGACTGCGATGCGCCTTCTGATCGTCGAGGACAATGTCGAGCTGTCGCGGCTCGTTGCCGCCGGGCTGTCGGCCGCCGGCTACCAGAGCGACATCGTGAGCACCGCGGCCGAGGCACGCGAGGCGGTCAGCAGCGTGAGCTACGCTGCGATGATCCTCGACCTCGGCCTGCCCGACGGCGACGGCTTGTCGGTGCTGCGCGAGCTGCGCCGGCAGATGGAGCCGCTGCCGGTGCTGGTGCTGACCGCGCGCGGCGGCCTGCAGGACCGCGTCAGCGGCCTGCGCAGCGGCGCCGACGACTATCTGGCGAAGCCGTTCGCCATGGAGGAGCTGGTGGCGCGGCTGGAGGCGATCCTGCGCCGGCCCGGCCAGCTGCTCGGCCGCTCGTTGCGCCTCGCCAATCTCGTCTACGACACCGAAAGCCGCCAGATCTTCGTCGACGACCAGCCGCGGATCATCTCCGCGCGCGAGACCTCGGTGCTGGAGATCCTGCTGCGCCGGCAGGGGCGGGTGGTGCCGAAGAAGAACGTCGAGGACCACATCTTCGGGCTCGAGGGCGAGGTCGCCTCCAACGCGGTCGAGGTCTACGTCTCGCGGCTGCGCAAGCAGCTCACTGAACACGGCGCCAAGGTCGTGATCCACACCATCCGCGGCGTCGGCTATCTCATGTCCGAGGAGAAATAGCGTGGCGGCCGCCGGGGCCTATGGCAGATCGCCGACATTCAAATCGTTGATCTGGCGCATCGTGTTCATGCACATCGTGGCGGTCGCGGTGGTCGCGATCTTCCTGCCGCTGGTGCTGTTCTGGCTGCTCAATTCCGAAGTCGATCAGCTGCACCGCGAAGCCATGCGGGCGCAGGCCGAGGTGCTGGCCGAGCGCATCGTCGCGGCGCCGGACGGCCTGCTGACGTTCAACCTGCCGGACAGCCTGCGGGGCCTCTATTCGGAAGCCTACGGCCGCTATCTCTACGATATCCGCGATGCCGACGGCCGTTTGCTGTTTTCGTCCCGCCGCAAGACGGGAGCGGCCGCGTCGGCGCCGCCGACGCTTTCCGAGACGATTTCCGGCGCCGGCGTCACCCGCATCATCGACGGCAAGATCGTGCGCATCCGCGTCGCCGAGGATCTGGCGCATCGCGACGTCATCATCGACGACATCATCTCGAACTTCTTCCGCCGGGTCGGGTGGATCACCATTCCGATCCTGCTGATCCTGCTCGCCGCCGACATCATCATCTTCCGCCGCGCCATCGCGCCATTGTGGAAGGCGTCGGAGGAGGCCAGCAATATCGGGCCGGCGCGCACCGACATCCGCCTGCCGACGGAGCAGATCCCACGCGAGATCATGCCGCTGGTCACCGCCGTCAACCAGGCGCTCGACCGGCTCGAGGACGGTTTTCGGGTGCAGCGGCAGTTCACGGCGGATGCCGCGCATCAATTGCGGACGCCGCTCACGATCCTGCGCACGCGGATCGAGACGCTGGGCGATGGCGCCGCAAGGCAGGCGCTGCACGACGACATCGAAGGCATGAGCCGCATCGTCGCCCAGCTGCTGGAGATCGCCGAGCTCGACACCCTGGTGCTCGATCCCGGCGAGACCGCGGATCTGCGCGCCGTCTGCGCCGAGGTGGTCGGCTCCATCGCGCCGTTCGCGATCGCACAGCACAAGGACATCGCGCTGAAGGGCGCCGACGCGCCGGTGCTGATCCACGGCAATGCGGAGATGCTCCAGCGCGCGATCTTCAACCTCGCCGAAAACGCCATCAAGTTCACGGCGAAGGATACCTCCGTCGACGTCGAGGTGCGCGAGGACGGTTCGGTGCGCGTGCGCGATTGCGGCCCCGGCATCGCGGAGACCGAGCGCGAGCTGATCTTCCAGCGCTTCTGGCGCGCCGACCGCCAGCGCAGCGACGGCGCGGGCCTCGGGCTCTCGATCGTGCGCGGGGTCGCGGACGATCATGCCGCGACGGTGGCGGTGGAAAATCTTCCAGGCGGCGGCGCGGAGTTCACGCTGCGGTTTCGGCTGGCGGAGAAGACGGCTTCTTCACCCTCTCCCCTTGTGGGAGAGGGTGGCTCGCCGCGATAAGCGGCGAGACGGGTGAGGGGTTCTCTCCGCGAGTCCAACTCTCATTAAAACGTGCGGATAGAGACCCCTCATCCGGCGCTTCGCGCCACCTTCTCCCACAAGGGGAGAAGGGAAGAAAGCGGCCGCTATTTCAGCTTGCCCGTGGACAGGTCCATGATCATGCGCGTGGCCAGATAAAGCCGCGGCACGATGCTGTTGATCTGCACATATTCGGCATCGTTGGAGTGCGCGCCGAAGCCTGACAGGCCCATGCCTTCCACCACGGCGCCGCTGGTCTTGAGCGCGGCAAATGCGGCGTCGGTGCCGCCGCCGGTGGCCTTCTCGTCGACCTTGAGGGACAGTCCGATCTCCCCATAGATCGTCTTGCCGTAGGCCGCGACGCGGCGTGAGGCATCGTTGGCCTCCAGCGGCGGACGACGCACCTCGAATTTCAGCTCGACCCTGGAGTCGGGCAGCAGGCGATTCTTGATCTTGTCCTGCAATGCCTTCTGCAACTCGTCGAAATCGGCGACCTTGAGCGCACGCGCATCGGCCTGGGCCGAGGCGTCGGCCGGGATCACGTTGCGGTTGGTGCCGGCCTTCGAGACCGTCCAGTTCAGCTTCAGGCCCTGCTCGGGCTTGGACAGGTCCTTCATCTGCAGCACCTGGTGCGAGAGCTCGTACAGCGCGTTGACGCCGCCCTCGGGCCGCGCGCCGGCGTGCGAGGACTTGCCGTGCACCGTGAGATAGGCCGAGCCGATGCCGCTGGTGGCAAGGCGCAGCGTGCCGTCGGTGCCGCCGCCCTCGAACGAGAACACCACGTCCTGATCCGCGGCGAATTTGGTGATGGTGCTGCGCCAGCCGGGCGAGGAGATTTCCTCGTCGCCATTGGTGAGCACCGTGAGCGTGCCGTAATCCTTGACATTGAGTTTCTGGAGCATCGCCACGGTATGGAGAATGAGCGCGACGCCCTGCTTGTCGTCGGCAATGCCGAGGCCGTAGGCCTTGTCGCCGTCGACGCGGAACGGCTGGTCCTTCAGCATGCCCTTCAGGTACACCGTGTCCATGTGGGCGATCAGCATGATCTTCTTGCTGCCGGTGCCCTTGAACACGGCGTGCACGGCCGGGCCGATTGTCTCGGGCGTGTCGTCGAGGCGATAGACGTCGGTGGGGTGCAAAATCTCCACCGTGCCGCCGAGCTGCTTGAGCTGGCCGGCAACGCGCTCGGCGATCTGGTTCAGGCCGTCGATGTCCTTGCTGCCGGATTCGATGCTGACGAGATCGCGCAGCGTGTCGAGCAGCGGCTGCTGCTCCTTTTGCGCCAGCGCATGGACATCGGTCATCGGTTCAGCATGCGCAAACGTTGCGGCACATGCCAGCCAGAGCGATGCGATCAAGGGAGCGAGCGACGGAGCAGGGAGCGATCGGGACATGCGCGGCGGTCCATCAGTTGGAGGATGGCCCGGTATGCCCGTGTTTGCGTTGCTTGTCACGCGCGCGTCATGAACCGCCGAGGCGGAACATGACGGCGATGGTTATGGCCGTTACTTCTGCGGCGGTCCGAGATCCAGCGGCGGCAGGTCGATCTGCGGCACTTCGATCTTGACCTTGTCGAGGTCGACGTTGAGCGGCTTGTCGAGCAGGCCCGTCACCGTGATCGGGAAGATGATCACGAGCAGCACCATGATCAGCTGCAGGCCGATCCAGGGGATTGCGCCCCAATAGATGTCGGAGCTCTTCACTTCCTTCGGCGCCACGCCGCGCAGATAGAACAGCGCGAAGCCGAACGGCGGATGCAGGAACGAGGTCTGCATGTTCACGCACAGCATCACGCCGAACCAGATCAGCGCCGCGTCCGGTCCCACCACCGGGGCGAGGACCTTCTGCGCGATCGGCGCGATCATCGGCAGGATGATGAAGGCGATCTCGAAGAAGTCGAGGAAGAACGCCAGGAAGAAGATGAAGAGGTTGATGAAGATCAGGAAGCCCCACACGCCGCCGGGCAGCGAGGTCAGGAGATGCTCGAGCCAGACGCCGCCGGAGACGCCGAGGAACACCACCGAGAAGCAGGTCGAGCCGATCAGGATGAAGGTGACCATGCAGGTGAGGCGCATGGTGGACTCGTAGCCCTGCTTGATCAGGTCGCGCAGCTCGGGGATGCGTGCGGCCTGGATGCAGATCCACGCCACGGCGAGGTAGGTGACCGCGAACGAGAGCCTGAAGACCAGGTTCTCGGTGAACAGCATCGCGACGATGGTGCCGACGCCGGCGGCGATCACGCCGCCGATCAGGATCATGCGGTCCTTCGAGGTGAAGTCCTTGTGATGGATCGCGGCGAGCACAATGGCGCCGACCGCGCCCATCGCGCCGGCTTCCGTCGGGGTCGCAAGACCCATCATCATGGTGCCGAGCACGACGAAGATCAGCACGGCCGAGGGGATGATGCCCATCAGGCACTTCTTCCACAGCGCCCAGCCGGTCAGCGTGCGCGCTTCCTTCGGCACCGGCGGCACGTGGCTCGGCTTGATCAGGCCGAGGATGAAGGTGTAGCCGGCGAACAGCATGATCTGGAACACCGAGGGGCCCCAGGCGCCGAGATACATGTCGCCGACCGACTTGCCGAGCTGGTCGGCGAGCACGATCAGCACCAGCGAGGGCGGCACCAGCTGCGTGATCGTGCCGGAGGCCGCGAGCACGCCGGTGATATAGCGCATGTTGTAGCCGTAGCGGATCATCACCGGCATCGAGATCAGCGCCATGGCGATGACCTGCGCCGCTACCGTGCCGGTGATGGCGCCGAGGATGAAACCGACGATGATGACGGAATAGCCGAGGCCGCCGCGGACCGGGCCGAACAGCTGGCCCATCGAGTCCAGCATATCTTCGGCCAGTCCACATCTCTCTAATATGGCGCCCATGAAGGTGAAGAACGGGATCGCGAGCAGCAGCTCGTTGGAAAGCACGCTGCCGAACACGCGGCCGGGAATCGCCTGGAGGAAGTTGAGGTCGAAGAATCCGAGATGGATGGCGAGGAAGCCGAAGGAGAGGCCGACCGCCGCGAGCGTGAACGCGACGGGGAAGCCGATCAGCATCGCCAGAACCAGGCCGCCGAACATCAGCGGCGGCATCATTTCCAGCGTAATCATTGGGTCGGCCTCTCGTACTTGGCGTCGATCGTCACATAGCCCTGGAGAGCCGCGATTCGCTTGATGACTTCGGAAACACCCTGGAGCGCCAGCAATACGAAGCCGGCGGGGATCACGAACTTGATGGGCCAGCGGATCAGGCCGCCTGCATTGCCCGACATCTCGCCGACGTTATAGGCCTGCATGAAGAACGGCCAGGACAGATAGGCGAGCAGGAGGCAGGAGGGGATCAGGAAGCAGAGCGTGCCGATCATGTCGAGCCAGAGCTGGCCGCGTTCCGAGAGCGTGAGGTAGAAGATCTCGACGCGGACATGCTCGTTGCGCTTGAAGGTGTAGGACGCGCCGAACATCACCAGGATGGCGAACATGTACCATTGCAGCTCCAGCCAGCCGTTCGAGGAGTTGCTGAAGGCATAGCGGATCATGGCATTGGCCGCGCTGACCAGGCACGCCAGCAGCACCAGGATGTTACAGACGTACCCAATCTTTTCATTGAGGGCGTCGATGGCGTTGCTCACCGCCAGCAATGGACGCATCTTACTTTCTCTCCGTCGCCGTCGCGGCCCAACACTTTACGGGAGGCTTCAGCACGCATCGCCTGGCCGGCGTGCGAAAAGCACGCGACCGCACGGACAATATTCCGGAGCGATTGCGGCGTCAGTCCTCCCCTCGTGCCTTGCCGTCTTGACCGCGACCGCCAAAGGGGCGCGGCCGGCTTATTGCTGCCGGGCAAGCAAAGGCGGCTGCACCAAACCAGCGGGCTTGTGCGCCGTCAATCGGAAAATGGGCAAATTGACGCCGAGTCAAAAGCTTATGGCGGGGAGGGCGCGAATCCCTCAGCCGCCCGTGACGCTCATGTGCCTGGAGACGCTGGGGCGGTCGTGGCGGCGGTCGATGATGAAGTCGTGGCCCTTGGGCTTCAGCCCGATGGCGCGGTCGATCGCATCCGCAAGCAGCATGTCGTCGTCAGATGCACGCAGAGGTTTGCGCAAATCCGAAGCATCCTCGTGGCCGAGGCAGGTGTGCAGCGTGCCCGTGCAGGTGATGCGCACCCGGTTGCAGGATTCGCAGAAATTATGGGTCATCGGCGTGATGAAGCCGAGCTTGCCGCCGGTCTCGGCAATGCTGACATAGCGCGCCGGCCCGCCGGTGCTCTCGGCCAGATCGGTCAACGTGAATTGCTGGGCGAGCCGCGCGCGCACCAGCGACAGCGGCAGGTACTGGTCGATACGGCCCGAGCCGATCTCGCCCATCGGCATGACTTCGATCAGCGTCAGGCCCATGCCCTTGCCGTGCGCCCAGCGCATCAGGTCGGGAAGCTCGTCCTCGTTGAGGTTCTTCAGCGCCACCGCGTTGATCTTCACGCCAAGCCCAGCGGCGCGCGCGGCTTCGATGCCCTCCAGCACCTTGTCGATCTCGCCCCAGCGGGTGATCTCGCGAAATTTCTTGGGATCGAGCGTGTCGAGCGAGACGTTGATGCGGCGGACGCCGCAATCGGCGAGCTCCCGGGCGTGTTTCGCAAGCTGGGTGCCGTTGGTGGTCAGGGTCAGCTCGCTCAAGGCGCCGCTCGAAAGGTGGCGGGACAGCGAGCGCACCAGCGTCATCACGTTACGGCGGACCAGCGGCTCGCCGCCGGTGAGCCGCAGCTTCTTCACGCCCTTGGCGATGAAGGCCGTGCAGAGCCGGTCGAGCTCTTCCAGCGTCAGCAGGTCCGCCTTGGGCAGGAACGTCATGTCTTCCGACATGCAATAGAAGCAGCGCAGATCGCAGCGGTCGGTGACGGATACGCGCAAATACGAGATGGTCCGCCCGAACGGATCGGTCATCGCGCTCGACAGCGCGTCGCGGGGGCTCGCTGCTGCGAGAGGGCTCGCGGAAGGTCCGTTCATACCAGATGCCTTGCCAAATGCCTTGTCACTTACGGCGACGGGCGCACCTTTGCTTCAGTGGTGCTCTGGAAGCAATCTAAGCATCGGACGCGGCTAGGACAATCGGGTGGTATACGTAATCAGCGCCTGGATCAGCGCTTTCCTGCGTTCGGATCGGGAAACGGCGAGGCCGCCACCGCAGCAGGTGCAGCATCCGCAGGGGCCGCAGCGGGTGCGGCATCCGCAGGCGCCGCGGCGGCTGCGGCCGGCTTCGGCTTCTTCGGCCGGTGCGGCTTCTTCACAGGCTTGGGCGGCACTGCCGGCTGGAGTTCCGCGAACACCGGATTCGGGTCGGTGGTGACCGAGGCGGGCGTGGTGAAATCCCCGGGATTCTTGATCGCGTTCACCGGCACGCTGGCCGGCTGATATTTCGGCAGCGCGAAAGCGACGGTGAACGGCGCGTCGGGGGCGGGAACCGAGACGGAGCAGGGGGTCTTGCAACCCGCACCCAGCGAGGTCGTGGCGTCGGCGCCCGGAGGATTGGATTCGAGCCGGACCTGGACGGTCGGCGGCGCCGATTTGAACATGTCCCAAGACATCGAGGAGCAGCCACCAAGGCTCGCTCCCGCTAGCGCAATCGCGATGACACGACGCATGACCACCCACTTCTAACTGCGACGAACCGCCACATCCCCGGGCGAACCTACGAGCGTCGTTCCAAGCAAGCAACCGGCGCGCTGCGCATAGTTAATAGATGGTTAACGCAGGGTTCCGTAGAATATACCAGTTATCTCAGAGGCTTGTGGCTCCTAGGTGGTCATCAGGCTGTGGGCCGCGGCCGGCAGGTCGCGCATGTGATGGATCAGCCGGTCCGGCTTCAGCTCCGCGATCGGCACGTCCGTATAGCCGAAGCTGACCCCGATCACGGGCACCCCGGCGCGCCGGGCCACGCCGACGTCGGTTCCGGCATCGCCGACCATGATACTGGCTTTGACCGCTCCGCCGGCGCGCGCCACGGTCTCGCGGAAAATGGTCGGATCGGGCTTCTGGACGCCAAAGGTGTCCGCGCCGCAGATCGCGGCAAAGCGGCGGGTGAGGTCGAGCTGGTCCAAAAGCCGCTTCGACAGCCATTCCAGCTTGTTGGTGCAGACCGCCAGCCGGTGGCCCTGGGCCGCAAACTGGTCGAGTGCGGCCTCGAGCCCCTCGAACGGACGGGATTCGACCGCGATGTGGTCGGCGTAATAGGCGATGAAATCCGCCGTCATCCGGTCCATGTCCGCGGGGGTGAAGGTGCGGCCCTCGGCCTCCAGCCCCCGTTCGATCAGCTTGCGGGCGCCGGCGCCGATCATGTTGCGGGCCGAGGCCATCGGCACGGGCGGCAGCCCTTCGCGGTCGAGCACGAAATTCAGCGCGGTGATCAGGTCGGGCGCCGTGTCCACAAGCGTGCCGTCGAGATCGAAGACGAGGGTGTAAGGGGAGGTCATGGTCCCAGCGCTATCGGGCCGGCCGGATCGGCGCAAGGGCCGAAGCCATAAGTTCACCTTATAAGATCGGCCCGGAGGCCTGTTCCGGCAGGAAAAACGAGGCTACATAGGCCGCCGCAAGCAACCTATCGGCGGCACACTCTAAAATTCAGGGGCGGGCGCATCGTGAACATGGACCAGTTGAAGCGGCAGGCTGCGGCGCGCGCCCTCGAGGAGGTGCGTGACGGCATGCAGCTCGGGCTCGGCACCGGCTCGACCGCCAAACATTTCGTCGAGCTGCTCGGCGAGCGCGTGCAGGCCGGGCTCAAGGTGATCGGCGTACCGACCTCGGAGGCGACGCGCCTCGACGCCGAGCGCTGCGGTGTGAAGCTGACGACGCTGGACGAGATCGATCATCTCGACCTCACCGTCGATGGCGCCGACGAGATCGATCCCGACTTCAACCTGATCAAGGGCGGCGGCGGCGCACTGCTGCGCGAGAAGATCGTGGCGGCGGCCTCGGATCGCATGATCGTGATTGCCGACGACAGCAAATGGGTGCCGACGCTCGGCCGCTTTCCGCTGCCGATCGAGGTCATCCCGTTCGGGCTTGGCGCGACGCGCCGCGCGATCGAGAAGGCATTTGCCGAATGCGGCGTTTCCGGGCAAATGGCGGTCCGCAAGGCCAAAGGCGGCGACAAGGATGGCCACGTTTTCGTCACCGATGGCGGCCACTGGATTCTCGATGCTCAGCTCGGACGCATCGTGGATCCGCCTGGCCTCGCCAAGGCGTTGAGCTCGATCCCCGGCGTGGTCGAGCATGGCTTGTTTATCGGCTTGGCCAGCTCGGCCGTTTTGGCGGGCGGCGAGGGAATTCGCGTGATTGAACGGCGTAAGCCGAAAGGAGACTAGGAATGAAGAGCGTATTGAGATTCTTGCCGGCCGCGACGCTTGCTGCTGGACTGGCCGTCTTGGCGGTCCCGGCGATCGCGCAGCAGGCCGCGCCGGCCCAGAAGGCTGCTCCCGCGCCGGCCCCGCCGAAAGCCTCGCCTGCGGCGATCGCGGCGGCCAAGGAGATCCTGCAGATCAAGAACGCCACCGCGATGTATCAGGGCGCCGTGCCTGGCATGGTCGAGAAGACCAAGATCACGCTGATCCAGCAGAATCTCAACTACCAGAAGGAGCTCAGCGAGGTCGCGCCGATCGTGGCCCAGCAGCTCAACGGCCGCCAGAACGAGATCGGCGAAGGCATGGCGCAGATCTATGCCAGCGAGTTCACCGAGCAGGAACTGAAGGACCTCGTCACCTTCTACAAGTCGCCGCTGGGCAAGAAGCTGATCGACGCCGAGCCGCGCGCCATCGGCCTCAGCATGGCCTTCATGAACTCCTGGGCCCAGAACTTCTCCGAGACCGTGATGGGTGCCTTCCGTGCCGAGATGCGCAAGCGTGGCAAGGAAATCTGACAGTACCTATCTGATCAGAAATCCCTAAAGCGCGTCATCGCGCTTTAGGATGTTATTTGCGCATGGTCCTATCGGAGAACCGCTGCACACTTCTCCGGATCATGCGCTGAAAGAAGAGGTCGGAGTGGACAATGGCTGAATTCGACGTCGACCTCTTTGTCATCGGTGGCGGCTCGGGCGGCGTGCGTGCCGCCCGCATCGCGGCCGGCCACGGTGCGCGTGTGATGATCGCGGAAGAGTACCGCATGGGTGGGACCTGCGTGATCCGCGGCTGCGTGCCGAAGAAGCTGTTCGTGATCGGATCGCATGTCCGTCACGAGCTGGAAGATGCCGCCGGTTTCGGCTGGACCGTTCCGCCCGCGACCTTCGACTGGCCGACGCTGATCGCCAACAAGGACAAGGAGATCGCGCGGCTGGAAGCGGCCTACACGACGAATGTCGAGAAGTCGGGCGCGCAGGTCGTCAAGAGCCGCGCGGTGATCGAGGACAAGCACACCGTCCGCCTGCTCGAGAACGACCGGAAGATCACCGCAAAATACATCCTGATCGCCACCGGCGGCGCGCCCAACCACGGCGCCTCGATCCCCGGCATCGAGCACGTGATCTCCTCCAACGAGGCGTTCCATCTGAAGAAGCTGCCGAAGCGGATCGTGATCCAGGGCGGCGGCTATATCGCGCTGGAATTCGCCGGCATCTTCGCCGGCTACGGCTCCGACGTCACCGTGATCTATCGCGGCGACAACATCCTGCGCGGTTTCGACGAGGACGTTCGCGCCCACGTCCGCAGCGAGATGGAGAAGCAGGGCATCACCATTCTCACCGGCTGCACGGTGGCGAAGGTCGATCGGCACGGCGAGGAATTCACCACGCATCTGTCGAACGGCTCGAGCCTTGCTTCCGACCAGGTGATGTTCGCGATCGGCCGCCATCCGTCGGTCGCCAATCTCGGCCTGGAGAAGGCCGGCGTCGCCATCAACCCCGGGAATGGCGGCATCGCGGTGGACCATTTCTCGAAGAGCTCGGTCGACAACATCTATGCGATCGGCGACGTCACCCACCGGCACAACCTGACGCCGGTTGCGATCCGCGAGGGGCATGCGTTTGCCGACACCGTGTTCGGCAAGCGCGAGGTGCAGGTCGATCATTCCTACATTCCGACCGCGGTGTTCTCGCAGCCGGAGGTCGGCACGGTTGGTCTGACGGAAACCGAGGCGCGTGCGCAATTCAGCCACGTCGACATCTACAAGACGACGTTCCGCCCGATCAAGGCGACCATGTCCGGCCGCGACACCCGCGTGCTGATGAAGCTCGTCGTCGATGGCTCGACCGACCGCGTGCTCGGCTGCCACATCGTCGGCGATTGCGCTGCCGAGGTCACCCAGGTGGTCGCGATCGCGGTGAAGATGAAGGCGACCAAGGCCGACTTCGACGCGACGATCGCGCTGCATCCGACCGCGGCCGAAGAGCTCGTCACCATGCGCACGCCGACGGCGCGCCATGTGCGTCAGGCGGCGGAGTAGGACCGGCCTTCAGCGCGACCTCAAAGCACTGAGATCACGTCACGTCATCTCCGATATCTTGCCCTTGCCCTGGCAGGACTCGCATTTGACCGGATAGATCTTGCGGCCCGGGTGCGCTGGCTCCTTGGACTTGGGAAAGCCGGTTCCGTTGCACAGCGGGCAGGTATGTTCTTTGATCTTCGGGGGCATGCTAGATCCTTTCCGGCTGTGGTGGCGCAGCGGCCCCTGCAGGGGCCGCCTTGCCTTGTGGTCAATGGTTCAAGGCCGGCCTAGCCTCCGGCGGGCTCATCCTCGGCGAAGGTCTGCTCGATGGCGGCGGGCATCTTCGCAACCGACATCAACGAACGTGCGACCTGATTGAGCAACTGGTCCGCGTTCTCTTCCTCCGCCAGATTCTTGGAAAGCAGCGCGACGACGGCGGTGTGACGCAACTGCTGCGCCAGGTTGCGGGCGGTCGCGTAGCCGGCAATCTCGTAATGCTCGACACGCTGTGCCGCACCGATCAACGCGAGATCCGCGGCGGCATCGTCCTTCCTGGCGCCCTCCTTGATCACTTCGTCGCCTTCCTCGACAAGCCCCTGCATGCCCTTGCAAGCCTTGGCGCGCGGCTTCTTCCCGAGAAGTTCGAAGCACTCGTCGAGACGCTCGATCTGCGCTTCGGTTTCGGCCAGGTGAACGGTGAACAGCTCAGAGAGCTGGTCGTAGCGGGCAGCCTCGATCATCTGAGGCAATGCCTTGGTCAACTGCTTCTCCGCGTGCAGGAGATCCCGCAGCTGATCGATCAGCAGGTCGTCAAGGCCAACGGACGGTTCCGATGGCGAGCTCTCGGCAACGATGGAAGGCGCCGCACCGGGATCGCCGTTCTGGAGTGCCGGTGATTCCATGAAAACCCAGTCCTCGCCTTCATTCCAGGGACCTCTGGTGTCGATTTCGCCATTGTCGCCGGACCCTGTCGAATCGTTGAAGAACTGGTCCACGAGACCGGGCGTCGGAGCGATGCGGCCGATGCTGAACGTGGGCTTGTTCATGCTTTCCAGCGCGCGTGAGAACGCCTTCATGTGGGTGATCTCCCGTGTCATCAGGAATTGCAGGGCGTCTTTGGTGCCGGCGTCATCACAGAAATTGATCAGGCGCTCATAGACGATCTTGGCCCGAGCTTCTGCGGCGATGTTGCTGCGCAGATCGACGTCGAGTTCTCCGGTGATCTTGAGATAATCCGCCGTCCAGGCACTGCCTTGCGAGTTGAACAGATTGACGCCGCCGCCTCCGGCAATCGCGATCAAGGGATCGGCTTCCGCCGCTTCGCGATCGAACTTCATGGGCTTCAAGTGCAGGCGCGCGAGCGATCCGACGACCTCAAGGTGGCTCAACTCCTCGGTTCCAATATCCATGAGGAGATCCTTACGGTCAGGATCCTCGCAATTGAGACCCTGAATGGAATACTGCATGGCGGCCGCAAGCTCGCCGTTGGCGCCACCGAATTGCTCCAGCAGCATATTGCCGAACCGGGGATCGGGCTCGTCGACCCGGACTGTGAACATGAGCTTTTTGACGTGATGATACATGGAAAGACCTTTGACTACAGGAGACACCGGGGCCAACTGAGCGCTGTGTTGGACGTTCCTAATTCGGATCGTGCCGCGACCAGATGCTTCTCGGGAGAATCAGGTGGCTCAATGCAGCGTTTCCGCCGCGGCTTCGTCGACAGCGGCCATCAGGTCAGCCGTATCTGATTGCTGGATCATGTGACCCGCATTCGGGACGCGACGCATCTTGCTGTGCTTGATCTCGTCATGCAGTCGGCCGGACTGTTCGTCGATGTCGATGAGGCGGTCGTCCTCGCCGGCCAGGATGGTGACCGGCATGGCCAGTTCGCCGTACGTCTTTGCCGACAGCATCGCAGAAGGGACCATCAAGGCTGCTTCGGCGGCACCCGCACGAAGCTGCGACGGACGCACCGCCAGTGATTTGGGGAAGCCGTCGAATTTTTGCGGGACGGATTTGGGTCCGAACAGTTGCCGCAGCATCGCCGGCCACATCAGGCGGCTGAGGATTGGTGAGATCGTGTGGCTGAGGATGTCGCCAAACCCGGGGACGGCCGGCCCGGCCATCGCCATCATCGTGTCGGTGCGGGCCGTCGGGAAATAATAGCCCGACGCCAGTATCAAGGCTTCGACCATCGCGGGATGTCTGCTTGCCAGGGCGATCGCAACCGATGCGCCCCAGGAATGCCCGAGCACGATCGCCTTGTCGACGCCAAGGTGCGCAAGCGCGTCTTTGAAAAGGTCGGCTTGGGCGGCCGGCGTCCACACCACGTTGCGCGGCCTCAGACTGTGCCCGAAGCCGGGACGGTCGAACACGATGACCCGATAGTCCTTGGCTGCAAGATCGATCAGGCCACTCGACTCGAAATCCTGGATCATGCTGCCATTGCCATGGAGCAGAACCAGCGGGCGTCCGGACCCGCGCTCGACATAGTGCAACCGAACACCGTCGATGTCGATGAACCGCCCTTGGGGCGGATTATCGCGCTGTGCCTTGTCGGCAAGGCGCCGATTGACGAACGCGGCCGCTGCGAGCAGGCCGGCCGTCGCGGCAATCGTGGAGGCCAAGGGATGTTCTGCGAGAGCATGAAGGGCCGTGGCCGCCAAAGATGGCGAACGTTTTTTCAGTATGCGCATGTGACACTTTCGCTGACTGCAGCCAGCTGTTGGAGAGTGGGGAAGGGACGCTTCCGCATTGACGCCCTTGGTCGCATCACGACCGCGATGGCGCCGGATTCTTGCTGGAGGAGATTTCCGTGCGTCGCGGGTGCGGTTCGGAGACCGGATCAGCACCATCGAGCAGGGATCGATTTCGCCTTCTTGGGACCCGGAACAGTGCTGGTCCGGACCTCCCGGCATGCGCATTCACGGATCATGTCGTGCAGACGCAACAGGAGGGACGGAGAGATGTTCCTAATCGGATGGAGAGATGTTCCTAATCCAATGGATGCAGCCCGCAGTCGGCCATTGACGTAGATCGGAGGCAAAAGGCGTGGTTTCTCGGGACCGCGCACTGGTGAATGTCATTTGCGACACCATATCCAGGGTATCACCCGCACAGACGTGACAGGCGCCGGTGACAGAGAGACGCTGCCGCGCTCCCGCCACAGCCGGAGGCGCGCATTGAACGTTATCTCCTATCCCCTGCATCTCTGCCGCAAGTTCGAACGCCGCTGGAGCGCGAAAGCGGTTCAGGACGAGACACAGCAATCCCCGTCACAACGGCCCAACGGCTGTACCGCCTGCGGGCGAATAGTGGCGGCTCCCGTGCACGCGACCTACTTGCCTACCGGGAACTTCGTCAATCAGTGGCGGTGCCCTGTGTGCAAGAACTCCTGGCAGACCTCTGCCGATGCCACGAGCAGCACTGATATCCAATTGAGCCAGTCCGAGCATCTTCGGCAGAATGCCGGGCACTGCCTGACGCTGGAAGACACCGCTGCCAACGACGCGGCGCGCAAGCAGTTCAGGAGCATGGGCGATGCCTGGCTCGCTCTCGCGGAGACGCAGGAGTGGCTCGATGGCGCGACGCCGCCGGTCTCGCGACCGCAGCCGCAAAGCGCTGATTTGATTCCGATGCCAACGCAGGGGCGTTCGTCATGAATGAGAAGCGCAACCGCGTGCGTCAGGCGGATTCACTTGCCGAGCGTCTCGCAGCTGATGCACTGAGGCTGCGTGAAGAGGCCTCGCACCTTGAACCCGGCCCAGAGCGGGATGCGCTGCTGAGCAAGGCACACCGGAACAAGATGGCTGCCGATATCAACTCCTGTCTGACCGCTCCGGGACGCCGCTTGCCTGGATAGCCAGCGCAGATCTCGAGCCCGAGCTTTCACCGTTTGCCAATAGTAACGAACCACCAAGGGTCCGATTGAGATCCATGGACGATTTGGCGTGAACCGCGCGCAAGCTTCTCATCTTGATGGCTCTTGCTGCCGAGGCTGACGCAAGCAAACGGCCGACCTTCCCTCGGAATGCAAGGACCAGATGACATGGATCGAGACAAGAGCGGCCGCATCGTTGAGACTGCGCTCGAAGCGCGCCAAGGCGAGCTCGGTCCCAGCGTGTTGATGCTGCTGGGTGTGAGTGTGGGACTTGCAGTCATCCTCATGGTGATGACGTGGATGATATTCTTCAGAACCTGAGCGTGAAGGAGATGTCACAGCGCGAGACGTAGGAACTAAAGCTCTGATGGGGGCTTGGATCACTCCTTAGACACTGGAGACCATCATGAAGCGCCCATCGTTTATCGTTTGCATTTCTTTATTCGTGGCGGCAACCGCCTTCGCAGCTGCTCCGGCCTCGGCACAAAATCCACCGGCGCAGTCCGGACCGAACAACAGCGCGGTCAATAGCGCGGGGCAAAACAACTCCGACGCTCCTGTCGCAGGTCGCAACAGTTTCACCGAAGGACAAGCCAAGTCGAAGATCGAGGATGCCGGCTACGCCAACGTCACCGAACTGAAGAAGGACGACAACGGTGTTTGGCGCGGCCATGCCAGCAAGGGTGGATCTGCCACCGCGGTCAGCGTCGACTTTCAAGGCAATGTCAATTCGGCCAAGTAAGCCAATAAGCAAGTAAGAAGGACACACAATGACCGTTACAATTTCTCGTCTTTACGACAACTACAGCACTGGGCAGCAGGCGGTTCAGCGTCTCGAAGCCGCCGGTGTGCCGCATTCGGACATCAGCATCGTCGCCAATAATTCGGACAGCTGGTTCAACACCGACAAGAAGGTGGACCGTGACCGCGATGGCGTCGACGATCGCGCCGAAGGTGCCGGCAAGGGCGCCGGCATCGGTGCGGGCGTGGGTGGCACTGCCGGCCTTCTCGCCGGTCTCGGCCTCCTCGCAATCCCCGGCCTCGGACCCGTCGTTGCGGCCGGTTGGCTCGCCGCGACCGCGGTCGGCGCGGCCGCCGGAGCCGCAACCGGCGGTGTCGTTGGAGCGATGACTGAGGCCGGCATTTCGCGGGAAGATGCGGACTCCTACGCCGAGGGCGTGCGTCGGGGAGGCACGCTGGTGTCGGCGCGGGTCGCAGATGCCGATCGATCCCGCCTTGACGCAGTCCTGAACGAGTCGTCGGTCAATTTGCGTGACCGCAGCGCCGCCTGGCAGAAGACCGGATGGAAGTCGTTCGATCCCGCCAGCAAGCCCTACGGTGCGGACGAAGTTCGCAAGGAGCGGCAGCTCTACGGTGGATCAGTGCGTTAAGGATCATTGCGCCAATGAGATCGCGACGGCCCGCTTCGGCGGGCCGTCTTTTCGTGCGGCTACGCGTACAGATATCCAACCGGCTTGCCCTCGGTGCGCAGGGGGCGGATGTCCTTCTGCGTGATGATCTGGCCGGCGAGGCCGTCGATCTCGTCGCGCTGGGTCGGCGTCCAGCTGCAAAGGTCGTTCATGCCCTTTAGAAGACCGAGGCGGAGCACTTGCGTGTTCTCGCCGAGGCCGACGAGGCTGATCGAGCTCTTGCCCGCCGTCACCACATCGCCAGCCGCAAGCTCGATCGCCTCACCGGCCTTGTTCTTGAATTCGGCCGTGCCGCGAATGACGCGGTAGATTGCGACCTCGCCTTTGGCGAAACAGCTGGCGTCTGCTGCCGTCGATGTGCTCTTCGGCAGAAGTGACTGGCCACGCGGGTCGGTCGCGATGATGTGGCCGCTGACGAGATGGCCGCTGGGAATCTCGATCCCGATATCGCGCACGTACACCGGCAAGGCCGATTTGATCGGACCGTCGACGAGTGGCTTGAACAACGCATCCAGCGCGAGGGGATCCTGAAGCCAGAAGCCTGCGTCGGCCGGCCGGTTGTGCAGCGGGTGGCTCCAGGCCACGCGCGGCGTCTCGGCCTCGTTGATCTGGTCCGGACCGACGATGGTCGGGTTCGGAAAGGTCGTCGGATCGGTCACGAAGGCTTCGAGGAATTTGCCGGAGTAGCCCATCGAGATCGGGTCGGGCACCACGGTTTGCGGCGTCTTCAGGTTTTCTTCGGTCGACAGTCCCGACCAGGTGTAGAACAGCTGGCGGTGGACGATCGCGCTTTGCAGCATCACCGCGCCGGGGCCGACATTGTAGAAGCGCCCGTCGTAGTCGAAGGTGAAGGCGCCCGAGGTGACCAGCACGAGCTGAAAGCCGCCCGGCGGAAGATGAAGATGGAAATCGGTGGGGCCGGTGTCCGGGCGGTAGATCGGCAGGTTCGTCGCGACTTCGTGCAGGAGGAAGGTTTCGTTGTTGGCGTGGAAGCCCTCGTTTGCGCGGTTGTAGAGGGCTTGCGGACGGTACGTCGCTTCGAACTTGGCATTCCTGTCGCGATCGATCGCCACGAAATCCTGAGCGTTGAGGCGTAGCGGCGCGCCGTTCGGACGGGTGAGGCCGGTAAATTTGAGATTGCCGGCGGCATGCACGTTCATGGCACTCTCCGATCTTTGCCGCTCATCCGGTCTCCGGCGCACGCATCTTGCTGCGCCAATTCGTGGGAGTAGGGAATCAGGCCTGACGCTGCCTTGCGAATTCTGGGCCAGTCGGGATGCAGCACGATGCGCGGGCTCGGCGGCCCCGCACGGCGCGATGAAAAATCGAGATTGCACCTGAGGTTAGGCGGCGCGTTAGGCTGGCTTGCCTGGGCCTCATCGCCGAGCCCACAACCCCGACGACGGGGCGCGGTTTGTCTAATTTGTCGGCAAGCCCCGGCGCAGGCGTGCAGCCGCGCAGGTCGCGTCGATCAGCAAAGGCCGGCGGCCGGGCATGCAAAACCGCTCATTCGAACGACTGACGGGTGATCCGCTCGGGCTTGCCGATCGGGCTGTCCGCCCACTTCGCCATGTCCACCGTTCGCGCGTCGATGCCTTCGCACCAGAGGCAGCTGAGCTCCGCGCGGCCCTTGGCCGAAAGCAGCGGTACAAGTCCGTGGCCGCAGCCAGCGCAAGGCGTGACGCGATTCACGCGTTCCTCCACGATCACCGAATTCAGGAGTCACATTGTCGTTCGCCAAGCTTGCGCGGGCGCTATGAAGGCGCACGAACGCTTCCGATCGGAGCGCTCGCGCCCGAGATCGTCGAGGCTGCGATCCAGCGCGAGACCGCCCCGATGTCCTCCGCATTCTCGCGATAGGCGCGAAGCTGGAATTCCGCCGAGCTGCCGCGCTCCACGATGGTCCGGCAGTGCTCGACCTCGGCGGCGCAGTTCAGCGCGGCTGCGTCCTCGGCGACGGCGTCGATGATCCGGGTCAGCAGCTCCGAGATGGTGACCGGCCCGTCCTTCGAGGCAAGGATGCAATCGGTGCCGTAGCGCTGCGCCCGCCATTTGTTCTCGACCGCAATCGCGCGCTCGACCACCGTGACCTCCTTCGACCGATGCGGCCGCAGATAGAGATGGCGCGTCAGGCAGCGATAGAGTGAGGCGATGGCAACGGCGTCGTCGATGAAGGTGCAGGTGTCGGGCGCGCGAAGCTCGAGGGTCGGGTGCCTCATGGACGGCCGCATCGCCCACCAGATATGGCTCTCGTCGGGGATCACGCCGGAGCGTTGCAGCGCGCCGACATATTCGTCGTAGTCGTGCCTGGTTTCGAACAGTTCGGGCAAGCCGGTGCGCGGCAGCTCGGAATAGGCGGCAAGCCGGTAGCCCTTCAGCCCGGTCTTGTGGGAATTCCAGAACGGGGAGGAGGCCGACAGCGCGATGAACAGCGGCAGATGCGGCAGCATCGCCCGCATCACCGCCATCCGCTTCTCGGGATCGGGCAGCTGGACGTGTACATGCATGCCGCACATCATGTTGCGGTGGCCGATGCTGCGCAGATCCTCGATCATCTCCTCGTAGCGCGGCTTCGGACTCGGCTGCGACATGCGCCAGACCGCGGTCGGATGCGTGCCGCAGGCCATGATGACGAAGCCGTATTGCGCGGCGACGTTGGCGACCTCGCGGCGGAGGAAGCGCAGCTCCTCCCGGGCGTCATTGACATCGACGTGAACGTTGGTGGCGACCTCGAGCTGGGATTGCAGCATCTCCCGCATCGCCTGGCCGCCGGTGGACCAGTTCACCGACTCGAACAGGGCGTTGGGCGTTTCGATCGCGACCTCGAAGCTGCGGCGATCGGCGAGGAAGTATTCCTCCTCGATGCCGAAGGAATATTCAGCCGCCTTGCCGCGTCCGCCGGCAGAGCGGATGACGAGGTGCTGCTTGTCATCAGAGGAATCGAGGCGCAGCAGTTGCAAAACGTCTGAAGCAAATGTCATAGGGCCACCCGGCAGTGGTATTACCTGCGGGCAATAATCCGCCTGACCCGGGCCGGTTCCGCGTCGGCCTCACTGGAAATTGCAAGGTCGAACGGAACAATTTTCACGGTTTCGGACGCGCGCGCGACCAGCGCGTGATTCGGCGGAACTTCCGTCCAGTCCGTTTCCTTGTCGAACGGCTCGGACACGACGACGACCTGGCCGCCGCCGGCCTCGCGATAATAGAGCGTGTTGGCGGCATCGTTGGCCGCGACGCGAAACGCATAGAGATCCCGGCCGTTTGCGATCGCGCTGGTGAAGCGCAGGCGCTCACGAAGCTCGTCCTCGTTGACCAGGCCGACCAGCGATTGCAGCACGGCTTGCGTTGCGCCAAGGGGATCGCCGTCGAGTCCCGCGCCCATCATGGCGAGGAACACGGCTTCCGAATCGGTCGTGCCCAGCCGCGAGGGGTAGTAGGCATCGGGGATCAGCGCCTCGACCTTGCGCCGCAGGCGATTCCAGCTGCCGACGAAGCCGTTGTGCATGAACATCCACTGGCCGCAGGCGAACGGATGGCAATTCTGCCGCGTTACCGCCGTGCCGGTGGCGGCGCGCACATGGGCGAAGAACAGATGCGAGCGCAGATGGCGGCAGAGGTAGCGCAGGTTTTCATCCGACCAGGCCGGACGGGTCTCGCGATAAAGGCCGGGTTCCGGATGCTCGCCATACCAGCCGAGACCAAAGCCGTCGCCGTTCGAGCCGGCCGTCGACTGCAGCGAGCGGATGCTCTGCGCGATCAGCGAATGCTCGGGCTCGGTGATGTAGGGCTCGAACGAGGTGGTCTCGCCCCGGTATGCGATCCAGCGGCACATGCGGCCTTCCTGTCAGGATGTGGCGTAAGGTTCACCAACAAGATCGCCTGTGTTGGGTTCCCGGCGTTGTGTTCTGCAAAATCCGATCATTTCTGTGGCCTGCTTTAGACGTTCATTTACCCTGCATTGCGGGAACCCGCGCATTAATCCATCTCTTAACGCCGACACGGTTAGGTTGCGCGCGAATTTTGAGTGCGCATCATGAGCCGATTTGTTCTTTTCACCTGCATGGCGTTCGTCTCCACGTTCGTGGGCGTCTCCTGGGCGATGCGCGGATTTCCGGTGTCGCACGTTTCGCTGGTCGGTGAATTGAGGCCCACGCTCAGTTCCTCGTTCGGCGATGAGCATTCAAAGGCCAAGCAGCGGAAGGATTGGGAAGCGGAGCACACCCTGCAAAGCGACAAGGACCCGAAGCAAGACGCACTGCGGATGGACGCATTGCAGGCAAGCACCGCTTACGCGATGTCGCCGTGCGACGACACCATGAAGGCGAACCTGAGGGCGGCTACGGAGGCCTATGCGCGGGGCTGGGTGAAGATCTACGACTGCCCAAATCCGAGAATGGGCATGTTCTGCAGTGAAGAGAAGCGCGATCGGGCGAACGCCGCGTATTCCACGCCGCTGGACGTTCGCGTCAAGGCGCAGCTGGCCGAGGCGTTCAAACAAAAGGGCATCGTCAAGGAAGACTTCCCGGAGGATATCCGCGACGTCGTTCTCTGGTTCACCGGGCCTGGTATGTTGTTTGATCCGTCTCCGGTATGCCTGCCACGGCAGCAGGCGTCGGCGAGCTTCAAATGAGCCGCGCCTGGTTCATCGTCTGGGCGCTTGTCATCTGGCAGGTCGCCGCCTGGGCATTCGCTCCGCAGAAGACAGCCCAGCAACCAGCCGCACCGGTCGATGGTCCGGGTTATGGCTCCAACGAAAAGATCTTCGTGGACGGTCGCGCAGGCTTGCGCCGCGAGACCGCTCTGGCGTTCGAGCGCCCTTATGGATCGCGTTGCGCGGGAGAGGGGCGGAAGCAATTCGTCGCCCATATCGACTACTACTATTATCGTCGTCAGAACGACATGGAACACTACCCCAAGATTTTCGGGAAAGCCGGGGCAGACTACATCGCCAAGCAATGGTCGACCGGAGACGACAAGCGCTTCGAACGCCTGACGCAGGAAGCCTACGCGCAAGGCTATCTTGCCCTATCGGATTTCGGTGACGTCGGGCGCAAACTGGCGGAAGCCGTTGTGAGGGGCGAGCGCGTCGTCGCGCATTCGTGCGCAAGCTGATGGTCCACGGAGACTCTCGGTGAAGCCTCTCAGCACCGAGAATCCCGCTCTCTCAGACCGGAAGCGGGATCAGGGCGGCAGCTTCGCGATCATGCGCGTCCTCGCTTGCCGCAAGACCTTGCGCGACGCCGACGCGATCGGCCTCAGGGCGGTTCTGGCTCATCTTGCGCTTGCCCTCGAACCGAACCACGGGAATACGCACACCGACGATCCCGCGCAATTGCGCGGCGATGAAATCGGCGGGGGCGTCACTGACGGCCCACGGCTTGGCGCGTGCGCCCTCGTGCCTGTTCGTCAGCCGCGTCACGGCGTCGAGCAGGCGCTCCGGCTCCTGGAAGAATTCGACCGGACCGTAGGCATGCACCGCGACGTAATTCCAGGTCGGCACCACCTTGCCGGTCTCCTGCTTGGTCGCATACCAGGACGGCGTCACATAGGCGTCGGGGCCGTTGAAGATGGCGAGCGCATCGCCGATCGGCGGCAGCTTCCATTGCGGGTTGGCCCTGGCGACATGGCCATAGAGCACGCCGTGCTCGCCTTCGCTCTCGTCGAGGAAGAGCGGCAGGGGCGTTGCGACCGGGCCCTCGGCGGTGGCCGTCACCAGGCTGGCGAGGCGCGCACCGCGGATGGTCGCGCGGATGCTCTCGATGTCGTCGTCCTTGAAGGCGGGCGGGATGTACATGGCGTGTCTCCGTTCTCAATGCGGAGATAGCCGGAATCTGGCCTGTATGAAACGGCCAGTTCTGTATGATTTGATCAGTCCAGTGCGGCGGCGGCCTGGGCGAGGAGCTTGCAGCCTCTCTCGATCTGCGCGATCTCCAGTGCCGAATAGCCCATGACGAGACCGACGGTCTTCCGCGTCCGGCTTGGCGTCCGGCTTGGGCCGACCAACAACGCAGAGACGGGATAGATGCCGACGCCCTTCGCGCGAGCCGCCTGGATCAATGCATCCTCGCGCTTCTGCGGCAGATCGTCGAGCCACGCCACCACGTGCAGGCCCGCCGCCGTGCCCTCGATCCGGACACGATCTCCGAACCGGCGGCGCAACGCGCCGATCAGTGCCTGCTGACGCTCGGCGTTGCGCCGGCGCACGCGCCTGACGTGGCTGTCATAGGCGCCGCTTTCGAGCATCGAAGCGAGAGCGTGCTGTTCGATCAGCGGCGTGTGCCGGTCCATGATCTGCTTGGCGGCGGCGAACAGGGATCGCAGCCCGGCGGGCACGACCAGGTAGCCGATCCGCAAGGTCGGGGAGAGCGTCTTGGAGACGGTGCCGAGATAGATCACGTTGTCGCTGCCCTCCAGCGCATGCAGCGGCGGGATCGGCTTGGTGTCGTAGCGATACTCGCTGTCGTAATCATCCTCGATCACGTAGGCGTCGTGCTGGCGTGCCCAGGCGAGCAATTGGTGCCGGCGTCCGATCGGCATGACGCCGCCGAGCGGATATTGATGCGACGGCGTCACATAGGCGAGCCGGGCCTCGGTGCCGTCGAGCCGCGCTGTCTCCAGTCCATCCGCGTCAACGGGGATCGGCACCGTCTCGGCGCCCGTCGCCGCGAGCGTATGCCGCGCCATCTGGTAGCCGGGATCCTCCATCACGAAGCGGTCGCCGGCATCGAGCAGGAGGCGCGCGCAGATGTCGAGGCCCTGCTGCGAGCCGTTCACGACAACGATCTGATCGACCTCGCAGCGGACGCTTCGCGATCGCCACAGATAGCCCTGAAGCGCGGTCCGCAGCCGCAGCGCGCCGCAGGGGTCGTCATAGGCCAGCCGCTCGGGCTTGCGCGCCATCGCGGCCGTCACGGCCTTCTTCCATGCCAGCACCGGGAAATCCGACGGCGAGAGCTCGCCATAGCGGAAGTTGGCGATGAGCCCGCGCGGCGGCTCGATCCAGCGCGGCGGGTCCGACCGCAGCCGCTCGCCGAAGGCCGACAGCCGTACCTTGCGCGCCGAGGGCCGCGATGCGGCGCGCGCGCGTCCGCGCTCGACGACGGCGCGGGCAACGCGTGGCCGCGCGCCATGGCGTGTCTCGATAAAACCTTCGGCGGCGAGCTGTTCATAGGCGACGGTCACGGTCGAGCGCGCCACGCCCATCTCGCCGGCGAGCGCCCGCGACGACGGCAGCAGGCCGTCGATGCCGTAGACCCGCGTCAGAATTTGATCTCTCAGGGCTTCGTAGATCTGGCGCGCACCCATGCGGCCGGCACGATCGCCGGGAGTCGTCTTCATCTGGATCATCCACATTCCTGGCTCGGCATTCGTCCGAACGGACGATGCCGGAATGTGGTTCTAATCCCGTTCGCCGAGAGTTTCGACGTAAGCCTTGCCGTAGGGATAAAAATGCTCCTTGTGGCCCTGATCCCAGAGGGCCTTCAGCCCGGGCGCGGTGATGTCCCAGTCCGGACGGCAATTCATGCTGACGGCTCGGAGATCCTGACGAAGCTCTTCGACGGTCGGGCGTCCGAAGAACCAGTAGCCGTTATAGATCTTGTGAACGCGCAGGCCGGGCTCCAGCACGATGACATGCGGGATCATCGGATTGTGGACGGGATCGGTGTATTCGGCGATGTCGAGATCCTTCTGAACGATCCGCCGCGAATCCGACAGGAAAGGCCAGTGCGCGCCGACGCCGCTGCGATATTCGTTGGTCTGGGTGATGTTGTCGGTGGTGATCGTGACCAGCCGGCAATAGCCGACCTCCATCTCGCGATGGAGTTGCAGCAGGCCTTCGGCCTGGCGCCGGTCCTTCGGACAGAAGCCGCCGCGCCCGAGAACCAGCACCATCGGATCGCCACCCTGGAGCTCGGAGAGCTTCCGGTGCTTGCCGGTGTGGTCGCTGAGCTCGTAATCCGGGAAGGTTACTCCCGGCATCATGTCAGGTCGCATTGGACTCTCCCATGTCTTCGAACTCTCGCATGTCTTCTCGCACGTCTGGCGTGGGTGCTGACACTCACAGATCGATCACGACGTCGCCCTGGGGCCTTGAACAGCAGATCAGGACATTGCCGTCCGCAGGAGCGTCGAGCGGGTCCGGCGCATAGCTGACGGATCCGGCCACGAGCCCGCTCTCGCAGTTGTGGCACACGCCGGTCCGGCACGACCAGCGCACGGGAACGTCGCAGGCTTCGGCCAGCTCAAGCAGGCTGGCATATGCTGGTCCCCAGCAGACATTGAGGCCGCTGCGGGCGAACGAGACCATCGGGCCCGGGCCGGTCGCGCCGGCCGGCAAGTGCGCCCGCGTCTGCGGGGATGCCGCTATGCCGGGTGTCAGGGACGGTCCGGCGCCGAACATCTCGGTGTGTACGCGATCCGGTGCGATGCCGAGTCCGGCAAGCCCGCGCGAGAGATCAGTCATGAACGGTGCCGGCCCGCACAGATAGAAATCGCCGTCTGAGGGGACGCCGAGGGCTTGAAGCACCCGGAGGTCCAGATGTCCGGTCGTGTCGAAATCCACATTGAGACGATCGCCCGGGTCGGGCGCGCTGTAGCAGACATGGCTGTGATGGTGGGCCAGCCCAGTCAACAGCCCACGCACCTCGGCGGCGAACGCATGTTCGCGACCGTTGCGGGCGCCGTGCAGCCACCAGACCTCGCGCGTCGATGCTTCCGCGGCGAGCGCGTGCAGCATCGCAAGCACCGGCGTTACGCCGATGCCGGCGCTCAGCAAGACGACGGGCCGCGCATCTTGCCGTAGCGTGAAACTTCCGCGCGGCGCGCCGATCTGCACAGCGTCGCCAATCTTGACCTCGTCGGCGACATATTGGCTTGCCGCGCCGTGGGCTTCGCGCTTGATGCTGATGCGCCAGGACGCGGCATCGGAGCGGCTGGACAGCGAATAGCTGCGCGTCATCGCGGGGGCAGTGGAGGCGCCGAGCCGCACGACGACGAACTGCCCGGGCAGGGCGGCGGCGACGGGATGTCCGTCCGTGGGTTCGAGGATCAGCGACGTCACGTTGCCGCTTTCGGCGATCTTGCGCGCGACGCGGAACGGCCGGAAGCCGCGCCAGGCCGGAGGCGGGCTCGACGCCGGGCCGAGCCCGGCGTTTCCCGCCGTCGTGTCCTTGCGCTGCTGCTCGAGCAGCGCCTCGAAGGAATGACGCCAGCCACCGCTCAGCGCCGGAATTTTCAGCGCGCGCTCCAGGCGGTCACGCGGGTGAGGGGGCAGATAGAGCAGCGCATTGATCTCGGACACGCTCATGCGTTCGGGGCCGTCAGCGACCCGGACGATCTCGTCGCCGGCCTCGACGTCGCCTTCCTCGATCACCCGAAAATAGAACCCGGGCCGGCCGTGCCTGACGAGCAGCGCGGCCATGTCCGGCTCTTCCATGCGAATACCCAGCCGGTAGCAGGTGACGCGCGGCTGCGTCACCTCGAGCAGGGCAGAGCCGATCCTGTAACGGTCTCCGATGCAGACGTCCCTGTCGGCGAGGCCCTCGACGGTAAAATTCTCGCCGAATTGACCGTGGACGAGGTTCGCTCGACCGAGGTGCTCCTGCCAATATTGATAGGAGTCCTGCTGGTAGACGTAGACGGCGCGCTGCTCGCCGCCATGACCGGCGGTATCGCCCTGGCCATCGCCGTCGATGTTGAGCCGGCGCACCCTGCGCGGACCACTGACGGGTGCCTTCCAGATTCCGGTATGCACGGTCCTGCCTTGCCACGCGATGTCGCGTGGCAGGCCGACATTGAGGGAGAGCAAACGGGCCATGGGGTTCCCCGGCGTGACGGCGCGGCTCTGGCGGTTTCCAGGTCGCTGCAATGCCAATCTGCATCCATGTCGGAATTTAGGCCCGTTAGTCGTTGTTAGACGTTGCTAGACAGTCTTGTCGCCGGCTGTCTGCGCCCCGATCTGGGGAGAGACACCGCAAGATGGGAGAGCGCGATGGATGATCAGGCGATACTGGCGGCCCTTCAGCGCCATTGGGCTGCGTCGGACGCGAATGATTTCGAGGCCGAGCATGACATCTATCGTGAGGACGCCGTGCTCGACTATCCGCAGTCCGGCGAGCGCATCCGCGGCCGCAGGACGATACAGGAAAGCCGGTTCGTGCAGCCCAACAAGAAGCGCTTCACGGTCCGGCGGATCGTCGGCGGCGGCGATCTCTGGGTGAGCGAGTTCGTGCTGACCTACGACGGGGTGCCGTCCTATGTCGTCAGCATCATGGAATTCCGCGAAGGACTGGTGGCGCACGAGACACAGTATTTCGGCGAGAGGTTCGATCCCGCACCGTCGCGCGCGCATCTTGTCGAGGTCGTGAGGTGAGACGCGCGCTCCACACTCCGCTGTCATTCCCCGCGAAGGCGGGGAATCCAGTACGCCGCGGCTTCTCGATGAACCCCGGACGTCTCGGAGTACTGGATCGCCCGCCTGCGCGGGCGATGACAGCGAGGATAATCGCAGGTGCGTAGCCCGCACGACTGCTTAACCACATCCGGCAACACGGAACCCGATGCGGCGGCTGGTCGCACTCCGTTCGCCTTGATTCCGGCCCACCTATCTTTATCTCTGAAGCGAACAAGAATCCGGGCCCCTCTGGCGAGGACGCTGACAATGTCAGCAAAACCTCGCGATGTCGGATGACCTGTCCCGCGCGAATGCGATGGATCGGCCGATCGTCGGGCCTTATCGAGTTCTCTCCGACTCAATCGTCCCCATCGCAGCTCCGTGCGGCCATTTCGCAACGTAAGGGAGCTACGATGTCCGACGCCGCCACTTCAAATCCGACCGAGATCGAGATCACGGAACCGTCCAGGCTGAACGAGCAGGCTGCGGTCGCGTTGATCATTGCCGGCGCGCTCGTCGCCGTCGCCGACCGGCGCGTTTCGCCGGTCGAGCGCGACGAGGTGATCCGCTTCATCAGGGATCGCGGACTGGCGCCGCACATGAGTGACGACCGGCTGTTTGCGATTTTTGATGAACTGGCGGAACGGCTCGAGGAGCCCGACTTTGCCAATGTGGTGATCGACACGTTGCGTCCGGTCTCGGACCTGCCGCTGTCGGCTCATCTGATGGAACTGTCGGAGCGCGTCGCGGCTGCGGACGAGGACGTGCATCCCCATGAAGTGCAGGCGATCAAGCTGTTGCGCCTGCTGACGCTGGTGCTGCCGCGCGCAAAGCCGGTGGCGCCGGGCAGCGCAGGCACTGAACGGCGCGCCGCCACGCAGGAGTGAGCATGAGCACAGCATCGGACGAGCGGACGACAGGAAACCTGGTCACCACCCGCCAGATGGCCGGTGGCGACCCGCGTCTCGACAAGCTCGTCCGCCGCCTGCCGCCGCGTATGGGCGACACCGTCGCCTATCTGCTGAAACCGTCCAGCCGCTGGGTGAGGATCCCTTCGGGCGCGCTGCTCATCGTTGGCGGCGTGCTCTCCTTCCTGCCGGTGCTCGGAGTCTGGATGCTGCCGCTCGGCCTCGCACTGCTCGCCGAAGACGTCCCGGCGTTGCGCGCCTCGCGCTCCAAGGTCCTGGATTGGGTCGAGCGGAAGAAGCCGCAATGGCTCGATCCGTCTGCATCGAAAAATGATCAATCATGACTGAATTCATCACCGCCGACGCGCTGACCGCGCTGCTCCAGGTCATCCTGATCGACCTCGTGCTCGCCGGCGACAACGCCGTCGTCATCGGCCTTGCCGCCGCCGGCCTGCCGGCCGAGCAGCGTCGCCGCGCCATTGTCGTCGGCATCGTCGCAGCCACAGCCTTGCGGATCGTCTTCGCCGGCGTCGCGACCCAGCTCCTGCAGGTGATCGGCCTGCTGCTCGCCGGCGGCGTGCTGTTGCTATGGGTGTGCTGGAAGATGTGGCGCGAGCTGCGCGAGCAGTCCGCGCACACCGAGCTCGCGTTGAGCCACGGTGGCAGCGCGGGCAGCGCACCGGCGTCGCGCAAGACCTTCGGGCAGGCGGCGTTGCAGATCGTCGCCGCCGACGTCTCGATGTCGCTCGACAACGTGCTCGCGGTCGCAGGCGCCGCGCGCGAGCATCCCTACATCCTCGCGTTCGGACTGTTGCTGTCGGTCGCGATGATGGGCGTCGCCGCCGATCTGCTCGGCCGGGTGTTGCAGAAGCAGCGCTGGATCGCCTATGTCGGTCTCGCCATCATCGTTTACGTCGCCTTCGAGATGATCTATCGCGGTTCGCTCGAACTCGCGCCCGTCATCGCGAGTCTCTGAGGCGACAATTCCTGCCTGCAATCCGGAGTGATCCATGACGTCTGAACCCAAAGCACCTTCGGCGCACGCCGGGCCGCGACCGAAAATCGGCCCATTCGCCCAGCTCATCTTTGGCTCGCGCTGGCTGCAAGTGCCGCTCTATGTCGGCCTCATCGTCGCGCAGGGCGTCTATGTGCTGCTGTTCCTGAAAGAGCTCTGGCACCTGGTCGCGCACTCGTTCGACGCCAGCGAGCAGCAGATCATGCTGGTCGTGCTCGGACTGATCGACGTCGTCATGATCTCGAACCTGCTGGTCATGGTGATCGTCGGCGGCTACGAGACCTTCGTCTCGCGCCTGAACCTGAACGGCCATCCGGACGAGCCGGAATGGCTGAGCCACGTCAACGCCAGCGTGCTGAAGATCAAGCTCGCGATGGCGATCATCGGCATTTCCTCGATCTCGTTGCTCAGGACCTTCATCGAGGCCGGCAATCTCGGCACCACGCGCAGCAATTTCACCGAGTCCGGCGTGATGTGGCAGGTGCTGATCCACCTGACCTTCATCATTTCCGCAATCGGTATCGCCTGGGTCGACCGCATCAGCGAGAGCGGGCACCGCAAGCAGAACGGTCACGCCTGAGGGGCGATCCGCACTCTCAGGCGCCGATGGCCAGATGCAACGGACGCCGTCCGCGTGCCAGCGTCTCGGACGGCGCTTCGCCGAAGGCCAGTCTGTAGCTCCTTGAGAAGTCGCCCAGGTGCCAGAAGCCGTTGCCGAGCGCGGCGGCCTTGACGGTCAAGCCATCGCCCCCGGTCATGAGCTGGACGCGAACGGCCCACAACCGTTTGAGGCGCAGATAGTGGTGCAGGCTCACGCCGTGCACCGCGTGCGTCGCGACCTGGAGCGTGCGCACGGACACGCCGAGCGCGGCGGCGAGGTCGTCGCTGTAGAGCGGCTTGCTGCCGAACAGCGCAACGACGTCGTCGAGATGCGCGATCAGCTTGCGGTGCTTGTCGAATGAACCGGGGCGGGCGCTGCGTGCGCCTGCCGGCAGCAGGGTGGCGTCGAGGCCGGCGAGCAGCGTTTCCTGGATCGGGCGGTAGAGCGCCTCGAATTGCCGGGGATCGTTGCATGCCGACGCCAGCGAGAACATCTCCACGATAGCCGCGCGCAGGCGCGTCATCGGATCGTCCTGCGTGCGGACATAGGCGAGGCCGGTGTCGAAATCCGCCCAGCCGCGATGGCGCATGTCCGAGTTGAAGCGCAGCATCAGGTAAGTGTTGGGGTGATGCTCGATCGCCTTGACGGGGGCTTTGCCGCGCATGACGGCGATCATCGAACTATCGACCTCGCGGCCATTGGCGATGGAGTGAAAGGTGAGGGGAACAACGAGGCCGACGCCATTGTCCGTGCCGATCTCGGCCTCAAACCGCCGTGCAAAGGAGCGCTGGAGCACGAAGAGCCCGTCGCGGAGCGGCAGGATGGCGCGAGACAACGAGAATTCCCGCGGACGGAGCGGCGTGCTGGTGCCGAGTCCGAGCACCTCGTTGGCGCGAAACTCGTCGAAGTCCGAGAAGCGCTCGACGCTGAGGACACGCGATGGCTTTAGCCGACGGACCGGCATTTTGGGAACCCAGGGCATGTCGAGGTGAGCGGGTTGAATCCGCACAAGCGTATCAGAGGCCCGACCGTCGGCCATATTCCGGGAAACTACTGCCTGCGCGGCGGCGACAGGGGAAGTCGGCGCGATGCTGTGAGGACTCCACGGACAAGTACGCGAGTCCGGCAGGCTCAGATCGTTCACTTCAGAATTTCGCACACCGTAGGATGTGATCCGACGTCAAGCCGCGCGTTGCTTGTGGAGATGCTGCGCCACCACGCCTCCAGCGCGCCGCGCTCGCAGCCGAGCCTGACGCTCATGCCGCCGGCGAACTTGATCCAGTCGGCGAAATGGTCTCTGCCAACCGCGATCACCACGGGAATGTCGGCGTCGAGCGCGCGTCCGATCAGATGGGACAGGCCCTTGCCGTCGCGCTCGCGCTTGCCGAAGCGGTTGATGATGACGAGATCGGCGCCATGCGAGAGGGCGTCCGCGATCCGCATCCCCGCATTTTGCAGCCGCGCGAGATCGAGACGGCAGCCGCGCGCGGCCGGATCGAAATCCTGCGCGAGCGGAAGCGTCTCGCCGCTGTGAAGCAGCACGGCCGACAGGCTCGAATCCGCGCATTGGCCGGCCTGAACCATGCCGACGACGCGACAGCCACGCGCATTCAGATCCGCCGCGAAGCTGCGCAGGACCGCGTCGGGGTCCTGATGCGCCTCGTAGACGAGGGCGGCGAGGTCGCATTGCGCATCGAACATGGTCGGCCTCCGTTTGACGGCAAAGAATTGGGGCCGCGACGTTTCCGCCGCGGCCCCGGTTTTCCGATCAGGCCGCCGGCGGGCCGTTGATAATCTGGAGCTGGGTGAATTCGGCGAGACCTTCCTCGGCGAACTCTGTACCGATGCCCGATTGCTTGGCGCCACCGAACGGGATGTGCGGGGCCATGTCGAGGTGCTTGTTGATCCAGACCGTGCCGGACTCGAGCTGCGTTGCGACCTCGTGCGCGCGCTTGATGTCGGACGACCAGACCGACGCGCCGAGGCCGTAGGTGGTGGCGTTGGCGCGGCGGATCGCATCGTTCTTGTCGGAGTACTTGATAAGCGGCAGCACCGGGCCGAACTGCTCCTCGTCGACCAGTTTCGAGCCTTCCTGGATGTCGCGCACGATGGTCGGCTCGATGAAATAGCCGGGACGGTCCATCGCCGAACCGCCGGCGACCACCTTGCCGTTCTTGCGCGCGTCCTCGAGGAACGTCTTCACCTTCTCGTACTGCATCTTGTTCTGCAGCGGTCCGAGCTTGGTGCCCTGCTTGGCGCCGTCGTCGACCACCGTGCTCTTGGCGATCGCGACCAGCTCGTTGCAGAGCTCGTCATAGACGGACTCGTGGACGTAGAGCCGCTTGATGGCGAGGCAGACCTGGCCGGAGTTCTGGAACGCGCCCTCGAAGATGCCGGGAGCGACCTTCTTCGGGTCGACATCGTCGAGCACGATACCGGCGTCGTTGCCGCCTAGCTCGAGCGTGATGCGCTTGAGCGTCTGCGCCGCGCTCGCCATCACCTTCTGCCCCGTGGCGGAAGAGCCGGTGAACGAGATCTTGCGGATATCAGGATGCTTGCTCATCTCGCCGCCGAGGTCGTTGGCGTCGGTGATGAAGTTGAGAACGCCCTTCGGCAGGACGTCCTTGATCAGCTCGGCGAAGCGCAGCGTCGCGAGCGGCGTGGTCGGCGCCGGCTTCACCACCAGCGTGTTGCCGGCGAGCAGCGCCGACGGCAGCTTGAAGCTGAGGATCAGGAGCGGATAGTTCCAGGGAATGATGGCGCCGACGACGCCGAGCGGGCGGCGATAGGCTTCCACCTTGCGGTCACCGGAATCCTCGATCACCTTCATCGGCAGTTCGAGCGAGCTGAGGTAGCGGAAGAACGCGGCCATGCCGAGGACCTCGCCGGTGGCGTCGCCAAGCGGCTTGCCTTGCTCGCTGGTGAGGATGTGGGAGAGCTCGCCCGAATTGGCCTCGATCACGTCGGCCATCTTGTTCACGAGCTTGCGGCGTTCCGCCATCGGGGTCGCGGCCCAGGCCGGGAAGGCGGCCTTCGCCGCGGCGACGGCGGCGTCAAGCTGCGCCTTCGAGGCACGCGGGCACTGCGCCAGCACCTCTTCGGTCGCGGGATTGAGAACCGGCATGGTCTGGTCGCCGGGCACCATCTTGCCGTCGATGAGAAGATTGTAGTCACTCATTGGCTTTGCGCTCCCTTGCAGAAACGGGCCGTTCGGGGCCTCGTTATATCGAACTATATATCACGACTTTGCCGAACCGGCCATGGCGGCCGGTTCGATCAATTCCAGAAAAGCAGGGCTGGACGCGGGTGGACATATCGATATATCGTGATGAATATAGCGAACCGCGTTCCGGGACTGACGATGGAAATCAAGGTGAGGCAGCTCACGACCTGCGAGGTGGCGTCCGACGGCGGCGCGATCTCGCTGGGCTTCGAGGATCTGGCGGGCAACCCCGCCGCGGTCAGCGTCTCGCTCAACCAGGTCGGCGCCCTCATCATGACGCTGCCCGGGCTGCTCGAGGCGGCGCTGAAGGCCCGCTACGGCGACCAGAGCCTGCGCTACGCCTATCCGCTGGCGTCTTGGGCGATCGAGCAGGCGACCGATACGACCCAGCGCATCATCACGCTTCAGACCGAGGACGGCTTCAAGGTGCGCTTCTCGATCCCGAAAGCCGAGCAGAGCCTGCTCGGCGAAGCGCTGACCCAGCCGATGCCGGGAATGTCGGTGCGGCCGAACTAGCGGCTTGGGCCAAAGGCGTAAACAAAACACCGCCTAAGAATGGAATTGCCGATTGGGCCGGTCGAGCGCCGGAAATGTTGCACGCCTCGAATGAACTAGAGAATCGCTTTGCCTGTTCGCCAGCCTAAAGTTGCGGGCGGGCAGAGGTGGCAAGCGATGAGCGATGTTCGAACGGGTTTCCTGGACGCTATCGGCAACACGCCATTGATCAGGCTGCGAATGCCGTCGGAGGCCACGGGTTGCGAGATCTATGGCAAGGCCGAATTTCTCAATCCCGGCGGCTCGATCAAGGATCGCGCGGCGCTGGCCATGATCAACGATGCCGAACGATGCGGCAAGCTTGGGCCAGGAGGCGTCATCGTCGAAGGAACAGCCGGCAATGTCGGAATCGGCATAGCGCTCGTGGCGAATGCACGCGGCTATCGAAGCGTGATCGTGATGCCTGACACGCAAAGTCAGGAGAAAAAGGACATGTTGCGGTTGTGCGGTGCCGACCTGCGCCTGGTACCTGCCGTACCTTATTCCAATCCGGGTCATTACGCGCGCTATTCCGGCCAGCTCGCCGAGGAGCTCGGTGCGTTCTGGGCCAATCAGTTCGATAATGTCGCCAATCGGGAGGGGCACTATCGCACGACCGGTCCCGAGATTTGGCAGCAGACGGCTGGAAGAATCGACGGCTTCACATGTGCCGTCGGGAGCGGCGGTACCTTGGGTGGGATCGCGCGGGCCCTCAAGGAGCGAAATCCCGGCATCAAGATTGCGCTCAGCGATCCCATGGGGGCCGCTCTCTACAATTGGTTCACCAAAGGCGAGCTGACGGCAGAGGGAGACTCCATCACCGAAGGGATCGGGCAAGTCCGTGTCACCCGGAATCTCGAAGGCACCCCCATCGATACGGCATATCAGATTACGGACGAGGAAGCCTTGCCTGTCCTGTTCGACCTGATCGAGCACGAAGGGCTGGTGCTGGGTGGCTCAAGCGCGATCAATATCGTTGGAGCCATGCGACTTGCGCGCGACCTCGGTCCAGGCAAAACCATCGTGACCATCCTCGCGGATGGCGGACAGCGCTATCAATCCAAGCTGTTCAACCCGGAATTCCTGCGCAAGAAAAATCTGCCTCTGCCACGCTGGATGCGCTAGCGAGCCGCCAGGATGCGCGCCCGTCCGTTCACGATTTCCGCGAACGGCCGATGTCGCTCTTGAGCGCTTCCAGCTCCTTGTGCACGGCGCGCGCGGCGTCGCGTTCGATCTTGCGGTAGCGAGCAACAAGTTTCTCGCCGAAGGGCGTGAGCATCGCGCCGCCGCCGTTCTTGCCGCCGGCCTGCGGCTCGACCACCGGATGTCCGCAAATGCGGTTGATCTCGTCGACGAGGTCCCAGGCGCGCTTGTAGGACATGTCCATGGCGCGGCCGGCCGCCGAGATCGAGCCTTGCTCGCGGATCTGCTCCAAAAGCTCGATCTTGCCGGGCCCGATCCGATCCTCGCCGTCGAGGTCGATGCGAAGGCTCAGCTGGGGGAGGGATTTGGCGCTCACGCGCGGCATGACGGGGTCTCTTGGGCTCTGCCTCGCGAGATTGCCACTCTTGCCCGTCGCGGACAAGGTGAGGGCGCCCGATTTCCCAGAAGATGGACCTTTGTCGAGGTCCGCAGAGCACGGGCTTTAGCCCGTGCCCTGATCGCTGCATCTTATTCCGCGGGGCTTCCGACCACCGCGCCCTGACTGACGTCCTCGCGGGCGAGGATCATCAAAAGGCCGACGATGATGAGCTCGACCACCGCGAAAGCAATGAAGGCGCCGGTGAACGAGCCGGCCGAGGCGTTGATGATGGCGCCCATCATCCAGGGCGCCACGAAGGCCGAGAAGATGCCAAATACCTCGGCGTATCCAATCGCGGCCGGTGCGAGCGCGTCGGAGTATTTTTCGCTGAGCAGGGCGAAGATAGCGCCGCCGCCGAGCAGGGCGATACCGCTGAGTGCTGCAAACAGCACCAGCATCGAGAACGACATCGGTGTGACCACGCTCCACAGGAACATCAGCGCGGTCAGGAAAGCGAGACATGCGGTGAGTTTGATCATGAAGGGCTTGCCGAGCCTATCGGACATGTAGCCGCCAATCACCAGGAAGAGCACCTGCGACAACCCCATGACGGTGCCGATGACAGCGCCGGCTTCCGGCGGCATGTGCTGTACTGTGATGAAGGCCGGCACCACCCAGGTGGCGGTGCCGGCGATCGCGAAGGTGCAGGCCACGATGCCGAAGCCGCCGACCGCGATCCATTTCGAGCGGAAGATCTCGCCGAGCGGCAGGTGCTCCTGCGGTGTTTCGTTGCCCCAGGTGAAACCGTCGATGCCGAGCTCGCGCGGATCGTTGCGGACGACGAGTGCGTCGACGGCTGCAACGAGCAGCGTGCCGATTGCCAGCACGGCGAAGAAGGTCCGCCAACCGGTCGCAATCGTCAGGGGAATGCCGAGCGCGAAATCCATAGTGATGGCGAGGCTGTAGGCGGCGAGGATGATGCCTACCACCGAGCCACGCCGACTTTGCGGAAACCAGCCGAAGATCAGCTTCATGTTGCCGATGAAGATGCCGGCGTCGAAGAAGCCGATCACGAGCCGGAGCATCACGAGCTGTGTGTAGCTTTGTACGAACACCTGGAGCACCATGCCGATACCAGTGCCCGCAAGCCCGATCAGCAGCATGTTGCGCGCTGTCATCGACCGGCTGACCGGAGACCACACCACCATGCCGATACCGTAGGTCAGCGCAAAGATGCCTTGCGCAAGCCCGGCCTCGGCGGGATTGAGCTTGAGGCTCTCGGAGACGAAGGGCAGTACGGCCGCGAACGCATACCAGTCGGCGGCGAGAAAGATCTCGCAGAGGATGGCGAGCGCCAGCATGCCTTTTTGCCACCGGGCTATCCGACGGCGGTCGTTCTCGGAGATGGACGTCCAAGTTGTTGTCAGCATGGTCATCATCGGTTCTCGCGGTTTGCGTGTCGACGGAATCGGCGTGGCCTTAGGCGGGCGGCGGCAGGAAGTTGACCTCGTGTTCGGCGGCACGTCGCACGACCTCCTGCGGATCGGGGAGATTGTGGATGCGCTCGAACAGCTCTTTCAGCGACCGCGTCGGTGCGACCCAGAACAGGCTGGTGGCGGTTTCGCCCGACTTGTTGAAAATACCGTGGGGGATGCCCTTGGGCATGCGGACGAGGTCGCCGGCCTTGGCGACAAAGTCCTTGCCGTCGAGCCAGAGGTCGTAGCGGCCGCTCAGCACATAGACGAATTCATCCTGGGTCGGATGCACGTGCGGCGGCACGAAGGTGCCATCCGGAAACACTGCATGCCAGGCCATCGATGCCTCGGAGTGCTGCTTCAGCGTGTAGGTCTGGCCCAGAATGTTCCAGATGACGTTGCCAAAGCCTTCTTTGGCAGGGGTCACGCCCGGAGGCATCTCGATCATGGTGGTGTCCTCTGTTGTGTGCGGGATCAATCGATGAGAAAATCGGTGACGTAGTGTGCGGAAGACGGCGTTTCCTCGAACACGAGATGACCGGTCGCCGGCACCAGCGTCACGCGTGCGTCGGGGAGCCCTGCTTTCCAGGCATCTGCCTGGGCGGTCGGGCGCAAACGATCTGCGGCCCCCCACAGCACCAGCGTCGGCATCGTGATCCGATGCAGCCAGTGCGCGAGCTTGGGATTGCCCTGCGGTTCGCTGCGGATCAGCTTGGCAAAGCCCGTGACCTCGCGTCCAAGCCGGGCGTCGAAGGCCGGATCGGGCGCCTTGGGAAAGTAACGGAGTGCCGCGGCCGGATCGTGCGCGAGATAGGCTGGCAGTTCTTGCGGTGCGATCTCGAACAATCCGGGCGCAGGCGCGCTTCCGACCACAAGACCGGCGGGCGCAACCAGCACCAGCTTGCGGACCCGATGCGGCTGACGGATCGCGAACTCCGCGGCAAGCCATCCGCCGAGGGAGAACCCGGCGAGGTCGAACTGCTCAAGGCCAAGCTTGTCGAACAGATCCATGTAGTGAAGGACGTGATCCTCGACGGTGTCGACCGTCTCGGCGTCGCCGGAATCGCCAAAGCCCGCATGATAGGGGATGATGACCGTGTGCCGCTTCGCCCAATCGCGCGCCATCTCGAAGCCGGTGAAGGTGCCGGTGCCGTGCAGGAACACCAGCACCGGGCCGCTTCCGATGCTGTGAACGACGGTCCGCACGCGGTTGATCGTATGTTCCGCGCGGGAGAAGCCGGTGAGATCGGGCGAGGGTTTGACGGTATCAAGCATGGTCATCTCCGGTTGAAGGCGGCAGAGCCGGGCGTTGGTGAGTCATGCGGCGGCTTCCTGGCGACCGCTGAGAAGTGAGGCGAATTGTTCGACGGCGTTGGCGAGCCGCGCGGCTGTCATTGGTGCGAGCGGCTCGCCCGGTACGATCTCGCCGCTGCTGGCGTAGATCGCCGTCGAAACGGTGCAGGCTTCGAAGAAGCCGAACAGCGGGCGGAGCTGGTGCTCGACCACCAGCGAGTGGCGCAGGCCGCCGCCGACCGCGGTCAGCAGCACCGGGCGATTGCGCAGCACGCTGGGTTCGATCAAGTCGAATACGTGCTTGAACAATCCGGGATAGGAGCCCTGGAACACCGGGCATCCGATCACGAGACCGTCGGCCTGTTCGATGGCCTCGACGACGGCGCGCGCGTTGTCATCGAGTGCGGTCCGGGTGAAGCCGGCGATGCCGCAACCGGCATCGACAAGATCGAGGACGGTGGTCTTCAGTCCATGCTGCGCCTGAAGATCGGCGGCGACGGCTTCCACCAGCATGCGCGACTTCGCCGGGCGCCAACTATTGCCGCAGAAGCCAACGATGCGGGATGTCCTCACCTCGACGCCCTCGTGTCTGGTCGCTTGCTCAGCCCGTCACCCCGAAGACCGTCCATTGCGCACCGGGGCCGGGGAGGCCGAGCAGCGCACGGCCGCACTCTTCGACGATCTGGTCGGCCATCAGGATGTGCTGCGTGCCCGAATGGATGTCGCGATAGAACCGCTGCATCGGCGTGTTGTGTAGCGAGGCGCCGCGGGCGGCGCGATGCGCGAAGGTGGCGACGTCCGACAGAACGTCGTGGACGTGGCGCAATGACAGCTTGATCATCGTCATCTGCTCCAGCGACGGACTTTCACCGCCGGCACAAGTCTCCGAGACGTCCTTCCAGGTTTCGTGGACCAACGCACGTGCTGCGCGGAAACGAGCTTCGGCCTGCGCGAACTGGAACTTGAAGCTCGCGCTGTCGCGCGACTTGCCGAATGGATCCTGGCGCTGGACGATCACCTTGACGAGTTCGTCGAGCATGCGGCGGCCGACACCGACGGCCCAGGCGGAATGCGCCCAGGCGCTGTAGCCTGCCAGCCCCAGTGCACCCTGCACACCACCTCGGCGCGGCGCGCCAATGTCAAAATCGTAGGTCATGTGCGTGGGCACGAACAACTCGTCGCCCTCGCTCAAAGTGTAGTCGAAACTTCCCGTCGCGCGCAGGCCGAGCACGTCCCAATTGCCCATCAACTTGATGGTCGCGCGCGGATGGTGGGTGACGACGATCTTGGGCTGGCCGTTCGGGCCGAACACCATGTCCTTGCCGGATGCGTCGGTGACGAAGCAGCCTGAATGGACCCACTCGGCGTGCTGAATGCCGCTGCCATAGGCCCAGTTGCCGCGGATCATGTAACCGCCATCGACCGGTCGGGCGAAGCCGCGCGGCACGCCGTTGCCGGCAATCGTAATGTCAGGCCCGCCCGCGAAGACTTTCTTGATACCCTCGTCCTCGATGTAGATGGCGAGCGTCGTGCCTTCCATGTTGTTGCCGATGACGCACCAGCCGGCGGAGGCGTGAGCGTACGCGAGCCGCTCGATCACGGTCATGGCGTCGTAAGGCAGAAGCTCGGCGCCGCCGACCTCCTTCGGGAACAGCATGGTGTAGATGCCGGCGTTGCGCAGCGCCGCTACCACATCGTCAGTCAGATAGCCCTGTGTCTCAGCCTCCGCGGCCCTGGATTCGACCAGCGGTAGCAGCGCGTCGAGGCGCGCATGGAACTCGGCCACCGTCGGGGTCGCGGAAGGCTTTACTGCGAGTTGCACGGAAGGGCTCATGGTCGGTGTCTCCACGTCGGGCTGTTGGTTCTTCGCGCAACGCTGCTGGACGCGAAGATCTGGGTCGGGCGGAACAGACGCCGGTCGCGGGCAAGACTCCGCCCACACGCGCCAACGACTGTTGGTGCGCGCGACGAACGGCTCGCGTTGGTGTCGAAATGTCCCCGTCGGAACCCGCGAACGTCGTTACGCGATCCCGATGGCCAGGATGCTAGAGATGAGGCGGCTAAAGCAGCAATCCCCCATCATGGGGGGTGTTGGCCATGCTGCTCTGCCGCAAAGCTGGGCCGGGAGAGCAGTGTTTTGCCGCTTCTTTTCGCTTGACCAAAGATCAGGCAAGGCAGAAATTTTAAGCCTATAACAATCGGCAATGACGCGCGTGTGTCCGAGGGCATGGCGCGTTCGCGCGAGGAGTGGCGGTGAGAGCCGAGCAGGAGCATTTGGATGGTCTGCCCGAGCGCCAGCTCGCAGATCGGCTGATGTCCATCGCCGAGAGCCGCTCGGTGCGCGCGCTTGGCATTGCCTGCTGCTCGGCGATCACGGAATTGACGGGATCGCCGACCGTCGGCCTCTATTTGCTCGACGGGCTCGAACCGGAACTGGTCTACAGCCGGCACGTCGCAGAAGGCCTGCTCGACAATTACAGGGCCGGCTTCTGGAAGCGCGACCCCGTGCTCGACTGCATCATGACCCAAGGCCGCGCGGTCGACGGCGAAACGGTGATCGGTCCGCAGCAATGGCGGCACAGTCCGTCCTTCGAGATGCTGCACGAGTGGGGCTTTGCATACAACATGGGCGGCCCGTTGTGGTGCGGGCAGAAGATCGTCGGCGTGCTGTTTACGGCGACGACTGATACGGACGCGCCGTACACGATGCGGTCGCGGCAGCGCATGGAGATGCTGTGTCGGGCCGGCTCGCTCGCTTTGACCAACATGACGAACGCGGGCGCGATCGACGCCCATCCTGCCGCAATCCGGGTCCCCGAGCCGGCAGCGACGCCGGTGGCGACGCTCTCGGCATCGCTTCCGCCACGATCCGCGGACGTCGCCATCCGGGTCTGCCGCGGCCAGACCAACAAGGAAATCGCCCGCGAGATGGGGATTTCCGATCAGACCGTGAAGGAGCACGTCGCGAACCTGTGCCGACGCTTCGGCGTGCACAACCGCACCGAGCTTGCGGCCTGCCTGCTGAGTCCGAGCGCTCGGCAATAAGGTGCCGCGCCGGGTCAGATGTGGTTGACGATCAGCTTGAGTGAGCCAACGAAGGTCAGCCGCTGGCGATAGTGCCCGTGCCGCGCATCCCATCGGCGGGACGCGAGATCATTGCCGAGCCGAGCATCACCGCACGGCGTGCATCTCCAGAAACGCCTTCACGCCGGTCACGTTGCCGGTATCCGACGGCACGTAGCCGGGCAGGGTGGCGACGGCGGCACGGAAATCGGCGCTGCGCATGATCTCCAGGATGCGCTGCATCGGCCCGGTATCGAGGAAGGCGCGCTTGCAGACGAAGAAATAATCCTCGGTGAGGATGCGGATGAAATCGAGGCCGAAGTGGCGGGCGGCCGCCTCGACACCAAAACTCGCATCCGCCATGCCGCTTGCGACGTAGGCTGCGACCGCCGCATGGGTGAACTCGATCTGCTGCGCGCCGTTGATCTTGCTCTCGTCGATGCCGTTCGCGGCAAGCAGCTGGTCGAACAACAGGCGCGTGCCGGAATCATGGTCGCGGTTGACGAAGCGGACTTTTGGCCCGGTGAGGTCATGAAGCGAGGCGATGCGCAGCGGATTGCCGCGCGCGACCATCAGCCCCATCTCGCGCGTGACGAAACTGATGATGCGATCCTCGCGCGGGTCGAGCCATTCGCGCGCCGCCTTGATGCCTTGCGCGCGCAACGCGCCGTGCGGCAGATGCAGGCCGGAGAGGTCGCAGGCGCCTTGCGCCAGCGCGACCAGCGAATGCTGGTTGCTGACATAGCGCAGGTCGACGCCGATGCCGGGCTCGCGATCGAGGAATTCGCGCAGTTTTGCCACGGCAAAGCCGTGGCTGGCATGAACGCGGATCACCGAAGGGCGCTGTTCGAGGAACGGCTTTATCTCGCTCGCCAGCTCCTGCGCCAGATTTTCGAGCTGTGGCCCGAGCCGGGCCTGCATGCGTTCGCCGGCCCACACCAGCCGCTCGCCGAACGGCGTGAGCTTCGAGCCCTTGCCGCGCTGGGTCTCGACCAGAGGGGTTCCGAAGAACTCCGACCATTGCTCGATCAGATTCCAGACGTGCCGGTAGGACAGGTGCACATCGCTGGCCGCGCTCGTGATCTTTCCGGTCTTCCTGATTTCGTTGAGGACGCCGAGCATGATCACGGCGGTGCGCGGGCTGCCCTCGTGGCGAAATCGCCAGACGGCCTCGATCTCGATCTGAAGCATCTGAAATCCTTATGAACTACGCTTCATATGTAAGGCGTCCATTGGCAAACCATATCATATTTACTCCAGCCAATAGGCGCCTAGTCTGGTATACCAGAACAGGAGAAATATGATGTCCGTTGCATATGACTTTGCGCACTCTCCGGCCACCGAATTCATGGCCCGGCCGCAGCATCTGCTCATCGACGGCCGCCGCGTCCCCGCCAGCTCCGGCCGTACCTTCAAATCCCTCAATCCCGCCACCGGGCAGGTCATCGCCGTCGTCGCCGAAGGCGGCGAGGCCGATGTCGAGCATGCCGTGGCAGCCGCGCGCCGGGCATTCGAAGGTCCGTGGCGTACGATGCGCGCCTCGGAGCGCGGCCAGATACTGCTGCGCTGGGCGGATCTGCTTAAGGCACACGCCGAAGAAATCATCGAGCTCGAGTCGATCGATGCCGGCAAGCCGATCTCCGCGACGACGCGCCAGGATTTTCCAGCTGCCGTTGACACGCTGATCTATTACGCCGGCTGGGCCGACAAGATCAGCGGCGACGTCGTGCCGGTACGTGACGATGCATTGACTTATACAGTGCGCGAGCCGGTCGGCGTGGTCGCGGCGATCGTGCCGTGGAATTTCCCGCTGATGATCGGCATGTGGAAGCTCGCGCCGGCGCTGGCCTGCGGCTGCACCATCGTGATGAAGCCGGCCGAGCTGACCTCGCTGTCGGCGCTGCGCATCGCCGAGCTCGCGCTCGAAGCGGGCCTGCCGGCGGGCGTCTTCAACGTCGTCACCGGTCCGGGCCGGGTCGTCGGCGACGCACTGGTCAATCACCCTGACGTGGACAAGGTGACCTTCACCGGCTCGCCCGGCGTCGGCCGCGGAATCATGAAGGGCGCGGCCAGCAACTTCAAGCGCGTCTCGCTCGAGCTCGGCGGCAAGTCGGCCAACGTCATCTTTGACGATGCCGATCTCGAAGCGGCGTCCAAGGCTGCGGCCTCAGGCATCTTCTTCAATGCCGGCCAGGTGTGCTCGGCCGGCTCCCGCGTGCTGGTGCAGGAGAAGGCGTACGACGAGGTCGTCGAGCGTCTCGCGGCGCGCGCAAAGTCGCTCAGGATCGGCGATCCGCTCGATCGCAAGACGGTGCTCGGCCCCGTCATCTCCGAGAAGCAGATGAAGTCGATCCTCGACTATGTCGACATCGGCCAGAAGGAGGGCGCGACCCTCGTCACCGGCGGCGAGAAGGTCGGCGATCGCGGCTATTTCATCAGCCCCGCGGTGTTCGCAGGCGTCGTACACGAGATGCGGATCTCGCAGGAGGAGATTTTTGGCCCCGTCGTCAGCGTCATCAAGTTCAAGGACGAGGCCGATGCGCTCAGGATCGCCAACGGCACGGCCTACAGCCTCGCCGCCGGCGTCTGGAGCCGCGACATCGGCAAGCTCCAGCGCTTCGCCAAGCGGGCGCGTGCGGGCACGGTCTGGATGAACACCTATGGCTACACCGACGTGCGCCTGCCCTGGGGCGGCGAGCGCGACTCCGGCCTCGGCCGTGAGCACGGCACCGCCGCGCTCGACAATTTCACCGAGCCCAAGGCTGTCTGGATGAATCTGGCCGTCTGATAACCTCCCGATCGGCCAATCCTGGGCCCGCCTGATCGTCCGGTCAGGCGGGCTCTCTTTTCGACATCGATAAAATTGTCTGCATTCCGCTCAGCGGCGGCAAACCCTGCGGACAAGAAGGCCGCTGCCTTAAACCTCGGCTTTGGAACCGGCGTGCTTCCTGCCTGCAAAAGGTTGGGGCATCGACATGTCTGTTCTCAGGGAGATCGTTGCGGCGGTTGCGGGAGTCTACGCGCTCCTGTTCGTCTGCGACGCATTGTTCGGCGTCGGCGAGGCGCGTTTCGACGACGCCTATTACAGCGCCAGCTTCTACGCGCCGCGGCCGAAGGAATTCCGCTTCGCCAGCGATACGCCGCCGGCGGTCCGCGTCAGCGAGGCCTTCGCGCAGTTTGCGCCGGGCGAGGCCAAGCCGAACCGGCGCTACTCGTCTCTGACGACGATCATTCGCTAACGTTCGGCCATTCAGGCTTGCTCCGGCGCCGGGGTGTTGCCGGGATGCTGCCCCGCGCGTTGCGGGAGCAGCAGCAGGCACCCCAGCATAAAAGCTGCGATCACGACCGAGGCCAGCGGCCGGCTCAGCGCCAGGCCGCCGTGGTCGAGCGGCTTGTCGAGAAAGTCGCCGACGGTCGCCCCCAGCGGATGCGTCAAGATGAAGGCGGCCCAGAACAACGTGACGCGTGAGACGCGCGTCCAGAAATAAAGTGCTGCGATAACGGCGAGTCCGGCCGCGAAGATCAGTGCGCCACCGCGATAGCCCATATCCCCGGTATCCGCGATCCAGTCGCCGAGCGCAGTACCCAGTGTTTGTGAAAAGGTGATCGCGCCCCAATAGAACGCCTCAACGCGCGGTGTGCTGACGCTGTTGACCGAGATCGTTCCCTCGGCGCGATACCAGAAGCCGAGCACCAGCACGAGACAAGTGAGCAGCAGCGTCGAGCCGCCGGTATAGCCGATGCCGAGCGAGCGGTCGGCGAAGTCAGCCATCGTGGTGCCGAAGGTGGTCGATGCGACGATGGTGGCCCAATACAGTGCTGGATGGAATTTGCGCGCGCGGACCTGCGCCGCGACCAGGACGATCATGGCCGCGAGGAACAGGCAAGTCCCGGCGAGATAGCCCCAGTTCAGCGTCATGGTGACGGTGTCGCCGCCGGTCTCGCCGAGCGTGGTGGCGGCGATCTTGATGATCCAGAAGCCGAGCGTGACCTCGGGGACCTTGCTCTCGTTGCTGATACTGCTTTTGGTCTGATCTTCCATTGTGTCCTCGTTGATGCGTCAGCCGCGGACCGGGATCCGCGGCTGACGGGATGATGGCGCGCAGAGGCGTCAGGACTTCGCGGCGGTATCCATGGCCGCGAGCAGATCTGCGACCGCCTGTTTGCACTTCGCCGCATCCGGCGCGCCCGCGCGCAGCGCCTCCAGCGCGCGGTCGATCGCCTTGTCGACGGTGTGCCAATCGGCTGCCGCGCGCGGCTTCAATCCGGCTTCGGCTTCGTCCCATTTGGTCTCGAGGTCCTTGATCCTTGTCTTGGCGGCGGGGAGGTCGCCCTTGTCGATCAGCGCGGCGACGTCGACCACGATGCTCCGGAACGGCGTGAGATCGCCAAGCTTTGCGGTCGCGGCTTCCGCGAGCGGCACGAAGGTGAAGTGCTGGCTCGCGTGCATGTGCGGTTCGCCCGCGAAGGTCGTCAGCAGGCAGACGGCGACGGCGGAAATCAGTTTCATCATGTGGTTTCTCCTGGTGGAGCCCCTGCTTCATGCAGGGAGCGGGATTTCGCGGTTGAAGCTATTACGCCGGATCGGCGCGGCGCCTGCCGTCGCCCTCGAAAGAGACCCAGGCGACGAGGCCGACGATCACGGTCAGGAAGGCGATGCTGGTCTGGATCGTGCCGAGGCCGATGCCGCCGTACTCGCGCGATTGCGAGAGCAGATCGCCGAGCGAGGCGCCAAGCGGGCGGGTCAGGATGTAGGCAAGCCAGAAGGTGAGGACGGGATTGGCGCCGAAATAATAGGCCATCATCACCGCCGCGATCAGCACGCCGAAGGCGGCGACGCCGAGCTGGAAACCGAGACCAAGTGCTTCGGTGGCAAGATCGCCTGCGGCCGTGCCGAGCGCGAAGGTGAACAGGATTGCCGTCCAATAAAACAGCTCGCGCCGCGTCGTCACGATGCTGTGGATCGATAGCGTGCGCTCGACGCCGTACCAGACCGCAAAGGTCGCGGCGAGCGCGCAAGCGAACGCCGCTGTGCTGATGTAGAGGCTGATCTCGAGCTTGTCGGTCAGGAGATCCGTGAGCTGCGTGCCGACGATACTGACGAGAACGACGGTCAGCCAGTAGATCCAGGGCACGTAGACGCGGCGGTTCAGTTGCAGCAGCAGTGCCGCGACCAGCAGGACGCTCATGCAGATCGCGGTCAGGCTGGCGCCGAGGCCGACATGCACCGCGAGATAGTCGGCGCCGGTCTCGCCAACCGTGGTCGAGAGAATCTTGATGGCCCAGAAGATCGCCGTGACCTCCGGAACCTTGTTCAGCATCCGTCTTGCGCCAAGACCTGAATATTGCGACACGCCCAAATCTCCCAAAGCCGAAGCGATGCGAGACCGTCGCGCAGGCGACTTAGGCCGGGCTTAGGGACGAGAATTTTCAATGCGGGGCGGCCTTCGCCGCATTTTGGGCCTGCTGGCGCTCCCTAACTCTGCGCTAAGTCGGAACGGTCATGATTTTGACGGCCGGATGGCCCGGCGGTTTCGAGGATCGAGCTTTGCGGGTTTTGCTGATCGAAGACGACAGGATGGTTGGGGCCGCCGTCGAGCAGGCGCTGAAGGATGCTGCCTACGCCGTCGACTGGGTGAGGGATGGCGAGTCCGCGCTGCTTGCCGCCTCAGCCGAGTCTTACGAGGTGCTGCTGCTCGATCTCGGCCTGCCGAATGCGGACGGTCGGGATATCCTGCGGCAGTTGCGCGCGAATGGCTGCAGGTGCCCGGTCATTATCGTCACCGCGCGGGATGGCGTCGATCACAGGATCGAAGGCCTCGATCTCGGCGCCGACGATTATCTGGTCAAGCCGTTCGAGATACGCGAATTGCTGGCGCGGATGCGGGCGGTGCTTCGCCGCGAAGGCAGCGGTGCGCCCGCCGTGCTTGGCAACGGCAAGCTCAGTCTCGATCCCGCGACCCGCGAGGCTTCTCTGTCTGGCCAAACGGCCCTCCTGACCGCGCGCGAGTTCGCGCTGCTCCAGGCTTTGTTGACGCGCCCCGGCACCATCCTGTCGCGGAGCGAGCTCGAGCGGCAGCTTTACGGCTGGAACGAGGAGGTCGAAAGCAACGCGGTCGAATTCCTGATCCACACCATCCGCAAGAAGCTCGGCACGGAGGCGATCCGCAACGTGCGCGGGATGGGATGGATGGTGGATCGCGCGCCATGATCAACTCGCTACGCGGCCGGCTGTTCATCAGCTTGACGACGATCGTGCTGGTGACCGGCCTCATCGGGGGCGTCTTCGCACACCGGTGGGCATTCGATGAGGCGATCGAGACGCAGGACTCCGTGCTGATCCAGATCGCGGGCCTCGTTCAGAGTGGTGGCTTCACCGGAGCTCAGGACCTCCATGGGGTCGATGAAAACTCCGAAGTCTGGCTGATGGAGCTGGGCAGGACGCCGCAAGGCACACCCGAGGAACGCCAGTTGTGGCGGCTTCAGGATGGGATGCGCGATGCAACGCGACAGGGAAAGCCGGTCCGGGTGGTGCTGAGGACGCGATCCGACGGCAGCCGGTTTGCCGTGGCCCAGAGCACGGGGGTCAGGGATGAGATCGCAAGTGACATGGCGCTCCGCACCGTGCTTCCGATCGCCGCGCTGATCCCTTGCCTGATGCTGGTGATCGCCTTTGTCATTGCCGGATCGCTTCGACCCATGGTCCGGCTGGCGGACGAACTCAACGCACGGCGTGCGGATGACATGACGGCCTTGCCGCTTCGCGACCTCCCAAGCGAACTGAATCCGTTCGTGTCTTCCATCAATGGCCTGTTGCAGCGCATGCACGAGATGATAGGGCAGCAGCGAAGGTTTATCGCGGACGCCGCGCACGAACTGCGCACACCGCTTACGGCGTTGAGCGTACAGGCTGAGAATCTCGATCACGTCGAACTGCCACCGGCCGCGCGCGAGCGCCTTGCGGCGCTTCGGCAGGGCATGAGTCGCAGCAAGCATCTTCTGGAGCAGTTGCTTGCGCGGGCACGACACGACGCTGCGTCCACCGATTGCGGGCAATGGGAGGTTGTGGAGCTCGATCATGCGGCGAAGAGCGTCATCGCCGATCTCTTGCGGGAGGCGATCAGCCGCGGCGTCGATCTCGGTTTCGAACGGGCCGAGTCTGTTCCGGTGCGCGGCGAGCCGGTCATGCTCGCAGCCATGATCCGCAATCTTCTCGATAACGCGCTCCGTTTCACGCCGGCGGGCGGCAGGATCGATGTGGCGATTTACCGGGACTGTGCCATGGCTGTGCTTCGGATCGAGGACAATGGGCCGGGCGTGTCCCCCGAAGAGATCGGCCGGATATTCGAGCCGTTCTTCCGTGGGCAGCGGCCGGAAGGCGAGGGCGTCGGTCTGGGCCTCTCGATCGTCAAGCGGATTGTCGATCGACTCGAGGGATCGATCGACGCTGCGAACATCACGGAGGGCGAACGAAGCGGATTGCGGATCGTCATCAAACTGCCCGCGGCGGCCGCATAATGTCACTCCCCCTGGATCCATTCCGCGACGCCGCGCCACAGCGTGTCGCGGTGCTCGGGGCGGAAGAAGCCGAAATGGCCGATCGCCTTGGCGCCGACGTCGGACGGCTTCACCGTCAGCACCTCCGGCTTGATCGCGGTGAAGCCGCTCGCGAGCAGCTCGACCGCGGGCCGCGTCGCCCAGGGATCGTCGGAGAAGCAGAGCGCGCGCAGCTCGCCCTTGAACTTTGCGAAGTTCTCCAGCGCCGGCAATTTGGAGTCGAACAGATAGCGCGGGCTGGAGACCCAGTCGGCCCATTGCAGGAAGACGCCCTTGGGCAGATCCTCGCCGATGCCGGCCCAGGCCGGCGCGTAGCCGAGCGCGTGGACGAGCGGCACGCCGACGAAATTCATGAAGGCGTAGACGCGATATCTTTCCGGCGACGCCATCAGCCGCCAGGTCGCGGCCTGCGAGGCCACGAAAGCGGCGCGTAAAATGTCGCTGTTGTTTTCGATCAATCCCAGCGCCTGGCCGCCGAAGGAGTGGCCGACATAGGCGAGCGGCAGGGTGGTGTAGCGCTCGCGCATCCAGCGCACCGCGGCGGTGACATCCTGCGCGGCCCAGTCCGACATCGAGGCCCTGAAGCCGACCAGCGATTTCGGCTGGTTGTAGCCGACCATCGCCGGCTGCCGGGAATCGCCGATGCCGCGATAATCGTAGGTCAGGACCGCGCAGCCGCGATGGGCGAGGTAGGAGGCAAAGCCGCGATAGATCTTTCGCGGGACGGCGGTGGCGGAGTTGATCAGCACGGCATGGCGTTTGGTGCCGCGCGGCAGGAACAGGGTGCCTGCCAGCGGATACCCGTCCGTCGCCGGGAAGGTGATCTCGTCGATGAAAACGTCGTCGCGCGCCGCGTCCATGGGCAGCCGATGTCCTGCCAGTTTCCTTGCCGGCCCTCAGCAAATGCGAATTCGGCTTTCCCCGCAAGGGTTTGCAGTGCGAAATGGATTTACAACTGGCGGCGGGGGACCGGGCTGTGTATAAGGCGGCCCTCGCAACCCACAGATCAGGTTGTGCTTTTTTACTTCACGGAGAGATTGCGATGTCCGAGCGGTGGACGCCCGAGTCCTGGCGCAGCAAGCCGGTGCTACAGGTGCCCGATTATCCCGACGCCAAGGCCCTGGCCGACGTCGAGGCGCAGCTTGCGACCTTTCCGCCGCTGGTGTTCGCGGGCGAGGCGCGCAATCTGAAGAAGTCGCTGGCCCGCGTTGCGGCCGGCGAGGCCTTCCTGCTCCAGGGCGGCGATTGCGCCGAGAGCTTTGCCGAGCACGGCGCCAACAACATCCGCGATTTCTTCCGCGTACTGCTCCAGATGGCGGTGGTGCTGACCTATGCCGGCGCGGTGCCGGTGGTGAAGGTTGGCCGCATTGCCGGCCAATTCGCAAAACCGCGGTCGTCGCCGACCGAGAAGATGAACGGCGTCGAGCTGCCGAGCTATCGCGGCGACATCGTCAACGACATCGCCTTCACCAAGGAAGCGCGCGTGCCGGACCCGCAGCGCCAGCTGATGGCCTATCGCCAGTCGGCTGCGACGCTGAACCTGCTGCGTGCGTTCGCGACCGGTGGTTACGCCAATCTCGGCAGTGTGCATGAGTGGATGCTCGGCTTCCTCAAGGATAGCCCGCAGTCCCGCCGCTACAAGGAGCTGGCCGACCGCATCTCGGACGCGCTCAATTTCATGCGCGCCTGTGGCCTCGATCTCGAGGCCCATCCCGAGCTGCGCTCGACCGATTTCTACACCAGCCACGAAGCGTTGCTGCTCGGCTACGAGCAGGCCATGACCCGCGTCGATTCCACCACCGGCGACTGGTACGCGACCTCGGGCCACATGATCTGGATCGGCGACCGCACCCGCCAGCTCGATCACGGCCATGTCGAATATTTCCGCGGCATCAAGAACCCGATCGGCCTGAAGTGCGGCCCGTCGCTCAAGCCCGACGAGCTGCTGAGGTTGATCGACGTGCTCAACCCCGACAACGAGCCGGGCCGGCTGACGCTGATCAACCGCTTCGGCTCCGACAAGGTCGCCGACCATCTGCCGGGACTGATCCGCGCCGTGAAGCGCGAGGGCAGGGTTGTGGTCTGGTCGTGCGATCCCATGCACGGCAACACCATCACCTCGACGTCGGGCTACAAGACACGCCCGTTCGATCGCGTCCTGTCGGAGGTGAAGTCGTTCTTCACCATCCATGCGGCGGAAGGCACGCACGCCGGCGGCGTGCATCTGGAGATGACCGGTCAGGACGTCACCGAGTGTATCGGCGGCGCCCGCGCGATCACCGACGAGGATCTCAATGACCGCTACCACACGGTCTGCGATCCCCGCCTCAATGCCGAGCAATCGATCGACATGGCTTTCCTGATCGCGGAGCTCCTCAAGCAGGAACGCGCCGGCAAGGCCAGGCCGATGCCGGTCGCCGCGGGGCTCTAACACCTTGCTGCGGATCTGGAAGGCGACGATCAATTCACGCAACGGTCTGGCCTTCGCGTTCCGGTCGGAGCAGGCCGTTCGCGAGGAGATTTTTGCGCTCATCCTGTCGGTGCCGCTGGCGTGGTTCGTCGCCGCGACGGCGCTGCGGGCGGTCGAACTGGTCTGTTCGGTTGCGTTCGTGCTGACGGTCGAGCTGCTCAACACCGCGATCGAGAAGCTTGCCGACCGGCTGACCATGGATCACGACAAGCAGATCGGCCGGGTCAAGGACATGGGCTCGGCCGCGGTCGGCGTTGCGCTGCTGATGGCCGGCGCGTTCTGGATCATCGCCATCGTCGAGCGATTGGGGTTCCTCTGAAGCGGAGTGCGGCGGCCATGACCGAACGTCTCAACGTATTCGCGGTCACGCTCGCCCAGCTCAATCCGACCATGGGCGACATCGAGGGCAATGCCGCGAAGGTGCGTGACGCGCGCGCGCAAGCCAGGTCCGACGGCGCCGATCTCGTGCTGTTTCCGGAATTGTTCATCGCCGGCTACCCGCCGGAAGATCTGGTGCAGAAGCCGGCGTTCCAGGACGCCTGCCGCGCCGCGATCGAGGCGCTCGCGCGCGAGACCGCCGATGGCGGCCCGGCGGTGCTGGTCGGCACGCCCTGGATCGAGGACGGCAGGCTCCATAATGCCTGCGCGCTGCTCGATGGCGGAAAAATCGCCGCACTTCGCTTCAAGTGCAATCTGCCGAATTACGGCGTGTTCGACGAGAAGCGGCTGTTTTCGCGCGGACCTGCCGCAGGTCCCGTGACCGTGCGCGGCGTGCGCATCGGCGTGCCGATCTGCGAGGACATCTGGCTGGAGGAGTCCGAGGATTACGAGAACGTGGTCGAGACGCTGGCCGAGACCGGCGCCGAGATCATCCTGGTGCCGAACGGCTCGCCCTATGCCCGCGACAAGAGCGACGTGCGCCTCTCTGTCGCCGTGGCGCGTGTCACCGAGAGCGGTCTGCCGCTGGTCTATCTCAACCAGGTTTGCGGCCAGGACGAGCTGGTGTTCGACGGCGGTTCCTTCGCGCTCAACGGCGATCTCTCGCTCGCGGCGCAATTGCCGGCGTTCGAAGAGAGCGTCACCACATTGCGCTTCACCAGGAACGGCGAGGATTGGCGCTGCGCGGGGCCGATTGCCGCGCAGCCCGAGGGCGACCACGCCGACTACGCCGCCTGCGTGCTGGGCTTGCGCGACTATGTCGCCAAGAACGGCTTTCCCGGCGTGCTGCTCGGCATTTCCGGCGGCATCGACTCCGCTCTCTGCGCAGCGATCGCCGTCGATGCGCTCGGTGCGGACCAGGTGCACGGCGTGATGCTGCCTTACCGCTACACGGCGGCGAGCTCGATCGCGGACGCGGGCGAGCTCGCCGGGCATCTCGGAATCCGCTACGAGGTGCTGCCGATCGCTGAGGCCGTGACCGGCTTTGAGACCATCCTGTCCGGCATCTTCAAGAATCTGCCGCCCGATATCACCGAGGAAAACCTGCAGGCCCGCACCCGCGGCACGCTGCTGATGGCGATCTCCAACAAGACCGGGCTGATGGTGGTGACGACCGGCAACAAGTCGGAAATGTCGGTCGGCTACGCCACGCTCTATGGCGACATGAACGGCGGCTTCAATCCGATCAAGGATATCTACAAGACGCAGGTGTTTCGGCTGGCCGCGCTGCGCAACCACTGGAAGCCCGACGGCGCGCTCGGGCCTGCGGGCGAGGTGATTCCTCCCGATATCATCACGCGCCCGCCGACGGCGGAGCTGCGCGAGAACCAGACCGACCAGGACTCGCTGCCGCCTTATGACGTGCTCGACGCCATCCTGGAGCGTCTGATCGAGCGCGAGGAGCCGCTCGACAAGATCATCGCCGCCGGCTTCGAGCGCGAGACGGTCACCCGCATCGATCATCTGCTCAACGTCGCCGAATACAAGCGCCGCCAGGCCGCACCGGGCGTGAAGGTGACGGCCAGGAATTTCGGCCGCGACCGCCGCTATCCCATCACCAACCGCTTTCGTGACAAGGGCGAGCCGTTGCCTGCGGCGGACGAGACGCTGGTCTCGCGCGGCAGCACGGCGTCGATCGACGCGTTCGAGGGCTGATGCGAGCCGCGCGGCGATGGCGCCCCACCCCTGTCATCATCCGCGAAGGCGGATGATCCCGTACTCCGTGGCGGGCATTGTAGGAACCGACTGCTGACACGGGTTACTGGATGCCCCGCCTTCGCGGGGCATGACAGTGCAAATCAGCTTGCCGCTACGACGGGGTTGCGAAAAACATCACCCGAAGCAAGTGGGTGTATTCGGATTCGAGCACCATGATGGTCACAAACACCATTACCGCGATCGGCGGCAGCAGGATGGCATAGGTGAGGGCCAGCCGCTCCCAGGCCATGTGCATGAAGACGGCGACGATCAGGCCGGCCTTCAACACCATGAACAGCAGGATCAGCGACCACCTGAGGTAGCCGTGTAGGCCAAAGTAGTCGACGAGGTAGGAGCACGTGCTGAGGACGAACAGCCAGCCCCAGACCACGAGGTAGAGCTTGATCGGGTGCTGTTGCCCCTTGGCGTGCACGGCTGCTGTTGCGACTGCGCCGTGCGCCGGAGCGTGGAGCTGGCCTTCCATGTGTACCGCCGCGTTTGTCATGCGCCGACCTCACCAAAGATAGAACAATGCAAAGATGAACACCCACACGAGATCGACGAAGTGCCAGTACAGGCCCATGATCTCGACGATCTCGTAATAGCCCTTGCGGCTTGTGAAGAAGCCGCGCCTCTCGACGTCGAAGTCGCCCCGCCAGACCTTTCGCGCGATCGCGATCAGGAAGATCACGCCGATCGTCACGTGGGTGCCGTGGAAACCGGTGATCATGAAAAAGCTTGAGCCAAACTGCGCCGCGCCCCATGGATTGCCCCAGGGTCGAACGCCCTCCATGATCAGCTTGGTCCATTCGAACGCCTGCATTCCGACGAAGGTTGCGCCGAAGGCCGCCGTGACCAGCATCAGGATTGCGGTTCTCACGCGATCCCGGCGGTAGCCAAAATTGACGGCCATCGCCATCGTGCCGCTGCTGCTGATCAGGACGAAGGTCATGATGGCGATCAGGATCAGGGGGATGTGGTGGCCCCCGATATTGAGGGCGAAGACTTCGCTGGGATTCGGCCACGGCACGGTCGTGGACATGCGCGCCGTCATGTAGGAGAGCAGGAAGCAACTGAAGATGAAGGTGTCGCTGAGGAGGAAGATCCACATCATGGCCTTGCCCCAGGACACGTTCTTGAAGGCGCGCTGATCGGACGCCCAGTCGGCGGCGATGCCGCGCCAGCCTTCAAGCCGCGCAGGCGATTGGCCCGAATGTGTCAGCACGGTTTCAGCCATCTGGTCTCGCCTCCCTAGCTCAGCAATTGACGGCAGATGTTGACGAAATCGTCGGTCCAGCCCGTGAGAAGACCGAGCAGGACAAGCCAGACCAGCAGCAGGAAGTGCCAGTAGATGGCGCACAGCTCCACGCTCAAGCGCATGTCGGCGATCTCGGTGCCGCGCCACACCTTGGCCGAGGTTCGGCCGAGGGCCACCAGGCCACCCGTCAGATGCAGCCCGTGCACTGCGGTCAACAGGTAGAAGAAGGAATTGGCCGGATTGGACGCCACGAAATATCCGGCAGCCCCGAGCCGTTGCCAGGCCAGGAGCTGTCCGGCGAGGAAGATCACGGCAGTTGCTCCGCCGGCGAGCAGACCGATCTTGACGCTCTCGGTATCGTCTCGCCCGGCAGCCACGTACGACCATTGCAGCGCGACACTGCTCAGGACCAGGACGCCCGTGTTGACCCACAGCAGCCGCGGGACCGGCAGCGGCCGCCAGTCCACCACGCTCATGCGCATCGAGTAGGCGCTGATGAAGAGGACGAACAGTGCGCTCGCGACAGCGAGAAACACGCCAAGTCCGACCTTCGCTGCCGGCCAGGTCATGCTATCGCCGCCGGGGAAGTCACCGACCGAGCCTTCCTCCAGCCAGGGCTTGGCCATCAGCCGCTGCTGCGACAGCCACCATCCGGCGATCACCGCAAGCACAGCCAGGAACAGGATGATGGCGCTCACGAAGCAGCTCCCTGAACGAGCTGCGTCGCGCGCGGCGGCTGGTTCTGCGGAATGAAGTCCTCCGCGGCGCCGGGCACACTGTAGTCATAGGCCCAGCGGTACACGATCGGGAGCTCCTTGCCCCAGTTGCCGTGTCCGGGGGGCGTCTCCGGCGTCTGCCACTCCAGCGTCGTCGCCCGCCACGGATTGCCGCCCGAGGCCTCACCCTTGAACAGGCTCCAGGCAAGATTGAACAGGAACACCATCTGGCTGAAGCCGACGGTCAAGGCCACCACGGAGATGAAGGCGTTCAGTGTATGGGCCGAGGACGGGATGAACGCCGTGTCGCCGAGTTCGAAATACCGGCGCGGAACCCCGAGCAGTCCAAGATAGTGCATGGGGAAGAAGATCAGGTAGGCGCCGAGGAAGGTGACCCAGAAGTGAAACTTGCCCAGGACGTCGTTCAGCATCCGTCCCGTGACCTTGGGGTACCAATGATAGATCGCGCCGAGCACGACCATGATCGGTGCCACGCCCATCACCATGTGGAAATGCGCGACCACGAACATGGTGTCCGAGAGGGGCACGTCCACGACGACGTTGCCGAGGAAGAGGCCGGTGAGGCCGCCATTCACGAAGGTGATGATGAAGCCGAGGGCGAACAGCATCGGCACCCTGAGATGAATGTCGCCGCGCCACAGCGTCAGCACCCAGTTGTAGACCTTGATCGCAGTGGGGATTGCGATGATGAGCGTCGTGGTGGCGAAGAAGTACCCGAATTGCGGGAACATGCCGCTCACATACATGTGGTGCGCCCACACGACGAAGCTGAGCGCACCAATCCCCACGATGGCCCAGACCATCATGCGATAACCGAAGATGTTCTTGCGCGCATGCGTGCTGATCAGATCGGAGACGATGCCGAAGGCGGGCAGGGCGACGATGTAGACCTCGGGGTGGCCGAAGAACCAGAACAGGTGCTGGAAGAGCAGCGGGCTGCCGCCGCCATATTTCGAAAGCGTGCCCATCTCGACGAGGGAGGGCATGAAGAAGCTGGTTCCCAGGAGACGGTCGAGCAGCAGCATGACCGAGGCAACGAAGAGTGCAGGGAATGCCAGCAACGCCATGACGGTCGCCGTGAAAATGCCCCACACCGTCAGGGGCAGGCGCATCAACGTCATGCCGCGGGTGCGCGCCTGCAGCACCGTGACCACGTAATTCAAGCCGCCCATCGTGAAGCCGATGATGAACAGGATCAGGGACGACATCATGAGAATGATGCCCCAATCCTGCCCGGGCGTTCCGGAGAGGATGGCTTGCGGCGGGTATAGCGTCCAGCCGGCGCCGGTGGGGCCGCCGGGCACGAAGAATGTCGAGGCCAGCACCAGGACCGCGAGCAGGTAGACCCAGTAGCTCAGCATGTTCACGTAGGGGAAGACCATGTCCCGGGCGCCGACCATCAGCGGGATCAGGTAGTTGCCGAAGCCGCCGAGGAACAATGCGGTGAGCAGATAGATCACCATGATCATGCCGTGCATGGTGATGAACTGGAGGTACTGGTTGGCATCGATGAAAGAGAAGGTGCCGGGGAATCCCAGTTGCAGTCGCATCAGCCACGACAGCACCAGGGCCACCAGCCCGATGGCCGAGGCCGTCAGCGAATACTGAATGGCGATCACCTTGGCGTCCTGCGAGAAGACATACCGTGTCCACCAGCTCCTTGGATGATAGAGCTCGACTTCAGGTACTTCGGCAGGCGGGATGCCTGCGATCCCTTCATATGGAATATCGACCATAGAAACCTCCTCGGTCGTTTCCATCGGGGGTGAGGCATTGGCCTCGTGCACCCGATCTTCGCAGCGGCAGCCTGCTACTTGCCACCGGATTGGTACGTCGCCTTCACGACAGCTCTTGCCGGCGACAATTCGGCAAACGTCTTTTGTTGCTCAAGCCAAGCGTGATATTCACGCTCTTCGTCGACGATGACCTTGGCCCGCATCTGATAATGAGCAGCGCCACAGAGCTCCGCACATAGAACATCGAACGTTCCGGTTCGGATCGGCGTTATCCAGAAGTAGGTCACCATGCCAGGGACCATGTCCATCTTGGCGCGGAATTCGGGCACGTAGAAATCGTGCAGGACATCAACCGAGCGGAGGAGAACCTTGACCGGCTTTCCCATTTGAAGGTGCAGGTCGCCGTTCTCGATTACGACGTCGTCCTGCGCGTGCGGGTCGTCACGATTGAGTCCCATCGGATTGTCGGAAGCGATGTTGCGGACATCGGATGTGCCCAACCGCCCATCCTTGCCTGGAAGGCGGAAGCTCCATTGCCATTGCTGGCCCATGACCTCGACTTCGGTGGCATCCGCAGGCACCGTCACGAACTGGTGCCAGACCACGAGACCAGGCGCCAGCATGGCCGCGACTCCGACGCCGGTCCCGACGCTCAGCCACCATTCGAGCTTTTTGTTTTCCGGATTGTAGTCGGCCCGTCTTCCCTCTTTGTGGTGAAAGCGGAAGACGCAATAGGCCATGAAGGCGATGACCGCGACGAAAACGAATCCCGTGATCCAGAACGTGATGCTGATGGTGTGGTCGATATAGGCCCAGTTCGTGGCGATCGGCGTCCACCACCACGGGCTGTAGAGGTGAAACAGCACCGAGCCGATCGCGACCAGAAGCAGTATCAGTGCGACAGCCATCCTGATCCATCCTTGCCATCGAAGGCTACGGATACGAATCCAGGGCGGAGCTCACGTCTGTCGCGATGGCGGACTTTCTCTACGCGGACATCTATGCTGACATATGCGCCATCACCGCGCCTCTTGCCTCGCCCATTCAACCAGTCGCGATATTCAAGAGGAAGACCGCGACCGCTGGGGGCGTCCAGGCATTTAAAATGATCCCCCGCGAACCCGGCGTCAATAGCATGTCAACACGCTTACGCGGCGTGGGCGATCGATGTTGCCGTGCGAGCTGGCGAGCCTCGGTCGCATTCTCGATGTGATGCATCGCACAAAATATGCGACGCACAATTCACCCAGCCGGGAGCGCTGGTCATTCCAGATCGCGCGCGCTAAGCTCGGGGCGCAGGTCGCGACGGGTTTCGTCCGGCTAAGCTCCTTCCTCGTTGAGCCTGGAACTGCCGTACTCGGCTCGATCGCGTCTCCCGCACATAAGGGCGGATACGCGCGGCCGGAAAGCGCGCCGTTTGCCGCCGCGACTTTCAGCAGAGGAGGGCGTGTCCATGGCCACTCTTTATCCCGACAACATCATAAAGCGGCACCTGTTCGGCGAAGCGGCCTCCTACCCCATTCGCAAGATCAGCTTGTCCGACCTGACCGAGGCCCTACGCCTGGGTTGGGAGGATTTCCAGGCGATGCCGAGCCACGCGATCGTCGTGTGCGTGATTTATCCCGTTCTCGGTCTCGTCCTGTTCAGGATGGTTCTCGGCTATTCGGTGCTGCCGCTCCTGTTTCCGCTGGCTGCCGGCTTTGCCTTGATCGGCCCTTTTGCCGCGATCGGTCTCTATGAACTCAGCCGGCGTCGCGAGCGCGGCGAGGAGGTCGATGCATGGGATGCGATCAAGGTGCTGCGCGCACCGTCGTTCGGCGCCATGGTCGAGCTCGGCGTGCTCCTGCTGGTCCTGTTCGGGGCCTGGATCGGTGTCGCGAACGCAATCTATGTCACGATCTTCGGTCACGCGGCGGCCGCAAGCATTCCCGACTTCGCAACGCGGGTGCTGACGACACCGGAAGGCTGGTCGCTCGTCATCGTCGGTTGCGGTTGTGGCTTCCTGTTTGCGGTTGTGGCCTTGTGCGTCAGCGTCGTGTCGTTTCCGTTGATGCTCGACCGGCATGCGACTGCGATCGACGCGATCCGCACGTCGCTCCGAGCGGTGGCCGCGAATCCGGTTGCGATGGCCGGATGGGGCCTCATCGTCGCGGCGCTGCTCGTGATCGGCTCGCTGCCGTTCTTCGTCGGTCTCGCTGTCGTCCTGCCGGTGCTCGGTCATGCCACCTGGCACCTCTATCGGCGGGTGGTCGAGCCGAATCCGAATCCACCGGACGAGCCGCCGCCGCCCCCGAAGGGAAAGCGCTACGCAGCGGACTTTCCGGCCAATCTCTTCCCGTGGAGCCGCGAGGGTAAGCAGTAACAGCGAAGACGGCCGCACCTGGCGGCCGCCTTCGCGGGGCATGACGGGTTAGAGCCTACTTCTGCTGCTGCGGCAGGAACGTCGGACCGACCGAGCGGATCGGCTTGTTCTCCGACGAATTGGTGGCCGTGCCGGTATCCGCAGGCGCGGCCGCAGCCGGTGTACTGGCCGTCGTCGGCGCGGGAGCCGCGCCCTTCTTGGCAGTCGCGGGCGTGCCCTTGTTGAGCCGCTGCTGCTGCATCTTCTTGGCGCTCTCCTCGGTGACGATGATGTCACCCTGCTGCTCGGCCGCCGCCTTGTCGTCGGCGGATTTCAGCGCGTCGGCCCAGGTCTGGCCTGCGGCCTTGCAGGAGCAGGACGGGTTGAACTCGCTGCGGAATTTGAACGCGGTCGGCAGCGCCGTGTAGGGCTGGCCGCTGGTGGAGACCGCGGAGTTCATGTCCTCGCCGGGATTGCGATGGGTGTAGAGCACGGCTTCCGCGGCCGGGCACAGCGTCTTGCAGGTCTTCTCGTCGTCGGGGAAGCGCGCCGGCACGGTGGCAAACGAGACCGGGAAATAGGCGCCGTCGCAGGTGCGCACGCACACGGTGCGGTAGGTGCCGGATTGCGGTCCGAGATCGGAGGGCGGCACGCCTTGCGGATTGTTGGGGTTGTTGCCGCCGCCGCCGAACAGATTGTTCAGGAAGTTGCCGCCGCCTTGCGATTGCGCGGCGTTGGCATATTGCGGGCCGCAATTGTTCTGCGCCAGCGCCGCCAGCACCGAGCGGCGCTGGTTGTCGCGCTCCGGGCTGAAGCCGCCGGGGCCGCCGCCGCGCAGGCGTTCGAGATTGCCGGTGATCTGGTCCAGATTGGCGCGCATCTGCTGGATCTGGGTGTTGACCGGGCCGCATTGCGCCGACTGGCCGTTGAACAGCGAGAAGAAGCCGGAGGAATCGCAGCCCATGCGCTTGGCCTGCATGGTGACGCGGTCGAGCTCGGCCTGCTGCTTGGCCTGGGAATCCTGATAGCGGCGGATCTGGTCTTCGCGCGCGGGGTCGCCACCGCCGCCGCCACGATCGAGCGCGACGAGCTGGCCTTCCAGCCGCACGCACATCGGATTTGGTCCAAGCCCGTTCTGGCCGGGCTGAGGCGGCGGGCCGGGCGGGCCCGCCTGCGCGAAAGCACCGTTGGCGAGCACGACCGTGCTTAGAAGCACGGTGCAGGCAAGGATGGAGCGAGCACGGGAGAGAGACAAAAATTCAGGCATATCCGCCATTCTAGCGAGGTCACGGCCCGGCGTGATTTTGGGGGCCGACGCGCGCCCTCCAATAGCCGCTTCCTGCGGCATCGTCACGTCGTTTCAGCGGCCGAAAACTGGTCCTAAGGTCCGCCAGCTCCGAGGGAATTCAGCGCTGGCAGGTGATTGCGACATATTCGTCGCAATGGCCATGGGAGCAGTTTGCGCCAGTTTTGGGGACAGAGCCGGTAATTTCGTCGGGATCGACCCGGCGGTAGGCCGACGCCTGGGCAAAATCGCGTGACTGGCAATAGGTGCGCGCGACCTGTGCGCCGCATTTCTCACCCTTGGCGAGGCACTGGTCCACACCGTAGCCGTCCGCCTGGTTGGCGATGATGAAGACGCGGGTCTCGGCGAACGCGCTGGATGCCGCGACGATGGAGGCACAAGAGACGAGCGCGAGCAGGGATCGCATGGGTGCACCGGGGCTTTAGGGAACCGCCGGGTTCCAAGTAAACTCAAAAGGTTAAGGATGATGAACCATCAAGGCGGGGCGGCCGCGCTTTGCGGAGATAAAACGGCGTTTTCGCGGCTCTCTTGACGCGGGGGCGCCTGATAGCCCATATGTGCCCGCATGTACGGTCTCCTCGCCATTTGTGGCATTTGCCGCGAGATTACGAGCTAGCGATTCGCTGGCTGGAGCCGTCTTTTCTCAAAAACATTGAGAGCCTCGGACGCCCGGCCAACAGCCGACGGGTATCCATATGGAATTGCGCCTTTACGATACGCTGAGCCGGGACAAGCGCACCTTCGTGCCGCTCGATGCGAAGAACGTCCGCATGTATGTCTGCGGACCGACCGTCTACGACTTCGCCCATATCGGCAATGCGCGGCCGGTGATCGTGTTCGACGTGCTGTTTCGGCTGCTGCGCCATCTCTATGGCGAGGCGCACGTGACGTATGTCCGCAACATCACCGACGTCGACGACAAGATCAACGACCGCGCCGCGCGCGATTTTCCGGGGCTCCCGCTGAACGAGGCTATCCGGAAAGTCACTGAACAGACCGGCAAGCAGTTTCACGCCGACGTCGATGCGCTTGGTGCACTCCGGCCGAGCGTCGAGCCGCGCGCGACCGAGCATATTGGCGAGATGCGCGAGATCATCGAAAGGCTCGTCAAGGGTGGCTTTGCCTATGCTGCCGAGGACCATGTGCTGTTCTCGCCGCAGGCGATGAACGCGGCCAATTCCGGGTTGCCGCGCTATGGCGCGCTGTCCAATCGCTCGCTGGACGAGATGATCGCCGGCGCCCGCGTCGATGTCGCGCCCTACAAGCACGACGCAACTGACTTCGTGCTGTGGAAGCCGTCCAAGCCGGGCGAGCCGTCATGGCCGTCGCCGGCCGGCATCAAGGCCGAGGGCCGTCCGGGCTGGCACATCGAGTGCTCGGCCATGGCCTGGAAGCACCTCGGCGAATATTTCGACATCCACGGTGGCGGTATCGACCTCGTGTTTCCGCATCACGAGAACGAGGTCGCGCAGACCTGCTGCGCCTTCCACCAGCAGCGCATGGCGAACTACTGGATGCACAACGGCTTCCTCCAGGTCGAGAGCGAGAAGATGTCGAAGTCGCTCGGCAACTTCGTCACCATCCACGAACTGCTCGCGGATTGGCCGGGGGAGGTGCTGCGTCTGAACATGCTGAAGACGCATTACCGCTCGCCGATCGACTGGACCCTGAAGTCGCTGGAGGAGAGCGCCAGGACGCTCGACGACTGGTATCGGGTCGCGGCCGATGCAGAGCCCGGTCAGCCGGCCGCGTCCGTGGTCGAGCCGCTGCTCGATGACCTCAACACGCCGCTGGCGATCGCGGCGCTGCACGGCCTGCGTGGCAGCGACGTGAGCGCGCTGGCGGGCTCGTTGCGCCTGCTCGGCTTCCTCTCCGAAAGCGCTGCGCAGTGGGAAGGGCGCAAGCAGCAGGCCAGCGGGGTCGATGCCAAGGAAGTCGAGCGCCTGATCTCGGAGCGGACGGCCGCCCGTAGCCGCAAGGATTTCAAAGAGTCCGACCGAATTCGCGATTTGCTTGCCGCGATGGGCGTTGCGATCAAGGACTCCAAGGACGGGACGACCTGGGAGGTCGCACGATGAAGCGGCCCGACACGCCTTTCCCAAGGCACTGGCTCTATTACATCGCGCTGAAGATCCTGCTGCTCGCGGCCGCCGTGGCGCTGGCGTTGAAACTCTATGGGATGTGGTGAAGACGATGGGACAGACTTTGCCAAAACCCGGCTTGCGGCCGTTCCTGCCTGATGACGTGCCGGTCCTCGCCGCGATCTTCACGGCAAGCATCGAGGAGCTGACCGGCGAAGACTACAACGAGGCGCAGCAGCAGGCCTGGATGGAGGCGGCGGAAACCGAAGAGTTCGGCAAGCGGCTCGCGGCCGACCTGACGCTGGTCGCGACGCTGGAGGGCTCGCCCGTCGGCTTCGCCTCGCTGCGCGGGGCCGATCACATCCATATGCTCTATGTGCATCCCGCCGTGACCGGTCAGGGCATCGCGACCATGCTGGTGGACGCGCTGGAAAAGCTCGCCGGCGGTCGCGGCGCGACCAGCCTGTCGGTCGATGCCAGCGACACCGCGCAAAACTTCTTCGCCAAGCGCGGCTATGTCGCCATGCAGCGTAACAGCATCACCGTCAACGACGAGTGGCTCGCCAACACCACGATGAAGAAGACGCTCGGAGCCGCACAATGAGCAAGGAGCGTCTCTATCTGTTCGACACCACGCTGCGCGACGGGGCGCAGACCAACGGCGTCGATTTCACCCTGACCGACAAGCAGGTCATCGCGGCGATGCTCGACGATCTCGGCATCGACTATGTCGAGGGCGGCTATCCCGGCGCCAATCCGACCGACACCGAGTTCTTCGGCACCAAGCCCAAGCTCAAGCATGCGCGCTTCACCGCCTTCGGCATGACGCGCCGGGCAGGGCGCTCGGTCTCCAACGATCCCGGCGTGGCCGGGCTCCTTGAGGCGAAGGCTGATGCGATCTGCTTCGTGGCGAAGTCCTCGGCCTATCAGGTGCGCGTCGCGCTGGAGACGACGAAGGAAGAAAATCTGGCGTCGATCCGCGACAGCGTCGCGGCGGCGAAGGCCGCGGGGCGCGAGGTCATGCTCGACTGCGAGCACTTCTTCGACGGCTACAAGGAGGATTCAACCTTCGCGCTCGCCTGCGCCAAGGCCGCCTATGAGGCCGGCGCGCGCTGGGTGGTGCTGTGCGACACCAATGGCGGCACCATGCCGAACGAGATCGAGGCCATCGTCACCGAGGTGACGAAACACATCCCGGGCGACCATGTCGGCATCCACGCCCATAACGACACCGAGCAGGCGGTGGCCAATTCGCTCGCCGCGGTGCGCGCCGGCGCGCGGCAGATCCAGGGCACCTTGAACGGCCTTGGCGAGCGCTGCGGCAACGCCAATCTGTGCTCGCTGATCCCGACGCTGAAGCTCAAGAAGGAGTTTTCGGACGCCTTCGAGATCAGCGTCACGCCCGAAAAGCTCGCAACTCTCGTCAAGGTCTCGCGCACCCTCGACGACATGCTCAACCGCGTGCCGAACCGGCATGCGGCCTATGTCGGCGAGAGCGCCTTCGTCACCAAGACCGGCATTCATGCTTCGGCCGTGCTGAAGGATCCGCAGACCTACGAGCATGTGCTGCCGGAATTGGTCGGCAATCATCGCAAGGTGCTGGTGTCAGACCAGGCCGGACGCTCCAACGTCATCGCCGAGCTGGACCGGGCCGGCATTGCCTACGAGAAGAGCGATCCCAAGCTGACGCGGCTGGTCGAGGAATTGAAGGAACGTGAGGCTGCCGGCTACGCATATGAATCCGCCAACGCCTCGTTCGATCTGCTGGCGCGCCGGACGCTCGGCAAGGTGCCGCATTATTTCGAGGTCGAGCAGTTCGACGTCAATGTCGAGCAGCGCTACAATTCGCACGGCGAGCGCGTCACCGTCGCCCTTGCAGTGGTCAAGGTCGACGTTGCCGGCGAGCGTTTGATCTCGGCCGCCGAAGGCAACGGCCCCGTCAACGCGCTCGACGTCGCGCTGCGCAAGGATCTTGGCAAGTACCAGAAGTACATCGAGGGCCTGACGCTGATCGACTACCGCGTCCGTATCCTCAACGGCGGCACCGGCGCGGTCACGCGCGTGCTGATCGAGAGCGAGGACGAGAACGGCGATCGCTGGACCACGGTCGGCGTGTCCCCGAACATCATCGACGCCTCGTTCCAGGCGCTGATGGATTCGGTGATCTACAAGCTCGTGAAGTCGGGGGCGCCGGCGTAAGACCCGCAACGGCTGTCATACCCCGCGAAGGCGGGGTATCCAGTACGCTGCGGCTTCTCGGCAGCTCTCTGGCGTCTCGGAATACTGGATCGCCCGGTCGAGTGTTCAGCCCGGGGACATGACCGACGGGTGTTCGGGGACATAGCCGACACTTTTTCCGCTCGCCAAGTCGATGATAGCGACTTGGTGGGCGGCAA
>NZ_JBEPQI010000032.1:0-105006 GCF_040547725.1 Bradyrhizobium sp. LA2.1
GCCTCTCGAATCATCTCAAAGTCGTTCTCGCAAAACAACTTTCGCTGATTCGGCGCCTCGATGCGCTCGATCCGTGTGAGATATCCGGGCTAGGCGACCGGCTGAAAGAAATCGCCGCACGAGGCATCACCATCCTTGTCGTCGAACACAATGTGCCATTCGTTCTCAGGGTCTGCGACAGACTGTTGCTGTTGGAAAACGGTCAGGTGACCTGCCGCGCCGATCTGAAGGAACGGCTTCCCGCCAGCCTGGCGGCATATCTCCGACATGATCCGACTCCAACTCCGGTGCGGGCAGCATCATGAACCTTGCGGTGGCGCACATGTCGGCTTGGTACGGCCAGGCTCTCGCTCTGGACGATATTAGTCTTACGGTCGAGAAAGGCCGCGTCGTTGGAATTCTCGGTCACAATGGGGCCGGTAAGACAACTCTGCTCAGGTCGATCGCTGGCCTTCACGACCACTGCAGCGGCGAGATTCGGCTGGGCGATCTGTCTATCGCCGGCTTGCGAGCTTCGGAAAGAGCGCTGAAGGGTCTCACGCTGCTTCGTGAAGGCGGGAGGCTGCCTGCCTCGTTGACGGTGACACAGAACCTCGTTCTGGGACAGCGGCTGGCGCGCGCACGGGGTCGTACGCCGCGCGAGATCAATCAGGTGTGGGAATGGTTTCCGATACTCGAAACATTGCGGGAAAGAAAAGCCGGACTGCTTAGCGGCGGCCAACGGCAGGCATTGGCGCTTGCGGTCACGTTCGTCTCCGAGCCGAGTTTGATCCTGCTCGACGAGCCGTCTGCCGGTCTTGCGCCGCCTGTCGCGCGCGAATTGTTTGCTCTCATCGGCCGGCTTGCCGCGACCGGTTATCCATGACGACCAACTGCCAAGGTCATGAAAAAGAAATGAGACTATTTTGGGTTGTGCGATTTGCGGCCGCGGGGATTTGTCTTCAGGGTGGGCGCTGGTAGTTGATCGTCTGCCTGCTCAGCATCCAGAGGACTCTGACGCAGTTACAGCTGCCGCCGGCAATTGTGGACGTGCGAAATGCTCGGTCGCTTGGCAGTTGTATGCCCGCGGCAGCAGGGGGGCCTGGCAACTCGTCGCTGCTGTCGCAGTTTCACGCATTCTTCAATGCTTCCGGCTTTCGACTCACGCTGAGCGCACCTCGGAAGCGTCCGCCGTCGATTTATCAATCTATTATCGAGATGGGGCATTGAATCACTTCGTGTGATTTCCGTCCGTCTTCGAAGACGTCAACGACAAGACTTGCAGCAAGGCCGATAGAAAAGCTTGAGCGGGTGCAGCGGCCATGTCTATGTCTATTACGACAATGTCGGTGGAGAAATTCTGCAAGCAGCGGTCAACAACATGGCGCCTCGCGGACGAATCGTGCTCTGTGGAAGGTCGGCAACAAGCCTTGGGAAGAGCTGGTCCCGGTTGTCTGTGCAAAAGAAAGGGCCTGATGGCCCGCTATTCCCCACTCACGAGGTCACCAAACGGCACCCAGCGTCCTGACTCGAACTTCTGCAATTGGAATTTGTTGATCACACTGTAGTTGTCCGGCGTGGTCGTTACCGTGATGCCGGGAAGCAGCATTGGCACTTTTACTTGAGTTAGATGGGAGCTGATTTCCAGCAGGTTTTCGTGTGTTAGCGTCGATCCGGCTTTTTCGAGAACGTGCGCCATTAGATATGACGCAAGGTAACCAACCAGGATGCTGTCGCTGTTCGGGTCTTTCTGCGGAAGATACTCCTTGGCCCAAGCTAGATATCCCCTGACATCGTCATCATTCTCCCACCTGCGATCTGCTGGATCCTTGCTGTAGGCCGTAGAGATTAGGCCTTCAGACTGTTCAAGGCCGGCGGGCTTAAGCACGGTCTCCAGCCCAGAAGAAATGCTACATGTGAGAGACACTGGTTTCCAGCCAATCTCATGGCGCAGGCGGATCTGCATAGCGCCGAACTTTTGCGTCCCTACGAAATAGAATACGTTTGCACCGGATGCTTTCGCAGCGACAATCTGGGATTGGATCGTCGGCGCGGTTACCTCGTAGCTTTGTTCACTTATGATTAGTGTCCCGGCCTTCTCGCCAAGGCCGGCCTTGAAGCCGGCTAAATAATCCTTTCCAAAGTCGTCATTCTGGTAAACGACAGCAATCTTCGGATCTGGAATCGCAGAAAGCACGTAGCGAGCCGTTGCGCGCCCCTCTGCCCCGAAGTTCGGGAGCAGCGGTACCGTCCACGGAAAGGCCTTTGGATCGTTGAATCGGCTGGCGCCAGTCGCAATAAAAAGCTGCGGGATTCTTCTTGCATTTAGATATTTTTGTACTGCGGCGTTCGTGGGCGTGCCGAGCGATCCATACACGGCTAATACTTCGTCGCTCTCGATGAGCCGACGTGTAAGCTCTACGGTCTTTGGTGGATTGTATCCGTCGTCGACAGAATGGAGTCTGATCATACGACCATGAATACCGCCTTTTTTGTTGATGTCGTCGAAGTACGCAATTGAGGCCAGCCCGACCGCTGCTGAAGCCGAAACCGCGCCGCTATAGGGGATAGTTTGCCCCAGCCTGATCTCGGTATCAGAAGCGCCCGGATCGTACTTCTGGGCAAATGCGGCTCCTATCGTTAGGACGAACAACAACGTGGCTGTAAGCGTCTTTCCAGAAATGATTTTTCCTCCCCTCGGAAATTGAACTGAATTCATAGCCGCCCCCGCGGGCTCACCCTCTTTCTTATCGGGTCATCTGTGTATGCTATCGTTAGCATACAACTAAAGCCGCCGCCGGCGGATTGCAATTGGAGATTTCACAGCAAGGGGGGCCTCAAGAGATCAGTGGGAGACGATTTCGACTATCAATTGATGCAAACGAAAGCATATGATGCATCTAACGATGGTCGCGGCGGTCCGCACTTACTCTGCCGAGCGGGAGGTCGTGCAAGTGGCTCCCTCGGCCATGATAGCGGCCGCCGTTATGAACGGCTCTCCGGCCTGTGATATCGATAGAAGGGGGGCGCTTCAGTATTGCTATGATCACTGCCAAAGACCTTGCCAACGAACTGCAACTGTCCGTATCCACGGTCGGTCGTGCACTTGCCAACGATTCGAGGATCAGCCTAGCGACGAGGCAGCGCGTCACGGAGGCGGCTTTCCGGGCGGGATACGTTGCCAATCGCGCAGCTCAAATGATGCGCGGAGCATCCAGCAAACTTGTAGGATTGATGCTCCCCGACCTAGGGAACAGCCAGTACAGCATCGGGGCTCATGCTCTCTCGAAGTGCATGGAAGCCGCAGGCTACCAGTTGGTCTTGTCAGAAACCAACGACGATCCCGCCGCGGAATTGCGCCATCTGCGCGAGTTATGCAGCGCGGGGGTCGCCGGTATCGTCATCGTTCCCAGCGTCAAGCCGCTCCCGGAGTCTGTCAGGCTGCTGAAGAAGACACCTTACGTGCAACTGATCCGTCGGAGTTCGCTGCTGTACGATCAGTGGTTTTGTTTCGACAATGTCCAAGCACTTCGGATGGCCACTCGGCATCTGCTAGAGCTGGGCCATTCGCGCATTGCCTACATCGGCCCTCCGCGTACGGTGACCGTTGGGCAGGAGCGCCTTGAGGGTTTCCTAATGGCCCAGGACAACCTGCCAATCGATGAGGAGCTGACGATCTTCGGACCCGGCGTTTCGTCGGAATTTGGGCGCCAGGCCTTGCGTCGGTTGCTCGATCTGAAGCATCCCCCAACGGGATTGGTGCTGGGCTCCCTCCAAATCACACGCGGCATACTCGACGAAGTCGTGGATGGCGGCATTCAGATTCCCCAGCAGTTGTCGGTGGTGGGATTCAGCGACGAGCCGGGCTTTCGATGGTGGGGGCCGGGCCTGACGACGATCTCCGTGCCAAACGCGGAGATCACAACCGCCTGCGGTCTCTGGCTCATTCACCAGATGAAACAGGGTGCATCTGCCGGCGCAGCTTCTCCCTATGGTTCAGTTACACCAGGCAAACTTGTTGTCAGGGGCAGCACGGGCAGCATCAGCGTTGATAAGATCAATCGACGCGCACGTCACGGAGAGCCCGAGAGCGCGCGATAACGTCAGGGCGTCGGATCCTCTGCAGTCACCGATAAGCTCGTCCTCCATCTACGACAAAATTGCTGCCAATGACACATGACGCGTCGCTGCTGAGCAGGAAGGTCACGACGTTCGCCACTTCTTGGGCCCGTGCCAGGCGACCCAGCGCATAGCGGGAAATAAACCTGTCCCGATCTACCTCGGGCATGGCCAGATATCCGTTCATCATGGGAGTATCAACTGCTCCAGGACAGACGCTGTTCACGCGGATGGCAGGTCCCAACTCAGCGGCGATCGTTCGGCTGTATTGAAGCAGCCCGGCCTTCGCCGCGGAGTAACCTGCGCTGCTAACACCGGGCATCAGTGCGGCAAGGGCGGCGATATTGACGATGGTCGAGCTTTCTCCGGTGTTTGCGGCTTGGCGCAAATGACGCAGCGCCGCGCGGCAGGCAAGGAAGGGGGCCGTCAGGTTAGCCGCGATGCTTTCGTTCCAGCGTGCGAGATCACTCTCCTCTAATGTACAGACATCAAGGACGCCGACTGCGTTCACCAGCCCATCGATACCGGCCATGTGCTGTGCGCATTCGTCGATCGCGCGGGTTGTCATTGCTTCATCCCGCAGGTCGACACTAATCGCAAATCCGCCGGTCGAGGCTCGAACTTGCTCGAGTTGTTCCTTTCTGCGCCCTAGCACGCAGATCGTGGCACCCTCCGCTACGCAGCCCTCGGCGACCGCCCGACCAATACCCGTGCCCCCGCCGGTGATCAGGATGCGACGTCCTCGGAGTCGTCCCTTCAATGTCGGCTCGCTTTCTGCCCTGATCTTCGCCGCTCCTGCGGCCGTCTTCATGTCGGGACCATTCATCGGATTGCCAACAATACCTTTCCAAAATGTTCGTTGCGTTGCACTAGCGTCTGTGCAGCCGAAGCTGCACTGAGCGGGAAGATTCGATCGATTCTCGGCATGAGCCGACCCTCGATCACATGCGGTAGAACGTCGGTGGCGAACGAACGAGCTATTGCAGCTTTGTCCTCGAGGCTGCGCGAGCGGAACGTGACGCCGATTAGTCGGGCGCGTTTGAAAGCAAGCATTCCGATGTCGAGCGTATCGCTGCTTCCCCCAAGTCGTCCGACGGTGACAAGGCGACCGCTTATTGCCAAGCTTTGAAGATTCCCGGTGAGCGCTCCACCGCCGACCATATCGATGACGAGATTGGCCCCTCGCCCCTCGGTCGCTTTTCTCGCCTCGGCGGGCCAGTCGGTCTCCATGAGCAGGCCCAGGTCGACCACTGTGTCCACCAGTTGCCGCAGCTTGGCATTGGAGCGGGCAACGCCCACAACGGTGCGCGCGCCGCCCAGTCGGGCGAGTTGGGCGGCAGCCTGTCCTACACCAGAGGTCACGCCCTGTATCAGAACGGTTTCTCCGGCGCGCAATTCTCCTTGGTTGAAGAGCGCGTCGTGCGCCGTCATGTACCAAGCGGGCAGCGCAGCCGCTACCTGCCAGGAAACTCCCTCGGGAATTGGGACAGCAAGCCGACAGTCGACAGCTGCGAATTCTGCGTGGGAGCCTCGCGACAAGGCCATCACGCGATCCCCCATCTTGAACCCGACGCAGTGGCGGCCAACTTCCACGACTTCGCCGGCCAGTTCACTGCCAGCGATCGTTTCGGGAGGATAGTGATCGGCCGTCAGCGCAAGATCCGCGCGATTGAAGCCAGCCATTTCCACTCGCACAACGACTTCATTGTCTCCGACTTGTGGCGCGGGCAGCTCGGCAAGGACCAAGCGCGGGTGCAACGAGGCACTGGTATCGACGATCAGGCCCTTCACCTCGGAGGCCCTTCGCATTTGTCGGCATCGAGCCCGTCGTATTTGGCTGACTCCAAAGACATCCAGTGATCAAGATTGACGGCGTTTGCAAATATCGTTCGCGCACGCTTTTCGTCGGTGCGGATGGGTGGAGCTTCTCCACGCTCCGTGGCGCGCTTGAGGTCTTCCAAAGCGTCGACAAGTGCCGTGCACATTGGCAGCAGCAGCGCGAGCGGATACAGAATCTGCGTGTACCCGAGCGCGTGCAACTCCGATACCGACAGAGAGGGCCATCCTTCCCCACCATAGACAACCACGGAGAGTGGTGTTCCCCGAAAAGTGCGGCCGATGCGCTCGATCTCGTCTGCTTTGCGCACTCCTGCAATGAAGAGGCCGTCGACGCCGCAACGCAGGTAGAGTTCTCCACGACGAAGCGCCGCCTCCATGCCGTGCGCGCCGTAGGCATCGGTCCGCCCGATGATCCAGAAGTCGCGGCTGCTGCGTGTTTCAACCGCAATGCGCAATTTTGCTGCAATTTGATCGTCGCTTACGACATCCAGGGCTGCGTTCTGTCCTGGACGCTTTGCGGATCGCGTCTGATCTTCCAGCACCAGCGCGCCAACACCGAGCACTTCGTTAACCTGTACTGTGCGGGCGACCGACTTTATGTCGCCATAGCCATCGTCCCCATCGCCCATGCAGGCAATCGAAGTAGCATCAAGAATGTCACGGGTGATCGCCGACATGTCCGCCAGCCCAGCGATGCCCAGATCCGGCAAACCATAGCGTGCGGCCAGTGCGCCAGAGCCCCCGATGGCCATCGCAGAGAATCCCGCTTGCTGGATCAATCGCGCGGACAATGCGTCGTGCGCGCATGGCATCACCAGGGGGCTTCCAGATGAAAGGAGCGTTTGGAAAGTGGGGCGTGCCGGCATGCTCAACTTTTGCAGATGGGTGCAGGAGGCATCTCGTTTCAAGACGAAACGCTCGCGGTGAAGGTGGAAGGAATTGGATCTCGATGCCCCGTTGGGCCGGCAATCTCATGCAATCGTTATACATGCCATTGATCTATGATCTCCCTCCCATTCTGTCAGTTTTGCCTTCCCTTTAGGATGACGTTGCGCTAACGATAGCATAGAACCTGTAAAGCGTAAAGCGGGTCTGGCGCCGGTTTTGATGCGTGTGTTGGAAATGGAGGAGATGAGCAATGAAGAGGCGATCGGTCAATCCAGAGGTGTCCGAAGCGTTTGGTTCGGATCATTCAGCCCGCCGTTATCGCTATGCGGAGGAGGTCCGCGGTTTCCCTGCGGCCATTTGATTTCTTGGAGGGGGCTGACGATGGATGCCCGGCTCGTCTCGTGCAAGTGGGTGCACCTCTGCCAGTTATTCAAACATCCGGAGGTGGCTCCGGATGCTTGCGCAATAAGAAAGTTGGCCGGAAGCGAAGTCGCCGGCATGACGAGGAGGGATCGGATTGATCCAGCTTTGCGGATGCCACCGAGCAACGAACTTGCAGTTCAAAAGAAGCGAACGTTTCGCCAGGAATCATCCATGCGAGACGTTCGAGATTGTGCAGGAGACGATGCCGCTTAGTTGGTCGGAGATCTGGAGTCGTTACATCGCTGCAAATTCGACCGCGCTCAGCCAAAGTCGGGAGCGGGGGGCGATGACCGTCGTTTATGGCGAGAAGAGCTGGGCGCGTTCCGACCGACGGGACGAGGCCAGGTGGCGACTGCCCAATTGGGGGCGCATCGTCCGCGCTCTTGCTCAGGGGTGGGAGTTTGCAGCTCGCGATATGCCGGGATCTGAATTGTTTTTCGAAGGCAAGGGAGAATCTGGTTACGAGCTCGACCGATCGGCGCAGCCTCGGCACTGCGTGCTCAGCGTCGATGTCGCGAGCGCTCGGATCATTCGCGGCGTTGTCGACATGCCGCGGTCGGCTAATTCGAATTCGCGTACGACGATGCTCAGGCTGTTGTGGGTCGGCGCAATGGGAATGTCGCATACTCTTCGCTTATCACTTCGCCGGCTAAGAACGCCGCGTACCATCACGTTGGGTAGGTCGCCTCAAACACTATCCATTCAAGCGGTGCAAGCTGGAGCGGTTCGACAGCAAGACCCGGAGCCTTTTAGGCGGGCCATTCCGATGACACAGACAAATATCGCGTGCGGAAATGCAGGACGTCTCCCGCGACCTTCCACGGGTGCGGGAGCCAACGGCAGCTCATAAACCTCGCTGTCGTGCGATGTGTACCAGCGGGATGTGCGTGGATCACTGTGTGGCCGAGATTCAAATGGAATCGCGGTCCATGGCTGCGGTATCCGCGTGATCAAGAGGAGATGCGACATGAACGATGTTCGGGATATTGAAAACGAGTGGGTGCATCTTGCCTACGACGGACGTCTGAAGTTTGCCGAGACGTATGGTTTTGCGGGTAGCCAAGGGACGGTCAACCTTGAGGGAGTCTTGATACGGCCCAGGAACCGGCCTTCCAAAACGTTGATGGTCTTGATGCATCCGAGCTCCACGCTGCACCTGCTGCCGGTGCCGCGAGCGCTTGCTAAAGCGGGTATGCATGTGTTGTGCGCTGCCAGCCAATATCCGAAGAATGATGCCGCCTTGATCATGGAGAAGGTTGTCCTCGATCTTGGCGCCTATGTTCGGCACGCCAAAAGGGAGTGGGGATATGAGAGGGTCGTGCTTCTGGGATGGAGTGGAGGTGGATCATTGTCCTTGTTCTACCAGTCCCAAGCCGAGTCACCGACCATCGTCGATACACCGGCAGGTGACCCCGTAGATATAATAGCTGCTGGTCTCGTTCCCGCGGACGCGGTAATTTTTCAGTCGGCGCATGCGAGTAGGGCGCTAATGCTTGCTGAGGTGATTGATCCATCTGTTCGCGATGAAGTGAATCCCGATGACCGCGATGTCGAGCTCGACATCTATGACCATCGCAACCCTAACCAGCCGCCATATGCACCCGAATATGTCGCCCGCTATCGCGCGGCACAGCTTGCGCGCATTCGGCGGATCACGGCTTGGGTGAAGGGGATGCTCGCAGAACTCAAGAGCCGAAACACGGATGAAATCGAGCGCGGCTTTGTCGTTCACCGAACATGGGCAGATCCACGATTTCTGGACCCATCCTTGGATCCCAACGACCGCAAGCCAGGCGGGCTGTTGATGGGAAAGCCCGAGACGGTCAACTCCGGACCTATCGGGCTCGCGCGGTTCTGCACATTGCGGTCTTGGCTCTCCCAGTGGTCTCTGGACGATTCTCGGGCCAATGGTTTCGTTTGTGCTGCGGGCATTTCTGCCCCGCTTCTCGTCATTGAGGGCAGCGCGGATGATGGCGTACCTCAACCGCACTCCAGGAGGATTTTCGAGGCCTCCACCGCGAAGGACAAGACGATGCACGTGATCAGAGGAGCGACACATTACTATGCAAATCAGCCGGAGCAGATTGCCGAGGCGACACGACTAATCAGCGATTGGCTCACTTCGCGCCATTTGCTTTAGCTCTTTCGGCAATCTGTGACGAGGATCTCCTCTGTAGATAAGAGGCTTTTTGCCGGCGTCCTCTGCGCGACAGAAAGATCGTTCCTTTCGCCAAGTCACCGAGGCGCACGTCCACACGCAAAATGACTGGATGCAACCAATGACCTCGGCAGTAACCCGAGTCGCCAATGCGAACGAAGAATGACGTCATGGAACTGGAAGAAAAGCCCCGTCAGAAGAGCCTCGAAGACCGGTATGACCTCCGTGAAGGTTACGTATCATTGTCCGGTACCCAGGCGTTGGCGCGTCTGCCATTGGAGCAGCACTGGCGCGATCGCGAGCTGGGGCTCAACACCGGCGGCTTCATCTCAGGTTACCGTGGCTCGCCATTAGGTGGTTACGATCAAGAACTCTGGCGGATAGCTTCCAGACTCGAGGACTGCAATATTCAGTTTCAGCCCGGCGTTAACGAGGATCTGGCGGCAACCGCGGTGTGGGGCACGCAATACGTCAATCTTTACCCGGGAGCTAAGGTCGACGGAGTCTTCGGCATTTGGTACGGCAAGAGTCCCGGCGTAGATCGCAGCGGGGACGCCTTCCAGCACGCCAACACGGCTGGCACTTCCCCAAACGGCGGTGTGATAGCTTTGGTCGGCGACGATCATGCCGCCAAGTCGTCGTCGAGGTCGGCACAATCAGACATGCAGCTGAAGGCCGCCGGCATACCGACACTCTATCCGTCCAACACGCAGGAGATCCTTGATTACGGACTGCATGGCATCGCCATGAGCCGCTACGCCGGCTGCTGGGTGGCTATCAAGCTGGTGACCGATGTTGTGGAGACGACGACAACGGTAGAGGTCGGGCTCTCCCGGGTCCGACCCAATCAGCCGCCGCTGCCGACGCAGGCACCCGGTGGTTTGCATATCCGCGCCAACGAACCCCCGCTCGACATGGAGGCGCGGCTTTACCAGCATCGGCTCCCAGCGGCGATCGCTTACGCGCGTGCGAACGGATTGAACAGGATCATGCTCGCCCCCGCGAAGCCCCGGTTGGGTATCGCGTCCGCCGGCAAGAGCTGGACTGATGTACGCAGCGCGCTTGCGGCGCTAGGGCTCGATGACACTGCGGTCGAGGGCGCGGGCATCCGCCTGCTGAAGTTCGGCATGAGTTGGCCCGTCGACCCGCTCGTCGTTGAGACGTTCGTGGAAGGGCTCGACCAGATCCTCGTCGTCGAAGAGAAGCGGCCATTCCTGGAAGATCAGATCAAAGCCATCTTGCAGAGCAGCCTTCGAGGCTCGGGAGTCCGAGTGTGGGGCAAGGCGGATCCGTTGGACGCGAGCCGCGCACCGCCGGGGATTGTTCTGCTGCCAATAGCGAGCGAGCTCACGCCGATAAGCATCGCTCGTACCATCGCCGGGCTTGTCGGATTGCCGGACGTCGATGAAACTCGATACGGGGCGGTCACGTCCTCCGCCGTTGCCGGGCTACTGCGCACGCCGAACTTCTGTTCTGGGTGTCCCCACAACCGGTCGACCGTTGTGCCCGAAGGCAGCCGGACGATGCCCGGCATCGGTTGTCACGGGATGGCCATGTGGATCCGGCCCGAGAACACCGGGACCGTGACGCACATGGGCGCGGAAGGCATGTTCTGGGTCGGGCAGTCGCGCTTCACCGCCGAGCAGCACGTATTCGTCAATATCGGGGATGGCACGTTCTTCCATTCGGGAAGCTTGGCAATCCGACAGGCAGTGGCTGCCGGGGTACGAATGACCTACAAGCTGCTCTTCAATGGCTATGTGTCCATGACGGGAGGACAGAAGATTGACGGCGAATTGACCGTCACGCGCGCCATCGAGATGGTGTTGGCCGAGGGGGTAGCCAAGGTGGTCGTGGTGGCTGACGACGTTAAACGCTATGACGCGATCAGGCTGCCGGCGAGAACCCCTGTCAGACCACGGAACGAATTAGATCTGGTCCAGCGCGAACTGCGCGACTTCGACGGCGTTTCGGTACTGATATACGACCAGGCTTGCGCAACGGAGCTGCGGCGGCAGCGCAAGCGGAATCCGTCGTTGGATGTCGCACGGCGTGCCTTGATCAATGCCGAGGTGTGCGAGGGCTGCGGCGACTGCGGCGTCAAGTCCAATTGCATGTCGATCGAACCGCTCGAAACCGAATTGGGCCGCAAGCGAAAGATCAATCAGTCGAGTTGCAACAAGGATCTCTCCTGCGTAGAGGGGTTTTGTCCAAGTTTCGTGACAGTGCGCGGAGGGCGTCTGAAAAAACAGGCGGCGGACCTTCGGTCGCAAGACGGTTGGAGTGCGCTACCACTTCCAACGTTGCCCGACACCACAGGTGGATATGGTGTGCTCATCGCGGGCGTTGGTGGAACCGGCATTGTGACTGTCGGTGCAATTCTAGGTATGGCTGCAAGCCTTGAGGGAAGGCAATCCAGCGTGTTGGACGTCACAGGCATTGCGCAGAAATACGGTGCGGTGATGTCGCACTTGCGTTTCGCGCCGCAAGGCGAGGAGTTACGCAGCGCGAGACTTGGCGTGGGTGAAGCGGACCTGTTGATCGGCTGTGATTTGATCGTTGCATCAGGAGATGAGGCGCTCGGCAAGCTGAGAGCTGGTGACAGCTACGTTATCGTGAATACAACGCTTGCGCCGACGGCGGCGTTTCCCAAGATGCCAGACTGGCAAGCGGACATTGATGGCTTGACTGGAAGGCTGCGCGGCATGGTCGGCGAACGGGTGCGGACGCTGGAAGCTAGCGATATCGCAACGGCGCTCATGGGAGATGCGATCGCGGTGAACATGTTCTTGCTCGGTTATGCATGGCAGCTCGGTCGTGTTCCCGTCGGCTTGGACGCGCTCTTCCGCGCCATCGAGTTGAACGGTGTCCAGGTAGACTTCAATCGCACCAGCTTCGAATGGGGACGCCGCATGGCGGTCGATCCCCGAGCCGTCCAGTGTCATATGACGAGCGGATCGAAGCCAGGTGTTGCGAGCGTGATCCGGCTTGCCCAACTCCCCCTGGAGCAGCTCGAGGACATCGTCGCCGATCGCCGCAGGCGACTCGTCGCTTATCAAGGCGAGGGTTTGGCTGAACGGTATGTGGCCATGGTGGAGCGCGTCAGGCAGGCCGATGAGCTTATCGGTGCGGAGGGGCGCTTGGCCAGAGCCGTTGCGCGCTATTACTACAAGCTGCTTGCGAACAAGGACGAGTTTGAGGTCGCGCGCATCTACGCATCGCCAGCCTTCAGAAAGGAAATCGAAGATCAGTTCGAGGGAGGCTACCAGGTACGGCTAAACCTGGGAGCCTGGCCTTTCGCGAAACGCGATCCGGTGACAGGGGCTCTGCAGAAACGTGAGTTAGGTCCTTGGATATTTCCGGCTTTACGCGTGCTGCAATCGCTTCGGGGCTTGCGCGGCACTTGGCTAGACCCGTTTCGCAACAACTCCGAGCGAAAGCTGGCACGCGAGGTGCTCGCGGCTTACGAAGATGATCTCGCTTTCCTCCTGACGCAGGCCCGACGCGTGGTTAGTGCCTCGGATGCCGTCGCCTTGGCGTCGCTCCCGGAGAAGATTCGGGGATACGGACACGTGCGGGACACGTATGCAAAAGAGGTCGCGGCTTCGCGCCTGGAACTGCGAACGAAATGCGTGAGCGGCATGACGGAGCAGAACGCGACAAGCATGGCGTGGTCGCCTGAAAACAAACATCTCGAGACCGCGCGCCGCGGAAAAGACCGGGCGAATGTCGGTCAGGCAGACTTCTCATGAGCTTCACTCTTTACGACGCGTTGGTGCCGTCCTGGCTACAGATATTGGATTCGGTCTCGAGTTTATTGGACAAAGCTGACGCTTACTGCGCGAAACAGCAACTGGCGCCAATGACGCTCATCGATACTCGTCTCGCACCGGACATGTATCCGTTAGGATATCAGGTTAAGGCCACCGTTGTGCATTCTATCGGTGCGTTGGAAGGAGCGCGTATGGGGGCCTACCTTCCCGATCGGTCGCCCTGGCCAGATAGCTTTGCGGGGCTCCGCGATCAGGTGGCCACTGCCATTGACCGGCTGTCAGCCCTTAGCCGGGCCGAGGTCAACGGATTCCTGGGGCGCGATTTACGATTCGAGGCCGGTTCATACAAACTGAATTTTCTCGTAGAGGACTTCCTCTTGTCCTTCTCGCAGCCCAATTTCTATTTTCACTCGACGACCGCATACGACATTTTGCGGGCGCAGGGCGTCGCTGTCGGCAAGATCGACTTCCTGGGCAAGCTGCGCCACCGGGTGTAGGCGGGCTCCAGTCTCCAAGCCGAGACGAGCTCTAGATCTGCTTCCGAGGGTGGTGGAGTGGATCGGGTCAGTCAAAGCTCATTTGTGGTGAGGTGGGGCTAGCCGAGGAGTCCGGAATGGCCGCATTGCGCCTCGCATGACCGCAAGCGTCTGTACGTTGCCGCCGGTGCAAGCGCATGGCGGATGGTCCGCTACATTGGACGATGCTTTGGAGGCGAGCACAGGAAGAGGCCTCATGCCGACTGCGATCAGAGGCAGTTGGTTGCTGATGGAACCGAACATTCACTTATTTTGCGAACGTTAGCCTAATCCGACCGTTGTCAGCTTCGAATGCCCTAGCGTGCTTTGGCCCGAAAATGTCCATCCATGCAGAACTAAAATGCTCTTCGGGGGTCGCTAAAGCATAGACGCGCCATCGTGCCTATGCTAACGATAGCGCAAATATCGCTGTTGGCGGCGCCCGAGCTGCCGTCAACATGAATCGAAGATAGAAGGGTGAGGAGACCGCTTCCATGGAAGCCGACGTCGTCATCATTGGTGCTGGGCCTGTCGGAAGTTGCCTGGCGGCGGAATTGGGAAGGCGAGGCGTCAAGTGCGCTGTCGTCGAAATGACCGACGGAGTCTTCAAGGATCCTCGCCTTCACGCGGTCAGCATCCGCACCATGGAGCTCGTTCGAAAGTGGGGGATCACGGACGACTTACGCAATTGTGGTTGGCCTGTCGACCACCCCCAGGATGCCTCGTACCTAACGTCACTCGTCGGCTATGAGTTGGCCCGTCTCCCATGGGCGCCGATCTCCAAGATGGTACCTCCTCCGGAGAGTCCAACTTTCGCTCAACGCTGCCCGCAGAGTTGGCTCAATCCCATTCTTCATCGCTACGCCGGCCGCTTCGAGACGGTGCAGTTTCTTTGGCTGCACAAGTTCCTTGGGCTGCGTCAGGATGAGGACGGAGTCTTGGTCGACGTGCAACCGGTAGAGGCGGGCGGTGCGGTCAAGACCATCCGCTGCAAATATCTCGTAGGTTGCGATGGTGCACGCAGCTTCGTGAGAGAGCAAGTCGGCGTTGAATACCAAAGTTCGGGGATCTACGGCTACGCGGCTGAAGCCATTATTGAAAGTCGGGAGATTGCCGATCTCGCGCGCCCGCGGATGGGCGGTCGCTACACGGCCGTTACCGACAACGGAGTGTCGGTAACGCTGCTTCCGTATGACGGGGTTGATCGGTTTCGGATCGTCCTTGTGGCCGAGCCCAGCCAAGTCGACCGAGCCCGGATGGACAACGGGATTCATCAACTCGTGGGCCGCAAGGTGAATTATACATATTTGACCGAAGTCCTGCCGTGGATCAATCGCGAGAGGGTCGCTGAAAGATTCCGTGCTGGGCGAGTCTTTCTTGCCGGAGATGCCGCGCACACCATGCCACCCGCCGGCGGGCATGGAATGAATACCGGTGTGCTGGATGGCTTCGACCTCGGTTGGAAATTGGCTGCAGTGCTTCAGGGATGGGCTGATGATCCCCTGCTCGACAGTTATGAGTTCGATCGCAAGAAAGGGGCTGCACGAACGGCAGCCATGGCCGGCGAGCTTTACGCGGATTGGGGTAAGATCAAGCCGGTTATCGATCAGTCTCTCGGGCTTCTCAACCAGGATAATGCCGAAGGTGCTGCCGCTCGTGAGCGTGCCGGCGAACTCATCAGCAAGACCTTCAAGCGAGAATACAATTCGATGGGCGTTTCGCTGGGATATAGATACAGTGGATCGCCAGTCATCGTCGATGACGGCACGCCAGAGCCACCGGATGATATTGTCCAACTGACGCGTACGGCTCGACCGGGCCATCGTATCCCTCATGCCTGGCTTGCGGATGGACGCTCGACGCTCGATCTGGTCGGCGATGTCTATACGCTCATTGAGATTGGCGACGATACGGTTTCCAGTGCCTTCAAGGCTGCAGCGGCCGAGAGGCTCATTCCCTTGGTCATTCATCGCATCGATCAACCCGAACTGAACGAGCTGCTTGGTGCGTCTGCCATTCTTGTCCGGCCGGACCAGATCATCGCTTGGCGAGCCAAGGGCGATAGTCCTACGCCGGGCGCGGTCTTAGAAACGCTAACCGGGCGCGTACTAGTATCGGCGCACCAGCGCGACGGTCATCATTGCAAGAGAGCTACCGCCCTTGCGTGAGATCATCACAAAGTTTGCGGGGAGCAGGTATATTCCCGCCGACTGCCGTGTCGTAGTTGGTTCTTACGATTCTGCACGAAACGAATATGACAAATCTAACACTCAAGCAGTTCTGCTCCTTTGCCAACGCATCTGAAATTCATGAGCCAATTAAAAATATTCGTTTGACCACGAGGAGAGGTATGAATTCCACTGCAATTCAGTAGCTCGCCTTGGGTTCTTCGAGCGGTTATCCCGTCTCAACCTACCTGAAAAGGAATCAAATCAAATGACAGACAATTCTCAAACTCTGTTGCGCGTGCCGCTCGGGCCTCCACAAAGGCATCATCATCTGGCTTACGTTACCTACGATGCCGGGAAGACGGCAGATTTCTATACCCGCATCATGCGTATGCCTTTGATCGCCGCGGTGATGGACGACAAGATTCCGTCGACCGGCGAAGAATGCACCTATTTGCATCTGTTCTTCAGTTTAGGGGATGGTTCCGCACTCGCATTCTTTGAAGCTGCAGGTATCCCTGAACTTCCGCTATTTTCAGATCATCCGGTCCACAAAGCGTTCAACCATGTGGCTTTGCAGGTGGATACCGGGGCAGAGATTGAGAACTGGCACAACTGGCTGATCCAAAATGGGGTTTCCGTCATTCGCACGGATCATGGCATCATCGAGAGTCTGTACTTCAGCGACCCCAACGGGGTGCGCCTGGAGATCACCAGAAACGTTGATGAGAACTGGACTAACAAGATTCAGAACGGCGAAGCAGCGTTGAAGCGGTGGTGTGAGACCAAGGCTGAAGCCGTGCGCAAAGGCGAAGACCCCGTCAAGGCGCTGCAGGAATTAGCGGCGTCGGCCAGCCACGCTCGCAACATGGCGGCGGCGCACTAGCTCGACAAAAGGCGTCGGTCTTCAGCACTGACCGTCGTGAAGGCGCGGTCTGTAAGCTGGGTGTTCTTCCGTAGGTTCGGTTCGCCCTCGTTGAGGGCGACCGTTTGCATTGCGCTAAGATGGATGGTTGATATGTGGAGCTGTGGCGTCGAGGCTGGAGCGCGAGGGTGAGCGAGAAGCCACTACAGGGGAAAACCTTGTTCATCACCGGCGCGAGTCGGGGGATCGGTATGGCCATTGCGCTACGCGCCGCGCGTGACGGCGCGAACATAGCGATCGCAGCCAAGACTGCCCAACCGCACCCCAAGCTGCCCGGCACGATCTATAGTGCCGCTGAGGCGATCGAGGATGTCGGCGGACGAGCGCTTCCGCTCATCGTCGACGTACGTGAGGAAGCACAGGTCAATGCCGCTGTAGCAAAGGCAGCGGAGCATTTTGGCGGCATCGACGCCTGCATCAACAACGCCTCAGCTATTAACTTGGCAAAGACCGAGGACATCGAACTCAAGCGCTTCGATTTAATTCAGCAGATCAACATGCGCGGGACGTTCCTCACCTCCCGTGCCTGTATCCCTCATTTGCGTCGTAGCAGCAACCCGCATATCTTGGCGCTATCGCCACCGTTGGTGATGCGAGCCGACTGGTTTGCTCAGCATCTTCCCTACACGTTGTCAAAGTACGGCATGTCCATGGTCATGCTCGGACTGGCCAGCGAGCTGCGCGAGGCTGGCATTGCTTGTAATGCGCTTTGGCCACGCACCACCGTCGCGACGGCGGCAGTTGAGTTCGCGCTGGACGATGACGGGATGTTGCGGCGTTCGCGCACTCCGGAGATTATGGCTGATGCGGCCTATGCCATTCTGTGCCGCTCTTCGCGCAATTACACCGGAAATTTCGTACTGGACGACGACGTTCTAGCCGAGGAGGGAATCACCAACTTTGACGGCTACCGGAACGATCCCGCCAGCGCACTGCAACCAGATATTTTTGTAGATCCGCAAGTTCGGCTGCCTCCGGGGGCGAGCTACGCCGCCGCCTCTGTTCCACGCGCGCCTGCGTAGTGAGCCGAAGCGTCAACCCTCGACCGCGGCAGCGCCTTCGTGCCTGACGTCGCCGTAAGGTCATTTCTCCCGAGCAACTAGGCGAGAGCGATCACATATTTGTCGCTCTCGCCATTTCTTTAGCTGGGGAGGCGTTCACAACCACCCGCCGCGCTTCTGGGCGAGGCAAGTGGCGGCGGCCACATGATCAGCCTTGCTGAACCTGACGTGCGGAACTTCCACTCGCTGTCCATGATGTGAGGCAAGTGAAAGATGGTGGTTTCGATCAAGCGAGGCGCAGCAATACCGTTTCCAGCGTACGGAGCCATCGCGATTTAACTTGGGATTGAATGAGCCGAGACGAGCGATTCTGCAAGCTTCGCGATCTTTGGAACGGAAACGACGGCTCAGCTTCGCGGCCGTCTTCAGAATGACCGCAAGTTCGGCGCGCGGTATCCGCCTTGCTCAACTCTCCTTCCTCAGTACCCTGGCTTTTCGACCTTTCGGGGCAGCGGAGCTGCTCTTGGACGCCCATTCGGCTAGCCCCGAACCTAGTGTCGGCGACTTCGAAGTTCGTGGTCAGGTCCGAATGGACAATCTCTTGGCAGTTCGCAGCTACACCTTTTCTGGACAATTATCGCAGACGGCAGACGTGGTATAGGTCACGGCATGGCTTGTTGGCCTACCCGATCGGTGACGCCGTATCGAAGCGATGACCGACGACCAACGAGACAGAGGATGGATGAACCGACCATGCTGGTCGTCGCTATGACAAACCAGGGAAGATAGTTGCCGGCCGCGTCGTAGAGAATCCCAGCAACCGTCGGCCCCAAGCTGCCACCGATTGAAACGGCGAAAAGGATACCGCCAAAAAACGTGCTGAAATGTATCGACGGAAAACGTCGACCAATAATGAAGAAAGCAAGGTCGATCTCTGATCCAATGGAGAAGCCGACAACCAAAATGCCTGGAAGAATCGCTGCTATGTTGCCTGTTGCCAGCAACATTATGCCGCCGGCAGACAGCGCAAAGATGGTTGCCGCAAGCAGGTTCGCCTCAATGCGGTCGAGGAGAAACCCTGTAATCAGCCGCCCGGCAATGACCGCGAAGCCCATCAGTGCTGCGAATTCAGCTGCTTTTGCAGGCGAAAGACCAATATCAGTTAACATGGGAACGAGGTGAACAACGGTTCCGAATATCCCCGTTGAGGCAAATAGAAAGATCGCTGCCAGAAGCACGAACTGCCGATCAGTGTACAAGCTCCAGTTCCATTGCCTATTCGCAGTTCCAGCGTCGGTTACATTGCGTGCGGACTGATTCTTAAGTAGCAAAGCTATAATTGGGACGGAAACAAGAACGACGATCGCAAGTCCGACATAAGCACCTCGCCATGCGTAGATGCTCATCAATTTTGTGACTAGGGGCGGAAACACCAACGCTCCGAGACCTGGTCCGATGTAAACGATGCCATACGCGAGTCCCAAGTGCCTTGGAAAATTGGCTAAGACGAAGCGTCCATACGAGAGAGGCGATGTCGCGTTGCTTAGGAGAGCAAGAAGAAAGGTGAGAGCGAGGAAGCTCAATAGTCCCACAGTTGCGATACCTAGCAATAGAAACGATAGTGATAATCCCACCGCGGACAAAAGCGCCATTCGGAAGGCCCCGTATCTGTCGATCAATCGGCCTGTAAACGGACTGAGGATGCCGGCGGTTATGAGCGGCACGAGAATGCCGAGCGAAGCTGCCCCACGCCCCCAACCGAACTCTGCGGCGAGCGGCTTTAGAAACAGACCGGAGCTATAAAAGAAAATGGAGTTATAGCTCATCATCATCCCGAGCAGGCAGCCCAGGATTACGTTTCGGCCGCGCCAAAACTCGCCCTTGAAAATCGTTCCGGTGTCCATCCTGGTCTCCTTGCGCTATCCCCAACGGCTTTGTTTTTGTTGATTATTTACAAAACGTAACGTTTCGTAAATTGGCTGTCAAGCGCCGCTCCAGTGACCAAAGGCCGTCGTCATGCAGCCAAGGCGCGAGGTCGAGCAGAAATGCGAACACCGTGATAGCTATCCGCGGGTATCATAGCCGTTGGCGTGACGTTAACGCTTCGCTTCCGCTGCTTCCGCGCGAACCGACAATTCGGGTTGAGGCGCGCATTTTGCTCCGCTGACCGACCTCTGCTGGTGCAGGGCCTCAGCCCCGTGCAACACAGTGACTGGCCGGGGCAGGTTACGAGACTGGAAGTTGAGGCGCGTAACAAGAGGTTTTGGGTGATCGACCTGCTTCGCAGCGTCGTGATCGGTAGCGCAAGGGGGGGCGCTGCACTGTCCAGCGGCTGTGCCATTGCGGGGAGATGAGCACTAGCCTCTCGGTCGTGTCTGCGTCTATCTTCCCCGAGCCGTTTTCGCAGCGGCAGCAGTCGTCGGAACGTAGTGTCCGAGTCTAGCCTCAGGACACGAAACAGATATAGTCACGGCCCATCCACTATGCGAGCCTTTGCCGCGCATTCGCGCGCACATCTATCGACACGCAGATGGAAGCAAAGCACGAGTGCAGGCGGGTTGACCTCTATTAATCCGGCTTCACGCCGGCTTTCACGGCGACAGAACGTGCGAGCTATTATTCCAGTTTTTCGGTTGCCGAGGTGGCTAAGGAGGTCGACGACTTGCTATGGGCCGAAGCCATTGTGCAGATCTTTCCCACGTGGTGATTCGGACCACCGACAATGTTAAAGGGATGGTTCGACAGGGCGTGGGCGCCCGGCGTTGCATATGATCACGCAGCCGATCTTGGTGCCATACAACCAAGACTTAAGCAGCTGCGAGGGGTGGTCGCAATAACGACCTTGGGCTCGCCTTGGTGGGTTGATTGGCTGATCTTACGTCGCCCCGTGCGCCGTGTTCTGAAGGAGGCCATTTTGCGTCTTGTGCCCCTCACGCCAAGCTCACCTTTCATTAAATCTACAAGGCCGAGAAGCTCTCTTCGCAACGTGTCAAAGCAGCGATTAGTCGCATTCGGTCTGTGCTGCAGCACTTATGATGCTTCTCTGCCACTCAGCGAGATGGCGGGCTCTGTCTCAACATGCCGCCATATTTAAGCTGACCGTGCTCCTGACACGAATCTCTTTCTGAAAAACTCATTGAGAGGGAGCGCGTGACAAAAGAGCGGATGATGGAGTCCTGGGTTGTTGCGGTCGAACTACGAGCGGGCATTTCTTAACCCGGATGGTTTCGAACACCTATGCCTGAAGAGTTGACTGACAGGACTTGACCCAAGGCAGACGTAAGGACGTCCGCCGGTGACTCGACCATGTCCATGGATCGCCAAGCGATGTGTCGATCAGGCCGCACTAGGATTGCACCCCAATCGCTCACCTCCCGGATCGCAGTCCACTCCCCGAGGACGTCGTCATAGGGACAACGGAGTCCAATGGCGAAAACGGGCAGATCAATGCAGAGTTCATCACTGGCTTTGACTGCGGCTTGTGCCCAGGAGCTGCCACCGATACCCACGATGAGGCAAAAGCGGCCGTGTCCGGCGAGGTCGAGTGTGGATATCTGTCGGCACTCGTGCTCCACCCATGCATGGGGAAGATATGCCCCCGGGTGCGTCGTTCGCTGATGGTAGAGGTCCACGTCGCCTTGCACCTCCGGGAAAGGGGTGCCGTCGTCAACGACGGCGGACGAGGTATACCGCTGGCCGAGCTCTACTCCGAGTGCGTTCGCCCGATAGTTCTGCAGCTTAAGAGCCTCAGCGAACCGCTTGCGCCGCCGCGATGCCTGCGGTGAATCGGCATACAGTTCCCGAAGAGCTGCCCAGCCGTCCTCGGTCGACTGATCCGGCTCGAAACCGAGTGCCTTGTTCAGTACGGCCATGTTGTGCCAACTCTTGATCGCACGCTCGACGACGTGTTGTCCTACAGGCCGGCGTTCCGCGCCATAGCTACCAAGCAGACCAGGACCCGCCCTTCCGGCCACGACAAAAGCAAGCTTCTAGGCAAGGTTGTACGAGTCTTGCACCGACGTGTTGGTGCCGAGGCCCCCCGTGGGCGGGTGGCGGTGCGCGGCATCGCCTGCCAAAAAGACCCGGCCTTTTTGGTACTCTGTGGCCACGACATTGTTGACCTGCCAGGTACTGATTGCCTTGACCTTTATTTGGAGATCGGGATCACCGAGCGTCAGCCGCGCTCTGGCGAGTACGGCCTCCTCCGACGGTTGTCCTTCATCAAGATTCCAGGGATGCAACAGGCTCCACTCATTCCACGGCCGGACGTTAACCCAACTCGCTGTTCCAAACCATTGGTCGCGGTCAGGTTGCGCAACCAAATAGATCACCGCCGGCCGGTGAGCTGTGTACTTCGTTAGGTCGACCTCAAGCCAACTATTGGCCATCCCCCTAAGGCCTGCTTCACCTTCAAGCCCCAGCCCCAGTTGCTCCGCGACCCGCGAGCGTGCGCCGTCAGCACCAATCGCGTATCGTGCGTGCACCACGTACTCCGTCCCGCTCTCGCGTTCGCGCACCACGGCTCACACTTCGTCAGGTGTTTGCTCGATATGCACTAGTTCGTTCATGAAGCGGATATCGGCGCCTCTTTCGAGCGTACTTGCGAGAAGGACGGGATCAAGCACATGCTGGGGTGCATTTACGGCCGTGCAAGGACTTGCTGCCGCGTAGTCGGATAGCCGCTCGGGTGCCGAACCGTAGCTCTTGAAGCGAGCGATCTCGAGCCCAGACAATGATGTCACCACGAGATTGTTGCATAGCATTGACAGCGGATATCCGACGTCGCGAACGCGATCCTCAATGCCGAGATCTCTAAACAACTCCATCGTGCGCTGATTGGTGATGTGCGCCCGCGGCACATGCGCTGTGCCTCTGTGCCGAGCTATCGTCAGGGTAGAGATGCCGTGCATGGCTAAGATCGAGGTGGCTACCAGACCAGCCGGCCCGGCCCCGATCACGAGCACATCAGTTGTGACTTTACGCATGTCGTTACCTTCGTTGGCGCTTGCGGTCGCTCGCGCGTTCACCTCACGAAATCGGCTGTCGGGCTCCGACTGCGACGATCTTTCAGCCTCTCCCGTAGCTGCTGTTGATGCTCCTGAAGCCAGGCGCGGACCGTAGTCGGCTTGCGGCCAAGCGTTCGCTCCAGAAAATCGTTCAATGTCCACGCCACGTCATTCGCATCTTCATAGCGAAAGAACTGCCACAGATACTCCGCCAAATCCGACCGTACCCGGTCGCGCGTTGCTGCCGATTCGAAAAGGGCGATCAGCCCTTCCTTGGTGGAGTCGTAGGCAATATCCGTCTGGAGCACTTCACCCATCATCCGGACGACATCGCCCACATAAAGGTTGTCGTATCCATTGTTGAGAGTGTGAAATTGATAGAGATGCCGTGCGTTGTCACTGAGCAATATCCGCGCGCCCGCTTCTCCGATTTCGCGCGGGTCGATGAACGGTACTCGACGGTTCGGCCATGTCACCTTGCCGGGTGACAACATCTGAAAGCGAGGGTTCAGGAAATTGTCCATGAAGCTCGCGCCGATATTGAAATAGGTGACTGGGAGATCGGATTCATCTAGAAGCCGACGCGCGATCGGGTGCTGGGTCGCGATCCCCCATCCGATGTTCGTTAGCGCCTCGGGCATTCGCCGGGGATTGACGGAAGGAAAAACACCGACCGCGCGAATCATGTGAATTAAGCTGTCGGAATTGCGAACAGCAGAAATAAGATTCGTCATAGCATGCTCTTCGCGCGTGCCGTTGGGCGCGATGACGAAGAGCCCTTCCATGCCGCTTACAGCCGCGGTAAGGGACGGCAAGTCATAATAGTTGCCGATGGCGATTTCGCAGTCCGGATAGCTCGCCCGCAACTGCGCCAACTTGTCTTCACCGCTGCTGATTAGTCGCAATCTGACATCCGGGGCGTTGTAGCGCAACCAACGCACCATAGGGCCGCCAATGTGGCCACTCGCGCCGAAAATGCCGATGCTGTTTGGCACCTTCTTCTTGTGTTCCATCGTTCCCCCTCGTTCTCGACCTCAGTCGGAGATCCCCATCGATCGCGCAACTAGCGAGACGAGTCGGCGTTCGAACTAATCGGCGGATCGCCTTCGTCCTCGGACACAAAGCGAATTCCATACTTCGCATAAACGAGCTGACGCTCGTCCTCCGTTTTCGCAGCGACGTGCTCCCGTTCAAATTCCTCGACGCCACCAGGCACCGTGAGAAGGAGCAGCCTAGTCCCCGGTTCATTCGACCAAAATCGGTGCGGGACGCGCCTCGGCAAGAAAAGGAAGCTTCCCGCTGCAGCCTCGTATGTCTCCTTGCCAACACGGACGCCCAATTTGCCGGAAAGAACGTAGATGCATTCATCCTCGTTCTCGTGCAGGTGCAGCGGTCGGCCGCCGGCGACCGTAATTTCGAATACGCTCATTACGCCGCCAGTGGATTGTGCCGTCGCTTTCGCAAGGGATACGGCGCCGCTCCGCATGCGGATCTCCCCATCCGGCAGGGAGATGCCGGGACCGATGCAATAGGCGGAGCTCGGGTGCTCGGGGCGGGGATCGTCATGAGAAAAGCTCATATTTCCTCGCTTCCACTCTGAGCTCGGCCAACCGTTCTCCGCCGCTCCGCATCGAGTGTCGATTTTGCAATATTGGCATGACTGCCACAATAACATTACTGCCATTATGGTGCGGGTGTCAATTCTGAGCGTTTGACGCCTCGCCGCTCGGCGGATGCTGTCGGATTGCCCTCCTTTCGCAAACCGATACCGAGACGGGTAAAGTGCTTGTTCGATGAGTCAGTTGATAGGACGTGCCGTGTCGGAGCCGGAGCCGGAGGCGTCCCGGGTCTCCTGATCGGCGGGGCTAACCTCTACGCGCTCACTTGTATGGCGTCCGATGTCGTCGACGGGCACCGCCGTGCCGGAGGGCGGTCTGTCAGGAAGTCCCCTGAGCTCGCCGCGGCGTTTGGGGGCGCGGCTTGCCGGACCTCTCGCGAGATGGCTGTTCCAGCTCGTAGATGTTCAGAAGCTTGAGAACTCGGACCGTCTCGGCCCGTGCGAGATCCTGCAGATCGGATTTGGGGTAACGTGCCCAAGTGCTGGCAGCTACATCGGTTGGAGAGAGTGCAAGGCTCGCCCCCATTTGGGCGCGCTGATAATTGGCTGCGGTCTTATCACAGAACGACATAAGAATATCAGTTGCAATTTTCCGTCGTTGCATCATCCAAACGGCCCGGCGGTCCGCCCAATTGCTTGAGGTTAGGGCCAGGGCCAGACGAGCCCTGTTGACCGGATTATTGGTGAATGCGTTGAAGGTATCGAGGGCGCCATTCAGCACGGCGTGTAGTGGAAGATCGATTTCCAACCGCGCGAGCACCGCGCGATGCAGGTCTTCCAGAGACCTGGTGAAGTCGAGATAGATCACGTCCGCTTTGCTATCAAAGTAACGGAAGAATGAACGGACCGAGATGTCGGCGCGCTCGGCAATGCTTTCGATGGTTGTCGCTTCGAAACCGCCGCCCCGCTCGCCACCGTTCTCTTGAAACAGCCGCACAGCCTCGGCGATGATTCGGTCACGTTGTGCTTCGCGCCTCCGCTGCGCCGGTGTCGCCTTGATGATCTCCATTCGACGCTCAATCCCTTCCTGCCGGACCGAACCTACCGGATACACGAGTGGCAAACAATCGGAAGGCTTGCGAGGAATGTAAAAATATGGCGCTAGTGCCAAAATGACATTAATGTAGGAGAGGACGATGAAGCCGTCATGGATCCACTTGGCCCGGGGCCGGTATGTTCGTCAGGCTCGAGTGGGGCTTGGCGAGCTCCGCGAGGAGCTTTTCGGACGTCAGGGATTTGCAGGTCCGACCGCGACGCTCTATCACTCGCGGCCGCCCGGAGACGTCTTGCGCATCGTCGGCAAGCTGAAGCCGCGTATGTTCTCCACCCGCAAGCTCATGGCCGGCGAAGGCAACGACGGTCGGGGGCTACCCTTACCATTCCTCACCAACTCCGACGTCACCCTCAGCGTCAGCAATCGGCGGTCGGCGATGCCGTACGCCTATCGTGACGCCGACGGGGACCTCCTGTACTTCATTCATGAGGGGACGGGGGTGATGGCGACTGAATATGGTCCGATCCCTTACGAACCCGGCGACTATATCTATCTGCCGCGGGGCACGACCTTCCGCCAAATGCCGAACGATGGCCTGACATATGCCTTCGTCATCGAGTCAGTACAACCAATCGATTTCGCGGCACATCCTCAGCAGGGGCGACATTTTCCGTTCGATCCGCAGCTTATCACAGTTCCGTCCGCGGAAGAGTACGCTTGGCCGGAGCAGGACGAGTGGGAGCTGTGTATCCGCTCCCAGGGCGAGCTCACCTCGGTCTTCTTTGAGAAGTCGCCTTTCGACGTGGTCGGCTGGAAGGGTGATCTGTTCCCCTTCAAGATCAACATGCGCGATATCCATACGCTGAGCTCGGAGCGAATTCATATCGCGCCGACCTCATGGGCAACGTTTCAGGCGCCAGGCTTCGTCGTCGTAACATTTTTGCCGCGGCCTTCGGTAAACGATCTGGACGCGGAGGAGTTGCCTTCGTCACATCGCAACATTGATTGCGATGAGGCGATTTTCGTTCATAGCGACACGGGGCGGGAAGGGGCTAGTTTCATCTTTTCACCGCAAGGGATCCATCATGGTCCTCCCGACGCCTTTAGGCGAGAGTTCAATAGAACGCGTGTCAAAGGCATGCAGACGATGCTCACCGGCGTCAGCGTCGATACGTTCAAGCCACTGAATCCAACCCCTGCAATGTTGGCCGTCGCTGACGGTGAGACGACAGAAATCAACTGTCGCTGATGTCGTAAGATTCAGGGCTGTGACCGATCGGCCTCGGCGGCGCCGGTGGGCGTAGTGCTCTCTAAGGGCTGGATGGAGAACTCCATCCAGCTGCGTCTCGCAAGCTTCCGAAGAGAAGCGGCGACCCAATCCAAAGGAGGGAAAGTTCATGTCGGCAGCACAATGGAGACGGGCGGCACTTGCTGCCGCAATCGCGCTACTCATTGGCACTAATTCAATAGAAGCCGTCGCCCAGAAAAAATACGACCCAGGCGCAACCGACACGGAGATCAAGATAGGCAACATCGCGCCTTACTCGGGGGCCGCGTCTGCATTTGCTGTGATTGCCAAGACCGAAGCGGCATATTTCGAGAAGATCAACGCAGAGGGGGGTATCAATGGTCGTAAAGTCAACTTCATCTCCTATGACGACGCCTATAGCCCGCCAAAGACCGTTGAGCAGGCACGAAAGCTCGTGGAGGGAGATGAGGTTCTCCTGATCTTCAACCCGCAGGGAACGCCGCAGAACTCTGCCATCCAGAAATACTTGAACGCCAAGAAGGTGCCGCAATTGTTCGTCTCCAGCGGTGCGTCCAAGTGGAATAATCCGAAGGACTTTCCCTGGACGATGGGCTTTTCACCCAGCTTTCGAGGTGAGGCGCAAATCTACGCGCAGTATATTCTGCGCGAGAAGCCCGATGCCAGGATCGCAATCCTTTATCAAAATGACGATTTTGGAAAAGACTACGTCAAGGGTCTGAAAGATGGCCTTGGTAGCAAGGCCTTATCGATGATAGTCGCGGAGGAAAACTACGAGGTCACCCAACCGACCATCGACTCGCAGATCGTCAAGCTGAAATCGTCCGGAGCGGACGTATTTCTCGACTTCACCACGCCGAAATTCGCTGCGCAAGCCATCAAGAAGATGGGTGAGAGCGGCTGGAAGCCGATGCACCTGCTCAGCAGCATCTCGGTGTCGATACGCAGTGTCATCAAGCCCGCCGGCTTCGAGAATTCGCAGGCCATCGTTTCCTCCGCTTACCTCAAAGATCCCACCGACCCGCAATGGAAAACAGACGCGGCGATGAAGGCCTGGAACGAGTTTCTAAATAAGTACTATCCGGAAGCTAATCGAACCGATTTCGCGGTGGTCAACGCTTATGCCGCGGCGCAAGCCCTGGAGCGCGTCTTGAGGCAGTGCGGAGACGACCTCACACGCGATAACGTAATGAAGCAGGCCGCCAACATTCGGGATTTTGAGCTTGCCGGCCTGTTGCCAGGTATCAAAATGAACACCAGTCCGTCCAACTTCGCTCCGCTATCGCGGATGCGCTTAATGCGCTTCAAGGGCGAGACATGGGAGCTGTTCGGTGACCTGCTCAGCACGGACGTCGGCGGCTAATGTCACCTTATCGAGTGAGTATGGAGATCACGAGGTGAGCCAGGAGTTTCGAGCAACAATCCGGAAGGCCCGAGAGCATTCAATAGGCGACCTGCTGCGCCGATCGGCCAGTCGCACTCCGAACAAGTCGGCCGTGATTTGTGGCAGGGAGGTCTGGACATTCGTGGAGTTGGATGTGATTTGCAATCGGCGCGGACTGCGTCGAGCCGGGGTAAGTAGAGGCGATCGCGTCGCGATCCTGTCACGCAATTCGCACGCTTTTGCTGCCATGCGTTTTGCCGTCGCGCGCATCGGCGCGATCTTGGTTCCAATCAACTTCATGCTGAAATCGGACGAAATCAATTTTATTCTGGTCAATTCCGGCGCCAGGATTCTGGCAACGGGCGCGGATTTTGTAGAGTCCGCCCGGGAGGCCGTCGCAAAAGGTTGTGCGGTTGAAGCCTTGATCTGGATGCCGGGCGAAGAGCCGGCACTACCGCCTCCCGGAATGATTACGTTCGACGATCTTCTGCACTCTGACGGATCACAGCTCGACGATTTCGTCGACGGCGAGGATCCAGCCCAAATCATCTACACCAGCGGCACGGAGTCATTACCAAAAGGTGCGGTGTTAACGCATCACGCAGTCATGTGGCAGTATGTCAGCTGCGTCCTTGAGGGCAGCATGGCGACAGAGGACAGAGTGTTACATGCGCTGCCGCTGTACCATTGTGCACAGCTTGATGTCTTTCTCGGTCCTGCAATCTACCTCGGGGCGAGCAGCCTTATCACGGCCAAGCCGACCGCTGACAACATCTTGTCATTGATCGAGACGCACGAGATCACATCGTTTTTCGCGCCACCGACTGTCTGGATCGCAATGCTCCGGTCTGCGCATTTCGATCAGACCAATCTCTCGACACTCCAGAAGGGTTACTATGGAGCGTCGATCATGCCGGTGGAGATCCTGCTTGAACTGCAGCGACGGCTACCACGGGTGAAGTTCTGGAATTTTTATGGACAGACAGAGATTGCTCCGCTCGCAACCGTTCTGACGCCGGAAGACCAAATACGAAAAGCCGGTGCAGCCGGAACACCGGCGATCAATGTTGAGACGCGCGTTGTCGACAGTGCGATGGAGGACGTCAGCGTAGGTGAAATCGGCGAGATTGTGCACCGCTCACCTCAGCTCCTATCTGGCTATTATAGTGATCCGGATAAGACTGCCGCCGCCTTCCGCGATGGATGGTTTCACAGCGGCGATCTCGCGACCGTCGACTCCGACGGTTACATCACGGTGGTTGATCGCGTTAAGGACATGATCAAGACCGGAGGCGAGAACGTCGCTAGCCGCGAGGTGGAAGAAGCCATCTATGGGCTGTCGTCGGTATCTGAAGTGGCGGTTATCGGATTGCCAGACGCTCGTTGGATCGAGGCGGTGACTGCGATCGTCGTTGTCAGGTCTGGGGAGAACCTGACCGAAGATAACGTGATAGACCATTGCGCAAACACGATGGCGCCTTTCAAGGTACCCAAGCGCGTGATCTTCATCGATAGCCTACCGAAGAATCCGAGCGGAAAATTGCTAAAGCGGGAACTGCGTCAGCGCTTTGCTGAAAATGTGAGAGTTGCCGAGGGCAATTTCGGACGGTGAGCTTGCTGAATTTGCGGATGTCGGTTGGGCGTACTGAAATCGGGCGGTAATTTGGCGAACGGCGATGTCAACAGAAGCGATAAACCGGCAATGGATCCTGACTGGGCCGCCACATGATCGGCTAACTCTCGACAATTTTGGATATCGGGAGAGTTCGATCCCAGACCTGCCTTTGAGAGATGGACAGGTGCGGATCCGGAACGTTGCCTTCAGGTGTGCCCCGACGATGCGCAACTGGATGGAGGAGGGCGGAAACGGTGGCTATCCTTCGATGCCCGTGGGTGAGCCAGTGATTGGGCCGACGGCCGGGCTCGTCCTGGAGTCTGCGAATTCCGACTTCCGAGTGGGCGATCGCCTGCAGGTTCTTTCCAGTTGGCAGGACTATGCGGTACTCACAGCAGCCGAACTCGGCAGCGCGACCAAGATCCCCATTGGGACGACCTATCTGGATGCGCTGGGGCGCTATGGGCTCAATCCATTGACTGCTTACTTCGGATTGCTTCGGGTCGGTGAGCCAAAGCCGGGCGAAACTCTTGTTGTGTCCGCGGCCGCAGGCTCTACCGGCTCCATTGTCGCTCAGATTGGAAAGATCAAGGGAATGAGGGTCATTGGCATCGCTGGTGGCGTTGCCAAGTGCGACTGGTTGCACCGTGAATGCCGGGTCGATGCCACCATTGACTACAAGACGGAGTCCGTTGCACGGCGACTGGAGATCCTCGCCCCGGGAGGTATTGATATCTACTACGACAATGTTGGCGGCGAGATTCTGCAGGCGGCGGTGAACAATATGGCGCATTTCGGTCGCATCGTGTTGTGCGGACAGATCTCGACCTACGATACCGGGAAACAACCTGAAGGACCGCGCAATATGATGCGGTTGATCTACCGGAGCATCAGAATGCAGGGATTTCTCTGCTCCCAGTTTCAGCACTTGTTCGCGGAGGCGATCGAAGATCTCAGGGGCTGGACACAGAACGGCAAGCTGGTCCATCGGGAGCACACGCACACAGGCTTTGAACTGCTGCCCATCGCTTTTCTGTCTCTGCTTGATGGCACCAACGAAGGAACCGTCCTTGTCGAGACCGACAAAGGCGCAATCGACGAGTACCGAGCATAATGCGGGCTAGGAGGCGCAACTTAGCAGCAGGCCTAGCCGCGCAACACGGATAAAGCGACGCCGGGTGAACGCGACGGACGCGCCATATGCGGAAGTTTGAGTGTTTAGACGTGTGCGATGTATCCAGAACGCTAGGCCGATCGCAGATCCCGAGCGCTGTTGACCGCTCCGGACGGGCGCTTCATCTCGAAATTGCGCCTCTAGCGAATTGTTACGCCGAACTTAATCGGCGGCGCTGTTCCCGCGGAGCGGCATCCTATCGGGCGGCGGCACTGCAAAAAATGGCTGACGGTCGGCTCGCAAGGCATCTTGCGGTTGCGCGTGATGCAATCGGGCTCGGTGAAGAACGCGGCCACCGCTCTAAATATTTTCCAGCCGGCCGTCAGTCGCATGTTGCAACAGGCGAAGGAACGTCTCGGATTCAGACTATTCGAGCGCCAGAAGAAACGGCTGAAGCCGACGACCGAGGCGCAGACGCTTTTCGCGGAAGTTGCGAGTATGTTCGCTGCGATCGAGCACACCCAGCGGCTGGCGGTCGAGCTTCGCGACGGTCGCTCGACGCATTTATGGCTTGGGCACCTAGCATGGATCTGACCGGCGTGGTCGAGAAGACTCGCGTTCCCATCCTTGTGACCCATCCCGGAGGTGATCGTCAAATTCCGCTTGAATAGTACGCCTCCGACGAGGGCCGTCTTGCGTGACGGGTGGTAATTCGCGAAGCGTGTGACCTTAAGTCTAGCTTTAAGGTCATCAGGCGATGCGGATCGAGGTTTTGGGCGGGCTGGAGCGGCGGCGGCGCTGGTCGCAGGACGACAAGGCAAGGATTGTCGAGGAGACGCTGACACCGGGCGCGAAGGTAACTGAGGTTGCGCGTCGCAACGGAGTAGCGGCCAGCCTGGTGTTTACCTGGCGTCGACAAGCACGGACATCGGAACAAGTTGTACCATCTTTTACGCCGGTGCAGATCGCCGCCGTAGCGCCCTCGGCTGAGGAACCTCCGAAGCTCTTGCCTACGGTCGATGGCCGAGTTCGCTCGGTGGCAGCCGCGCGTACTGGATTGATAGAGATCGATCACGGCAACCGACGGTGCATCCGGGTGGATGCGCACGTCGATCCGGAGGCGCTGGCGCGGGTCCTCGATGTGCTTGGACGCCGATGATTTCTATACCGGGGAATGTGCGAGTGTGGCTCGCGACAGGCTACACGGATATGCGCAGAGGCTTTCCGTCGCTGGCCCTCCAAGTGCAGGAGGTGCTACACAAGGACCCGCTCAGCGGTCATCTGTTCGTTTTCCGCGGTCGCCGCAGCGATCTCGTCAAGGCGATCTGGCACGATGGCCAGGGAGCCTGCTTGTTCACAAAAAAACTCGAGAGAGGAAAGTTCATCTGGCCATCGGTTGCCGGTGAATCGGTAACGATCTCGCCGGCGCAGTTGAGCTATCTGCTGTCCGGGATCGATTGGCGCAATCCGCAAGAAACCCAGCGTCCGACGCGGGTCGGATAACCGTTTTGGGTTTGAATCTGCTGCTCGATCTGATTCAATGGCTTCATGATATCGAAGCCGGACGACCTCCCGTCGGACCTTGTCAGTGCCTTGGCAGCGCTGCAAGCCGAGCGTGACGAGCCGAGGCGATAGCTGCCAGCGCGCAGGCGGAGCTGTCGGATAACGCGGCGCTGATCGCGCATCTCAAGCTGCGGATCGAGAAGCTCAAGCGCGAACTGCACGGGCAGCGATCCGAGCGCACGGCGCGGCTGATCGAGCAGCTGGAGTTGGAGCTCGAGGAACTCGTCACGACGGCGAGCGAGGATGAGCTTGCCGCGCAGGCCGCAGCGGCGAAGACGCAGAACGTCCGCCCCTTCATGCGCAAGCGGTCGGTTCGCCAGCCATGGCCGGACGACATCGAACACGAGCGCGTCGTCATCGAGGCTCCAACAAGCTGCGCCTGCTGCGGTGGATCGCGGCTGGCGAAGATCGGGGAGGATGTGACCAAGACGCTGGAGGAGATCCCGCGTCGCTTCAAGGTGATCGGTAAGCGCTTAGCCGCAACCCTATTGATGCTGGCTTGACGTTTTGCGGAATCGCCACGGCATGAGGTCTTCGATCCTGCTATCGGGATGGCCGTCGATGATCGCCTCGAGTGTTTCGGCGATGTAGGCGGCCGGGTTGACGTCGTTGAGCTTGCAGGTGGCGACGATCGACGCGAGCAAGGCCCAGTTTTCCGCGCCGACTTCATGACCGGCGAAGAGCGCATTTTTTCTGGTCAGGCAGACTGGCCGGATGCCGTTCTCGACCGGGTTCGTGTCGAGCTCGAGGCGCCCGTCTTCGAGGAAGCGGGTCAGCCCTTGCCAGTGATTGAGCGCGTAGCGGATGTCCTCGGCGAGCGTCGAACCACTGGAGATCATCGACAGCTGTTTCTCGAACCACGGCTTTAACGCGGCGACGATAGGCAGCGAGTGCTCCTTGCGCGCGGCCAGCCGGATGTCCGACGATGAACCGCGTACCATGGCTTCGATGGCGTAAAGCTGTGCGATGTGTCGAACGGCGGCCTCGGCGATCGGCGATTTGCTGTTGCGGGCCAATTTGACGAAGCGTCGGCGCAAATGGCTCCAGCAATGCACAAGCGTCCACGGCCCCTGCGGTCGAGCAACTTCGGTCAGCCGGTCATAACCGTCATAGGCATCGCATTGCAGGAAGCGTCCGTTAAAGCCATGCAGGAACTGCTCCGCGAAGGCGCCGATGCGACCGGGGGCATATCGGAACAGCACGATCGGGGGACTTGGGCCGCTGTGGCCGCGGTCGTCGGAGACGACCGCCCAGAAGTAGCCTTTCTTCGTTTGGCCACGCCCGGGATCGAGCACCGGTGCCGTGGTTTCGTCCATGAACAGACGATCTGCCCTCTCCAGATGGCGACGCATGTGGTCCGCTACGGGTTGGAGATGGAAGCAGGCGCGGCCGGACCAGTTGCCCAGTGTCGCCCGATCAAGTCGGATCCCCTGGCGCGCATAGATCTCGGCCTGACGGTAAAACGGCGCATGGTCGCCGAACTTGGAGACGATCACGTGCGCAATCGCCGCTTCGGTCGGCAGTCCACCAGGCACGACGTGCTCCGGTGCATGCGCCTGCACGACAGGGCCCGAGCAGCGGCGACAGATGTATTTCGGGCGGCGCGTGACCAACACTCGCCATTGCGCCGGGATCACGTCGAGCCGTTTGCTGACGTCCTCGCCGATCTTCGTCATGGCGCCGCAACCGCACGGACAGAGCGTGCTCGCAGGCTCGATGATCCGTTCCACCCGAGGCAAATGGGCAGGCAAGCAGCCGCGATTGCGATGAGAACCTTGATCCGGCACACTCCGCGATCGGCCCTGGATCACAGCCTCGGCTCTCTCCTGCGCCGCGTCCAGGATGCCTTGCGCGATCTCCACGTCTTCCAGCGGCAAGTGATACTGATCTGGCCGCAGCTTCTCGGACTTCGCGCCGAACTTCTCGCGTCGCAATTCGCCGAGGATGACCTCCAGCCGACGCCGCGCTTCCTCCGACGCCGCCAGCGCCCCCTGATGCTCGCTCAAGGCCGCCTGCGTTTGCGCCAAAAGCGCCTTCAGTCGTTCATTTTCGTCGCGCAGCGCCGCGATGCTCATGTGCTAATTCGAGCACACCGCCGCCGCGTGCGTCACGTGCAAAATACCTTCCGAGTCACTCTGCCGCAGTTATCCCGCCGCCTGCGGACGCCGCGCTTCTTGCGGGCGGACCAACCTCCAATCCAGCCCCTCGAACAGGGCTGCGAACATCGCCGGCGATATGCGCATCACGCCGTCTGCGATCGTTGGCCAAACGAACTTGCAGCCTTCGAGGCGCTTGTGCACCAACACTAGGCCCGTTCGATCCCAGACCAAAATCTTGATCCGGTCCGCTCGTTTCGATCGGAACACGAAGGCTGCACCGCTGAACGGATCGAGACGAAGCATCTCCTGCACCTTCGCAGCAAGCCCATCATGGCCACAGCGGAAGTCAATCGGCCGCGTCGCCATGTAAATCTTCAGATCAGCACCGGGCGCGATCATCGTGACGCTCGTACCGCGCGGATCACCCGAGACAGCTGCTCGCCATCTATGGCCGTGTCCGTCCGCACCACGACATCGCCGATCGCTATCTCAAGCTTGATCGCCGGAACGTGACGCTCCTCTAACGCACCTTCCACGACCAGCGGCGCGAATGTCGGCTGCGACGCCTCGCACGGCGGCAACATGCCTCGCTGTCGAAAGCGCCGTCGCCAATCGTAAATCTGCCAGCGCGTCGCTCCGTGCTTGCGCGCCACCTCGGACACCTGGGCACCGGGTAGCAGACTCTCGGCGACGATCCGAGCTCTCTCAGCCTCCGAACGCACGCGGCGTCCCGACGGTCCTTCAAGGACCTCCAGCCGGCTCACCGGCCCTACCGACGAGCCGTCCAAATGGACGTCCTTTTTGCTGTCCAATCCCATCCCAAACCTCCGTCCTAGTCGGAGGCTTCTTCGCACGTTCATTCGAATTCTGAAGCAAGGGTATCGGCTTCGCGCTTACGGTGATCGAGACAGTACGCGAGAAGTTCACCTGCCGCGATTGCGAGAAGATCAGCCAGCCGCCGGCACCGTTCCATGCCACGCCGCGCGGCTTCATCGGTCCGCAATTGCTGGCGACGATCCTGTTCGACAAGTTCGGCATGCATATCCCGCTCAATCGCCAGAGCGTGCGCTTCAAGGCCGAGCGGATCGACCTGCCGCTGTCGACGCTGGCCGACCAGGTCGGCCACGGAACGTTCGCCGTCATGCCGCTGTTCCAGCTGATCGAGCGTCATGTGCTCGCGGCCGAACGCCTTCATGGCGACGACACCACCATCCGCATCCTGGCGAAGGGCAAGTGCACGACCGGCCGGATCTGGACGTATGTGCGGGATGATCGGCCGTTCGCCGGACCTGCGCCGCCGGCGGCGGTCTATTACGCCTCGGGCGACCGAAGGGGCGAACATCCCCAGAAGCATCTGGCCGCCTTCGCCGGTATCCTGCAGGCGGATTGCTATAGCGGCTTCGAGCCGTTGTTCGACCCAAAAGGGAAAGCGATGCCGATCACGCCGGCATTTTGCCTGGCCCATGCGCGGCGGGGATTCTTCGAGCTGGCTGACATCGAGAAAGCCGCCCGGGACGGACAGAAAGGCAAACCTGTCTCCCCGATCGCGCTGGAGGCGGTCAGGCGTCTTGACGCCCTGTTCGAGATCGAGCGCGCCATCAACGGCCGAAATGCTGACGAGCGGCGTACCGTACGCCGGGAGAGAAGCAAGCCGCTTCTCGACGACATGCACGACTGGCTGCTCCGCGAGCGCGAAACCCTCTCGCGCTCCTCTGAGGTTCTGAAGCCTATGAATTACATGCTTAGGCGCTGGGACGACTTCGCCCGCTTCCTCGACGATGGCAGGATCTGCTTGACCAACAATTGCGCTGAGCGTGCATTGAGAGGCATTGCCTTGGGAAGGCGCAACTGGACCTTCGCTGGTAGCCAGCGTGGCGCCGACCGTGCCGCTATCATGCTGACGATGATCACGACCTGTCGCCTCAACGACGTCGATCCCAAGGCCTGGCTCGCCGACGTCCTCGCCCGGATCGCCGATCTTCCCACGTCGCGGCTGCACGAACTGCTGCCCTGGGAATGGAAGCTCCTGCGCCAAGCCGATAAGCCCGCCGGTCAGCAGGCCGCCTGACCTTTACCCCACCGATCATAGAGCTCATTGTGCCCGCGCGCATGCGTCAATCAGACGGTCCTCGTCGTATGCGTACCTTGAATACGCGCAACAGACGTACGATCAGGCAATCCGAAGCCCGAAGCGGGAATTGTTTGTCACGACCGAAGACGATCTTGAGGTGGAGCATTTCGGCGCCGACAATGGCACGATCCTGCGTGACTAGGTAGCGGACTGGGTCAGCGAGACATTTAACGAAGTTTAGGCTCTCGAGACTCTCGCGGTGAGCGTGACGTCTCTATGTGGCTCGATCATAGGCCGTGGGATATTTGGGTTGGACGATACGGATACGGCGGCGTTGACGCCGCCAGGCTTCTTTCATCCAATCATATTTGAAGTAGTGGTGGTGCGTCCCGTAGCTGCCTATTGAGGGCGACACGAACGCCAACAGCGGCGGCCATGACTGGCGCGCCGCTGGCATTGGCCATGTAGTGGTTGAGACGCTTAAAGCTTCCCCAAGTTACCCCTCGGCGCAATTTTCCTTGGGATGACATCGCGCGAGCGCGTAAGGCGATCCGCTAGCAGCGAGTTTATCGCGGTGCCCGTGGTGTTGTGTGGCACTGTCGGGTACGTGGAGTTCATCCGCGTTTCGCAATGCAGTGGTTTAGCAAACCGGCCGATTGCGACGTGCGACGTCACTCAACAATTGCTACACTCACTTATTGATCAACGGAATTTTCGGGGTAGTCGGAGGATCGGGCGACCACAATCGGTAGCTGAGCGAAGTAAGAATAGTATACCCATTGGACGCAACTCCGACGTTCGGGGTGGCGCCTACGACGTGGGTCGAAAGTTCCTTGAGGCCCCACACATTCAGAGCTACGGGTCCAAAATCGTAGCTAACGCGACCGCCAGCTGCCCAGATATCGTATGACCGTTATTTATTACGTTGTTGTAAAATGCGCTCGATTGATCGCTGGCAACCTGTCCCGCGTAGTATCCGATAGCACCGAAAGTCCATTTGCCGATCGTCTTGGCAGCTGTGAATTCGGCGTGAAAGACAGTTCCGCTCCTGTAGTCGGTGATCGTATTGCGAGTGTTGAGCTCTGCGAACATGTTCGCTGTAAAATTCCAGCCATCCTTCAGATACGACACCACAAACGAGGGGTGGAATGTCCACCAGGGATTGCCCCAATTTGCCAAGCCGGTGGGACCCGAGATCGAACCCGTCGGAGCCGTTATACCAAAGCCTGCCTTTGCAAAGAAGCCGCTCTGCCCGAGTTTCCAGCTCAACTCGACTGGCACTATGTATGTGTTGTGCATTCCCGCAGCTGATGAGTTGACCGGGGCAGTGGCGGAAGCCTCAATAAATGGCTGGACGATTACGGCGTCGTAAGTTGCTCCCAAGAACTGCCATCCAGGAACGAAGAGAATACCTGTTGCTGCGGCCGCTTGGTGAATCTCCGTCGGAGTTCCGCCAACGTTTGGTGCGGTCGGTCCCACCAACTTCGCTTGGTAGGTCGAACATTGATTGAACATGTAAACGCCTGCAGGCGGGGTGCCAGCTGAACCTGACCCCAGCGTAATGCCCGGCTTTAGTGCCCAACCGGGGTAGCGAAGTTCATAAGCTTCAGCTGCAGTTGGCACAAACAGAGCCAGCGCCAACATAGTAACAGATGCATTCCTCAAAATCATTTTCGTCCTCCCCATATGAGTATCGCCTCCTCCAACTTTTTTTTGAGGTCGGCTAATCACAAGGGAGCACAACATCGGAATTCCATCAATTATAACCGAGTCGTATCGTTTTTCTAATAAGAAGGCTGGCAAAATCGCAACATCTTGTATCTCACAACTAATTTCAGCCCGCGTTGGAAGACCTTTATGCGGAAGACGGTGCGCGTTAGAGGTGGCCACGAGGGCGCGCCGCCGCGGGATATTCGCCTGATTGGGAACGGACAAAAGCGAGGATCCTAGCCGCTGCTATTTGCCGGACCGACCGACCGGCCGAACACCGAGCAATCTTGCGTCCAGATATCTGCTCTTAGGACCGCCCACGGCAATATCTCGAATTGGGCGTGGTTGCACTTCGTCGTGAGCGCAGACGATCGGCCGCGGGGGCTAGCTCGCGAATAGCCAAAACTCGCCTGAGAAGGCAAAGCCGCAACATGCTATATCCCGCTAGCTTGTCGATCAGGCAGAGCGTCAGTCGTCGATAACGAGAAAATCAACCGGGTGCGCTGCTCGCGCAAGCATGCATCCGAACGCCATTCCTGTTTCTTACGCGCGGCTTAGCTGTTGATTGCAGCACGGGAAGGGCTCACGCAGCTTAGCGTCATCAGCCGAATTCGCTTCGTTTGAAGCGAATTGTTGTCAGCTAACCGCAACCAGGCCTCAATCGAACGCCTGGACTTGGATCCCCCAACAATTCAACGCCGCTGTTCTCGAACGCTCTTCGGATCTTCTCGATCGTCCGACTTCGCGCGCGTATCGCGCCGTCGAGAGCTTCCAAGCGTCGTACTGTCGAAATCGCCACGCCCGAGTTCCTCGCGAGTTCGCATTGCTCCCATCCGATTAGCGAGCGGGCCGCTTTTATCTGACGAGGAATAATGAGCATGAGGAACGCGACCTCCCACTGCTTGCTGGGTCAGCGCTAAACCGCAAGCTCTCTCGCGACGTAATGCGAACGATAGCACAAGTGGACGAGATGTAAAACCTTATTGGTACGGCGACGCAGCCGTCCATGCGCTCGGCTTGGTGGCGGCCGCCCATATAGGTGGACTCCGCAAACTTGCGCTCGATCAGCATCCAGCCTTCATCTTGGTCCGGATGCGCCCAAGAACCTGGATCGAACGATGCCATAAAGAGCAAGCGAGAGCTCCAGTGCATGTCACCGAACCTCATAGATTGCGCTGTCGTCGGACCTTTTCCGATCTTCGATTCGACCGCGGAAGAGTGTTTTCTGATCCGAGCTTCCGGTTCGCCCGGACACCGTACAGAATCCGGAAGGACGATCCCACCGTTCTGGATAAGAGATGCGCTTCCTTTCATACCCCCTTTGCGAGCTGAGATAGCGGGACAAATGCGCATCGTCGGGATTCAGAAGCAAGTCACCGGAGTTACGCGCGGCGGTCGGCGTGACGGTATGAGAGTTGAAATCGCTATTCCGGCGACGAAGGCGATCGCGGGTAGGCACTTGATCTAGTTCAGCGAGTTGGCCAAGTAAGGACAGCAGGAGCAGGTAGAAGTCGCGGAGCACAATCGAAATGGGAATTTGCGAACTAAGCGAAGCATCCCGAAATGGGTTGCATAGCCACGACATCATCGAAAACTCGAAATCTGGTCGTCGTGTAGCCGATCCCGATTCTTGCTCAAGATGGCATACGAGCTGGGGCAAACACTTTCATCGTGCCCAGACGGTTTGGACGGACGATCGACCTGCTTCTCTAGATCGCGAACCGATAGCGCAATTGACTCTACACTATCCCACGCCTGCTCCATTGCCACGAGATGAGCACTAGCTTCTCAGCCACGTCTTCGTCTATCTTCATCCCAGCCGTTTTCGCAGCGGTGGCCCGTGTCTGGCCTCAGGATACGAAGATAGACTGATTGAAATGTCAAATCCGAACCATCCCACACCTGTGAAGAAGTCGGCGTCGCACAAGCGACTACGCGGGCGGCCCCGTAGCGATTCGACCCGGCGCGCGATCCTGGCGGCTACACTCCGATTGCTGCGCACGGTGACCATTCAGTCGGTGACGATCGAAGCGATCGCAAAAGCGGCAGGCGTAAGCAAAGCAACCATATACCGCTGGTGGTCATCGAAAGCCGCAGTAGTGATTGATGCATTTATGGAGCACCACGTCGTCAGTACTCCAATGGACTCGGAGTTACCTGCCGTCGAGGCCCTTACTGCTCATCTCGTTTTGTTGGTCAAAGAGTATGGCGACAGCAGGTCCGGACGACTCGTTGCTCAGATCATCGCCGAAGGTCAAAATGATCCTGCTGTGCTCAAGGCATTCCGCGAAAGATTCGCGGATGATCGATCCGAGCTCGTTTTGCGGGTTATCGAGGCGGGCCAGAAACGCGGCGAATTGCGCAAGGATGTTCCCGCCAAAGTAATGGCGGAATGTCTTTATGCTCCGGTATACTTCCGGCTCTTGCTCGGCAGTCCTCCACTAAGTAGATCCTTTGCCGAAGGGCACGCGAAGACGATGCTCGGATTGTTCAAAAGCTCCGCTCGCAAACCCTAGCTGAATCTGCACTGAGCGGGAGCGGGGGCCGCGACGAAAACAATCGCGCATTCACGAGGCCGGCGACAAATTAGTGCTTGATCCCGGAGAGCGCGTTACAACTGCTTCCCCATGCGAAAGAACGCGCACTGTAGCATCGGCCTGCGCGGTTCTGTGGCTTTCTTCGAAAGCATCTATGCCGCCGGCGGTGCTTTTCGCTGTAAGCCCTGTCAGACTGCCGACTGCGGCCGCGCCGGAAGGCTAGCCTTGCTGCGTCGCAACCTCTTCAAGGTATCGGCAGCCAACCGTCAAGGCCCCCGGCGGGATCAAGCCGGTTCAGACCCTTGGAGTACTCAACGGGGGCGAGCAGTTGACGAGTAATAATCGAAACGATACGTTTCGTTACTAGAATATAAAATGCCCGACACTGGGCGAGATGCAAGGCCAAGTATGGACCGCGCAGCCGTTTTCGCAGAATGACCTTTGGCGCGGTCGGGTACGGATGGCATAACGTTGTTCGGCGTGATCGCCAGCGCCTGGAATTCTCGCTTGTTTCAGGCTGTGGAACCCGTTCGCTGAAGTGCTTGGCTCGACAGATCGATGCAATCCATTTGGGGTCTTCACCTAGATCCAAAAATCGAATTGCGGGTATTCCACGCGACAATCGTTGGGAGAGCGTCATGCATGTTTTCACCAGGGCGACGGCTAGAAGAGATGCTTTCAGCGCAGAAGTGGTCGATCCATGCCGCCCGTCACGCTGCAACTGTGGTATCGATCGCCGTGGATTTCTCGCGGGCGGCGCCGCTGCGTTAACCGCTGGCTTGACTGGCTTTGTGCCTAAGGCCGGCGCGCAAGTGACGCCACCACGCATCGACGTTCATGCCCATCTCTCGCCACCCGGCTACATTGCCGAACTGGCTCCCGCTGGAAAGATTCTACCTGCGACCGCGAATTGGTCCATCGCTAGCCATCTCGATGAGATGGATCGAGCCGGCATCTCGGTATCGCTGCTGTCCGTCGCAACGCCCGGAGTCTGGATGGGAGACATTGCGGGCAGCAGACGGCTTGCCCGCGAGGCCAATGATTTTGCCGCTAAGTTGGTGCAAGCCAATCCGAAAAGACTTGGCATGTTCGCTTCGCTTCCGTTGGTCGATGCAGAAGGCAGCCTCGCCGAACTCGCTTATAGCTTGGATCAGCTGAAAGCCGACGGTGTCGTGCTGATGACTAGCTACGACGGCAAATACCTCGGCGATCCGACGTATGATAGTGTCTTTGCCGAACTGAATCGGCGAAAGATGGTCGTCTATATTCACCCAACGCTATCCGCATGCTGCGTAAATATCATTCCCGGGATCTATGAGAACATCATCGAATTCGGCACCGACACGACTCGAGCGATTGCGCGTTGGACGTTCGGTGGCGCTGCAGAGAAATTTCCCGACATCAAGATGATTTGGAGCCATGCCGGCGGCACCATGCCGTCGCTGATCGAGCGGTTTGACTGGCTTGAAACCATTCCGCCGTACAGGGGCGCGCGCCCACGGACCTTCCGAGACCAGATCAGAGAAGATTATTTCGACATCGCTCAAGCGTCCAATCCTGTTTCGCTGACAGCACTCAAACAGCTGGTCCCCGCGTCACGGATCGTGTTCGGAACCGACTATCCTTTCCGAACCATGGCGGAGCACGTGAAGAATCTCTCAGATTCCAAGCTCTTTGACGAAAAGGAATTGGCGCAGCTGGAAAGCGGTAATATGCAAAGACTCATTCCTCGTCTGAAGACGTAGCGATCGAAGGCAGAGGTCATTTTTCCGGCCACGTGACGATTGTGCTAAAAGGTATGCGTGGATCGAAGAAGGGGAAGTTGTACGAGGACCAATGTCTTAATCCCCTTCCCGAGATATTTCTATTGTCTGGTCACGCGCTTGTTTCGGCTGGCCGGCCTTGCCGTCGTGAATCGATTGCCGGATTTCCGCGGGGCAGGATCGAAATGTCCCCAGTTCAGCCCAAGCACTTGCGGGCGGGCGCGTCCCGTCTTCGCGCCACCTCATCGAGGGGGATTGAAGCATCCTCTATCGAGTGGTCGATGTGGTCCTTGACAATACGAAACGCATCGTATCTAAAATAGTTCAACAACGCAACGTAAAGCGAGTAAAGCGATGAGCGATTTAAGGGGAAGGCAAACGTCCACACCTATTGCGGAGCGTGAGTACCGGCCTGTCCGGCGCATCGTGACCGGCGAGGACGATCAGGGGCGCTCCGTGATCGTGTCCGACGGGCCTACGCCAAACGTGGCTTTCCCAACTTTCTCATCCGGCGCTGGTCAGGTCGTGTGGGCCACGGGCTCCGGTATTGCCCCCGGCGATGACCCGGCGCCGGCGGGGCACCGCTTTGCATTCCACTCCGACGGCGGCTCGCTCTTGAGGATCGCCGACTTTGCGCCGGACGAGCAGATCGATAGCGCGAAGCTCGCGAAGTTTTTGGCGGAAAACCGCGTCCTGGGCGAGAAGCCTGGTCGACATGCCTGGTTCCACAAGACGCTTTCCTTGGATTACGCGATCGTTCTCGAGGGCGAGATATACGCCATGATGGACGTCGGCGAGACGCTCATGCGGGCTGGCGATGTCCTGATACAGCGTGCGACAAGCCACAGCTGGTCCAATCGATCGGGCAGAATGTGCCGGATGGCATTTGTGCTTCTTGCGCTGCCCGAGCGCGAAACAAAGTAAAGGTCGTGCTTGTCACTTCGACGCTCGTCGATGACGCGCCAACGCGAGACCTCTTTGCCAATCCGCAAAGCTGAAGAACTCGCTGCCAGTGGGAGGAATTTAGTGTCGCGTGCCTTTACCATTAAACTTCCGAATGGCATTTCGATGCACTACTACGAGTGGGCGGGGCCGAAACCTGCGTTGATCTTTCTTCATCCCTCTCTGGGCTACGGTCGCATGTGGGAGTGGATGGCGGACGCAATGAAAGGGAAGTTTCACATCTACGCTCCCGACCAGCGGGGGCACGGTTACACTGACAAGGCCGATGGGGACTATTCGGCCCAAGAGTACGCCGAAGACCTCAATCTCTTCATGCAGGAATTGGGGATCAATCGCGCAGTGCTTGTCGGGCATTCGCTGGGCGGCCGCGTCGCTCAGGTATTTGCTGCCCGATACCCGCAACGCGTGTCGGCCCTTGCGCTGATTGCTGGCCCTCACCTCACCAATTTCTATGGCACCCGCGACAGTGCCCAAAAGATCATTGAGGGAATGTACGCCACGATAAATTATCCCGATGAGTTTGGATCGAAAGAGGAGGCATTTTCTTTTCTCCGGTCCAGAAGACCCTGGATTCATGATCCCGATGCGGGGCTTCATCATCGGATCGCTCACAACTACGTGCATCTGGAGGGTGGTCGGCTAGTTCCCCGCTACGATAAGGTTCGAGTCGCGCAGGGGCTCGGTCATTTGACTTATAATCTGCGGCCATACGCCGCTCGCGTTGAGTGTCCCGTCTTGATTCTGCGAGGCAGCCTGGGCGACGCACTCACGCGCGAGCAGGCTGACGAAATCGCAGGCTTCTGGCGAGATGCGCACGTGGTGGACATCGAAGGGCACTACGCCCTTCAGCTCGAGAATCCCGTCGCTACCGCAAAGGCAATCGAAACATTCCTGTCGAGCAATGGCGCAAGCTGAGGCCTGGGGTCTAGGCGTGGCGAGGACTTTTTGCGCGTTCGGAGGTACTGAACAATGACGTTCCGTGTGAAACATCCTGATCGTCTCTACATCGGGGGAGAATGGGTACCGTCTCTTGATGGGAGCCCAATTGACATCGTGTCTCCGGATACGGAGCAGATCGTGTTTCGGGTCGCTGGTGCCGGTCCACGCGACATGGATCGAGCCGTTGCAGCCGCGCGTGAGGCCTTTGACCGGGGAGGGTGGTCGACGGGACCCGTACTCGAACGCATCGAAGCCGTGCAGCGGCTCGCCGATGCATTGGGGCGCCGAGCGCCGGAACTCGCCGCAGCTTGGTCCGTGCAAATGGGTGGGCCGACGGCTCTTGCATCCCATGTCGTTGGCTACGGGACTCAAAATTTATTGGATGCTATCAAGATTGGCCGAGAGTTCCGGTTCGAGATGAATCCGCAGAGCGCCGTCGCCACGTTGGCGCGGGTCGTTCACGATCCAGTGGGCGTCGTCGCTGCGATCACACCCTGGAACACTCCCTACATGCTGATGACGGCGAAGATTGCGCCGGCCCTGATCGCGGGTTGCACTGTGATAATGAAGCCAGCGCCGGAAACGCCGGTCGAAGCCTATATCATCGCAGAATGCGCTGACGAGGTGGGATTGCCCCCCGGCGTGCTTAATCTCGTTCCTTCCGAGCGCGAAGCGGCCGACCACTTGATGCGCAATCCGGGCGTCGACAAGATCGCATTCACTGGCTCAACGTCAGTCGGTCGGAAGATTGCGCAGGTCTGCGGGGAAAGCATTCGACGCTGCTCATTAGAGTTGGGAGGAAAGTCCGCGGCCATTGTGCTGGACGACTTCTCTGATGAGGAAGCAGCGAAGACGCTTACCAACACAATAGTCACGCTGAGTGGGCAAATATGTGCGATGCTGACGCGTGCGATCGTACCCCGCCACCGTCACGATGCGATCGCGGAAGCGGTCGCGGCTGAGATGAAGCAGATTCGCATAGGTCACTCCGATGACCCTGAAGCGCAGATGGGGCCGCTTGCAACGAAACGACAGCTCGAGCGTGTCGAACACTACGTAGCAACCGGCGTGTCAGAGGGCGCCACTCTCGTAACTGGCGGAGCGAGACCACCTCACTTGGAAAGTGGCTTTTTCTTCGAGCCTACTCTGTTTGCAAACGTCAAGAACAATATGACGATCGCCCAGGAGGAGATATTCGGGCCAGTGCTTTGCCTCATCGCTTGCGAGGACACCGATGATGCGATCCGAATCGCAAACGACTCGATCTATGGCCTAAACGCGTCGGTCTTAACGCACGACGCGGATGCGGCGGCGGCGGTCGCCAGGCGGCTGAGAGCCGGGAATGTCGCTCAGAACGGATTGCGAGCCGACTTCTCGCTGCCTTGGGGCGGATTTAAGCAATCAGGCATCGGGCGTGAAGGTGGCGAGCAAGGTCTCTCCGGATATCTCGAAACCAAGACGATGCTATTGGACGGAAAAGCTTGATCAGCCGACCCTTCCATTGACCAGGAACATGATTTGAAGTGCTGTTCCCATAAACCGCAGAAGGGATGTTAAATTGGAAAAGCTTTTCGTCCTCTATCCGGATCAACCGAACCCGGACGCGTTCAAGGCTTATTATGTGTCGAACCACATTCCGCTGGTACGTAAGTTACCCGGCCTACGGACATCTCGCTACAGCTTCGATGTGCACTCGCTTGGCGGCGCAGCGAGCGTTTTTTGCGTGTTCGAAGCCGAGTTCGCCGATGCCGCAGCGCTAGGTGCGGCAATGGAATCTCCGGAAGGTCATGCGGTAGTTCAAGACGTCCCGAGATTCGCGCAGGTTCCTCCGATTATTCTGAGGTGCTCGATCGAGCTCGAGTCCTGATCGTGTGTCACCTGGACTACGATATACGGTTGCTGCAATCGTCAGCCGCTCTCGTGCTTCCGGTCGCAATCCTCTTCATGCAAGGTCCCTGCGTCAGTCGGTCGTGCTGGCTGCGCAAGTAGGATCCTTCCGACAATCACGACTACTCGGAAGCGATCCAACTTCGTAAGCCATTCACTGAATGAAACCCGTCGGCTGCATAGCTGCGGATCGAGGGCAGGAAGGCCCGCGCCATCTCGGCGAGCGCATGTCCCGGGCCGAGGTCCAGAACACGCGTGGTCCCCAGCTCGGAGAGCGCCGTCAGCGTGGCTGCCCAGTCGATGGGGTGCGCGACTTGGCATGCGAGCTTCGCCGTTACACGGCTTGGCGTGAAGATGCGTTCGCCGCCCGCGAGCAGGATGCGCTGGCCTGAGACGGGGAAACGTTTGCTGGCGTCGAACGCCTGTTGCAGCGGGGCGCAGGCCTGCGCGAGGCGCGATGTGTGCGAGGCGATTTTCACGGCAAGAAGGCCGCTGCGCGCTCCCGCTGCTGCAGCTTCATCGCAGAGCGCGATCACATCCCGCTCTGCGCCGCCGACCACGAACAGAAGGTCCGGATTTTTGATCGCGATCTCGCAACGGTGCTTTTTCGAGCAAGCGGTCGAAGGTGGTCCGGTCGAGCCCGCGGACATAGCCGAGGCGGCCATCCGGTCCCGCCGTGTCGTCCATCAGTCGCGCGCGAATCTCGGTCAGTCGCAGGGCCTCGTCAGCGGTCCAGATTCCCGCAATGCTCCAGGCTGCGGTCAGCGTTCGGGGCACGAAAGCTCCGTTATCGTCGAGCTGTCGCAATCAAGCGATTCGGAGGAGCTGTCATGAGGCAATACGTCGGCCTGGATGTCTCGCAAAGAGAGACTTCTGTTTGCGTGGTCAACGAGAATGGTCAAGCGATTTTTGAAGGAAAGGCCAAGTCTGATCCCGGCGATCTGTCCAAGCTGCTTCGTAAACATGCGCCATCGGCGGAGCGTATCGGATTTGAGACGGGCGCGATGGCAAGCTGGCTTTGGCACGAGCTTCGTAGGGTTGAACTCCCTGTCGTTTGCATCGATGCAAGGCATGCGCACGCAGCACTGTCGGTCCGCATGAACAAGAGCGATCGGAATGATGCTCGGGGCCTTGCCGAACTGGTGCGGGTTGGGTGGTATCGAGAAGTCAAAATCGAGAGCGAGGAGAGCCAGAAGGTTCGAGCGATCCTCGTCGCGCGATTCCGCCTTGTGTCCATGCGCCGGGATATCGAGAACCAGGTCCGCAGTCTGATCAAGGAATGTGGGTTGCTATTCCCTCGCGCCATTGGCCGACAGTTCCGTAACCAGGTCGGCGAGCTATTGGGCGAAGATCATCGACTCCTCAGCGTGATCGATCCGCTCCTGTCGATTCATGAACATATCTGCCAGCAGCAGGGCAAATTCGACGACGAGGTCCGCCGATTGGCGAAGTCTGACGAGACGACGCGTCGCCTGATGACGGTTCCTGGTGTCGGCGTGGTGACTGCCTTGACGTTCCGCCATACGATCGATGACCCGTCCCGCTTCCGATCGGCTTCGAAAGTCGGCGCCTATCTCGGCCTCACACCTCGGCGCAACCAATCTGGTCAAACTGACACTAGTGGCAAGATATCTCGATGGGGCGACAGGCTTCTCCGAACCTACCTGTTCGAGGCCGCGACCGTCCTTCTCTATCGGACCAAAAAATGGTCTTCCCTCAAGGCCTGGGGAATAAAGCTCGCGAAGCGGGTCGGTATGAAAAAGGCAAAGGTCGCCATCGCGCGCAAGATCGCTGTGATCCTCCACTGCATTTGGGTCGATGGCACGTCGTTCGACTGGGGCCACGCGCCGGCCTGACCTTATTGTGCAAGTTCCTGGCCCGGTCCGCCGGGCCAGGCGATGTCCCGCTGGGACGGTGGTCGTGGTGACCTCGGTCAATCGGCTGGTGGCGGGCTCGCCCGCACGCCGTTGCAAACGATGAGGCACCCGATCCGGACATCATCATGAGGCGCTTGCGACCTCGGAAAGGACCATGACCCCAGCGACGGGCAGCTGATCGCATTGAGATTTAGGTAACGGCTAATCGGCCCACGACTACCGAGCTGGCTATCGATCTACCAGCCGCGCTCGCCCCGTCTCCGCAACCCCGACCCGCTCCGATGGGTCGAGCGCTACCGTCTTGCCGAATGGCTTTAAAAAAGAGAATTGACATCAATCCGCAATTAAAGGGCCGATTGACAGCTCGCTGGAGGGAAAGCCTGCCGACTTCAGCCGCGATCAAGTCACTGCAGCCTATTTCGGGACCTGAACGATGGATTGGGTCAACGGCATCGTGCAGGGCGTGCTCGTCGGCGGGCTCTTTGCTCTGTTCGCCACAGGGCCGTCGCTCATCTTCGGCGTGATGCGAATCGTGAACATCGCGCATGGCGACATGATCATCGCGTGCGCCTATCTCGCCTTCACGGTCATACAATTATCAGGTCTGCATCCGCTCGTCAGCCTGCTGATCGTCATCCCGATCGCGAGCCTTGTCGGCTATCTCCTGCAGACCGCCATCCTCAACCGGACGCTCGGCAAGGATATCCTGCCGCCACTGCTCGTTACGTTCGGGCTGTCGATCATCGTTCAGAACGGGCTGCTCGAGGTCTACAGCGCCGATAGCCGCAGGCTTACTGCGGGCCCGATCGAAACAGGAAGCTTCCCCTTGGCCCGCGGGATCGACATCGGGTACCTGCCGCTCCTGACATTCTTGACGGCGGTCGTCGTCGTTGCCGGTCTCCAGTTCGTGTTCTACCGGACCGAGATTGGTCGGTCCTTCCGCGCAGTATCCGACGATCCGGAGACGTCGCAGCTGATGGGTCTGGACAACCGCAAGGTCTACGGCCTTGCCATGGCACTCTGCCTCGCCGTGGTCGCGATCGCCGGCGTGTTCCTGGCGACCCGATCGAACTTCGATCCCTTCATGGGGCCGAGCCGACTGATCTTCGGTTTCGAAGCGGTGATTATCGGTGGTCTTGGAAACCTGTGGGGCACGCTGGTCGGCGGTGTGATCCTCGGTGTCGCGCAGGCGATCGGTGCGCAGATCGATCCGGGATGGCAGCTGTTGGCCGGACACATCGCATTCCTTGTCATCCTCGCCATCAGGCCTGAGGGCCTGTTTCCAAGGGGGGCGCGGTGATGCGTGAGGTAACCCGCGCAACGACGGCAAGCCATCTCGCTCTCGTTGGTGCCATCTTGCTCGTGATGGTGCTTGCTGCTGCTCCCTATTGGGGATCGACAGCCAACCTGCGCTTGCTCGGCGAGATCATGGTGTATTTGGCTCTCGCCAGTCTCTGGAACTTGCTCGCCGGCTTCACGGGGCTCGTCTCGATTGGACAGCAGGCCTATGTCGGGCTCGGCGGCTACATGCTGTTCACCATCTGCATCTCTCTTGGATGGAATCCGCTCTATGCGATTCCGATCGCGGGCCTCGTCGCCGCGCCGATATCTGCCCTGGTGGCCCTACTCGTCTTTCGGCTGAATGGCGCCTATTTCGCGATCGGGACCTGGGTCGTTGCCGAGGTGTTTCGTCTGGGGTTCGCACAAATGTCGTCGCTGGGCGGCGGATCCGGGCTCAGCCTGCCGATTACGGTGATGAGGGAAATGGCGAGTACCAAGGCTGAGCGGGAGGCTCTGATCTATTGGGCTGCGCTCCTGCTCGGCACCGGCTCGATTACGATCGTCTATCTCCTGCTTCGCTCCCGGATCGGACTGGCTCTTACCGCGATCCGCGACAGCGAAGTTGCATCGTCCAGCCTCGGTGTGTCCATCACGCGCGTGAAGCTGCTGGTCTACGTCGCCGTTGCCGCCGCGACCGCGATGGTGGGCGCACTCGTCTTCATGCAGAAACTACGAATTGCACCGAGCGCTGCGTTCAGTGTGACCGACTGGACTGCCTTCGTGATCTTCATGGTGGTGATCGGCGGCATCGGAACGATCGAGGGGCCGATCGTCGGGACCCTACTTTACTTTGTCCTGCGGCAATTCCTGGCGGACTTCGGCTCCATCTATCTGATCGTCCTCGGCGGCTTGGCCATCTTAGTCATGATGGTCGCCCCGCAAGGAATTTGGGGCTTCCTCGCCAATCGCTGGGGCCTATCGCTATTCCCCGTCGGCTATCGCGTGAGGTTGCAGGCGATGCCTGCTCAGAACAATGGGAAGGAAAACGAGTATGTCGGGCGCAATCAGGCACATCGTGATGTGGCGGCTGCGCGGCGAAACCGCTGACGAGCGGGTTGCTGCGCGGACCAAGGTTAAAACCCCTGTTCGAGGGCCTGAAGGGGCGTATCGACGGGCTTACCCATATCGAAGTCGGCGTTGACGTCAGCGATGTCGACTATGCCTGCGACGTTGTCCTGTTTTCCGAGTTCCGGGACAGAGCAGCCCTCCAGGCGTATGCGACTCATCCCGAGCATCTTCGCGTCCGCGAGAAGCTAGGTGACCTGCGCATCGGGCGTTTTCAGGTCGATTACCCCATCAAGCAAGCCGGCATCTGACCGCGCTTCGTTTCGTCCGAGAGCAGAGTTGACGGAGGTCGCATGCGTAATTTCAACGAGATCACAATCACGGACGCCGTATTGGAGCGTATCAAAGATGCGTCCGATCCGCGAATCAAGCAGGTGAGCGAGGCGCTGGTCCGTCATCTGCATGCTTTCGTGCGTGAGGTCCGCCCGACGCAGAAGGAGTGGGAATTCGGCATCGAATTTCTCACCCGGACCGGCCATATGTGCGACGACAAGCGCCAGGAGTTCATCCTTCTGTCGGATACGCTTGGCGTCTCGATGCTGGTCGACGCAATCAACCACCCGACCTCGGAGGGCGCAACCGAGACGACGGTCCTGGGTCCGTTCTTCGTTCAGGCGGCGCCCGAGAAGCAGAATGGTGACGACATCTCGGGGATCATGGAGGGCGATCCTCTCCTTGTTACCGGCTCGGTCTCGACCGTCGACGGCCGGCCGCTCCCAGGCGCCGTAGTGGATGTCTGGCACTCTGACGATGACGGCTATTATGACGTTCAACAGCTCGACAAGATCGGCGACCTCGCCGTGCGAGCGCGCTTTCGGGCAGACGACAAGGGGCGCTTTCACTTCTGGTCCATCAAGCCGGCGCCTTATCCCATTCCTCACGACGGCCCGGTTGGGGACATGCTGGAGGCGCAGGGGCGGCATCCCTGGCGTCCTGCTCACGTGCATTTCATGATTTCTGCTCCTGGTTTCGAGCAACTCGTGACGCACGTTTTCGTGGCAGGAGACAAGTACCTCGACACCGACGTGGTGTTTGGTGTGAAGGACAGCTTGATCCGTACATTCGAGCAATGTCCGCCTGGCAAAGCTCAGGACGGCCGCGTGACGGATAAGGGGTATTTTCATCTCAACTACCACTTCGGGCTCAGGCACACAAATGGTGCTCGCCGTGTCTGACAGCGACCACCGGCGATAGAGGGCAGGTGAACGTCGACAGTCATGATTGGCGAACTCGTTCGGCGCGCTGCTGGCCGCCCGCCTGGTCATGGGATTGGCGGAGGGCCGGTATTGCCTCTCGCCCAATCGATCATGCTGGCGGAATCGTCGGAGCATCGACGCGGCTTCAATGTAACTCAGGCGGGCGCGCATGACGGTGACAATGCCCTTGACGACGTTTTCGGCGCGAAACGTCCATCAAGAACTCCTCGAGCTTTTTTTCCTCGAGCACTTTGGCGATACTGAAAGCGCGGTCCAGCTCCCGCTTCAGCTTGCGCAGTTCCTTGATTTCCGGCTCCGAAATTGTTTTGGGCAGCGGTCCTTGCGGTCAGGCCTTCCAGCGTGCCTCTGACTTCATAGTGCTGCCGCCTCGGCTGGCGATACGCGCGCCACTACGGGTCCCTGGCTGGGGATCTTGTCGACGATGCCTTCGCCTTCGTGCTGCCGCAGCGCTCGCGCACGGGCGGTCCTGCTAACTCCGGTCCAGGAGCAGAGCTCGTTCTCATTCAACCGCTCGCCGGGCTGAAAGCGACTGCCGATGATTGCGATTCGCAGATTGCTTGCCACCTGATGCCTGAGCGGTGCAGCCGTGACCGGCACGCGCTGGACTTTGGAACTCTTTACCCAGTGCACCTTGTGGCTGCGGAAAATTCAATCGCTCGAATCAGATGATTGTCCGACTAGCTCGCAATGGAGACGGGCGTTCGGGACCCGCGCAAGGCATACTACCGTAATATGTTCAAGACGCGCAATCTTGGGAAAGCGCAAATCGAACGGATGTGTACCATTCGGTTCCATTTACTCCAGTCGACTTCTTCGCTAGGTCCTTTGCGCGCACGGGTCCCTCTCCATGAGGCCGGTCCGGCGAACGTAACCGAGGTGCACGAGTGGAGAAGGTCACAAGGGCGAAGGCTCCCCGGCGCGCCGTCCGAACTGGGCGTCCTCCCAAGGAGTTGGCCGCCGAAGTCGACGAGCGGATTCTCAACGCTGCGCGTGAGCTGTTCCTGGCACGGGGGCTCGGCGTCAGTGTCGCGGAGATTGCAAGCCTTGCTCATGCGAGCAAGGGAACGATCTACGCGCGCTTCCCCACCAAGGAGGCTCTGTTCGCCGCGATCGCGATCCGCAACTCGGAAAACGTGCGGCAGGGTTTCGAGAACGCGTTGTCGCCGGGCGATACGATCGAGGAGCGGCTCACAGCGCTCGCTAGCGAGATCCTCAAGCACGTGCTCGCTAACGACAACATCGATTTCATGCGGCTGGCCGCTGCCGAAGCGCGCCGCTTTCCCGATCTGGCCAAGGTCGGCCGCATGATGCGCGAGCGCGGCACCCATCACGCCACCACCGTCTTGCGGGATGTAACCCTGTCGAAGCAGGACAGTTTGCATGCCGCCTTCGCACCGGAACGTCTGCCCAGAACCGCACAGTTCTTCCTCGACCTCGCGGTCGCGCCGCTGCTGCTGCGAGCGGTGATGGGCGAAGATCCCAAGTCGCTCAGATCGCAGATCCACACCCATGTGGCGGAGAGTGTCGCGTTCTTTCTGGCCGCCTGTCGCGGCGGCGGAGCCGGTTGAGAGCGAGCGGCGCCGCTCGTCGTCATCGAACGCGACAGGCCTCGATATCCTGGCGGCAGGATGATTGTCCCGCGCCGATGCGGCAGGCCGTCGTCAGCCGCGGCGTTGCACGCCTCTCTCATGTTTCTGCCCAACAATAGAACTTCACGGTACGGTTATTTGACAGGGCGGATCGTCGCCAATAACGATACTGAACCGTATGGTTCGATTATTGAGGACGAAAGAGTTACTCTTGAGAAGACAGGGGAATTTCGCGGGGCTGTGGACCGAGAGCTGCGTTCGTGCGTCGATGGCCGGGCATGCGCGGCTTTTGGCCGGCGTTGCCGTGCCGGCCATTCTGCTCGCCTCTTGCGCGGTCGGGCCGAATTTCGCCGCGCCCGATGCTCCGGCCGTCAGTCGCTACACGCGTGAACCTCAGCTCGCCTCGACTGGGAGCACCAGCACGCCAGGCGGCACGTCGCAAGCCTTCTCGCCCGGAAGCGATGTCTCGGGCGTCTGGTGGACACTCTTCCGCTCGCGCAAGCTCACGGGATTCGTCGATGAGGCGGTTCGCAACCATCCGGATGTCCAGTCCGCCGAATTCGCGCTACGCGCTGCCCGCGAGAACGCGCTCGCCGAGCAGGGAGCCCTGTTTCCGCAGGTGAGCGGAAGCGGATCGGCGGCGCGCGAGCAGGGGCCGCAATACAAGCTCTTCAACACTTCGGTCAGCGTGTCCTATGCGCTCGATCTCTGGGGCGGCACGCGTCGCCAGGTCGAGGCGCTGGAGGCTCAGGCCGACTATCAGGCGTTCAAGCTGGAGGCGACTTATCTGGCGCTGACCGCCAACGTCGTCACAGCCGCGATCACCGACGCCTCGCTGCGCGACCAGATTTCCGCGACCGAGGACATCGTCAAGGCCGAGACGGATCAGCTCGCGCGCATCCAGCACCAGTTCGAGATCGGCGCCGTCTCCAGGTCGGACGTGCTGGCGCAGGAATCGACCCTCGCACAGGCCAAGGCGACGCTGCCTCCGCTCCAGAAACAAATGGCGCAGCAGCGCAACCAACTGATGGCCTATCTCGGCCGATTGCCGAGCGAGGATCGCGGCGAGCATGTGGCCCTTGCCGAGTTGCGTCTGCCCGGACGCCTGCCGGTGTCGTTGCCGTCGGAGTTGGTCCGGCAACGCCCGGACATTCGCCAGGCCGAGGCGACGCTGCATCAGGCGACCGCGACCGTCGGCGTCGGGGTCGCGAATCTTCTGCCGCAGGTCACGCTGTCGGGCAGCTACGGCGCGAGCGGAGCGGGCAAGCTGTTTTCGCCGGGCACGATCGCCTGGGACGCGACGTCCAGCATCACGCAGAAGCTGATCGACGGTGGCACGCTCTATCACACCAAAGAGGCCGACGTTGGGCTCTTCGAGCAGGACATGGCGGCCTACAAGAGCACGGTGCTGTCGGCGTTCCAGAACGTCGCCGATTCGCTGCGGGCAATTCAGTACGACGCGGCGACGCTGAAGGCGCAGGCCGAAGCCGAGAAGGCCGCATCCGACAGCCTGTCCATGTCGATCGAGCAGTTCAAGACCGGTGCGGTGCCCTACGCCAACGTCATCACCGCCCAGCAATCCTACCTCAACGCGCGCATCGCGCGCATCAAGGCGCAGGCCGCGCGCTTCTCGGACACCGCCGCGCTGTTCCAGGCGCTCGGCGGCGGCTGGTGGAACAGGGCCGATCTGACGACCGCTGCCTCGCCCCGCGTCAATCCCGGCTATTTCGCCGGCCCCAACCGCTCAAGCCAGGAAGCCGCGCGATGACCAGGCGCATGACGATCATGCTGGCCGTGATGGCCGTTCTGTTCGGTGGCCTCTACGGCTTCCAGACCTTCAAGGACATGATGATCCGGAAGGCGATCGGCGCCAAGGCGAATCCGCCGCAGACCGTCTCCACCGTGGTTGCAGCCACCGCGCCGTGGCGATCGACGCTCTCGTCGGTCGGCTCGCTGCGCGCCGTGAACGGAGCCGATCTGGCGCTGCAAGCGTCCGGGATCGTGCAGCGCATCCAGTTCTCCTCCGGGGACGAGGTGTCCGAGGGCCAGCCCCTGCTCCAACTCGTAGCGACCGACGACGTCGCCAAACTGGAGTCGCTCCAGGCGACCGCCGAGAACTACGCGATCGTGCTCAAGCGCGACGAGGAGCAGATCAAGTTCAACGCGGTCAGCCAGGCCACGCTCGACAGCGACAGGGCCAATCTGAAGAACGCCAGAGCCCTCGTCGAGCAGCAGAAGGCGATCGTCGAGCAGAAGACGCTCAAGGCGCCGTTCGCCGGCAGGCTGGGGATCCGCGCCGTCGACATCGGCCAGTTCCTGAGCGCCGGCACCACCATCGTCACCCTTCAGAGCCTCGATCCGATCTACGTCGATTTCTATCTGCCGCAGCAGGCGCTGGCCTCGATCAGCATCGGGCAGGATGTCACCGCGACGGTGGACGCCTTTCCCGGCGAACGTTTTGCCGGTCGCGTCTCGGCGATCAATGCCAAGGTCGATAGCGGCAGCCGCAACATTCAGGTCCGCGCGACGATCGCAAACAATCCCGCGCGATTGCTGCCCGGCATGTTCGCCAGGGCCGAGATCGACATCGGCAAGGCCGAAGACATCGTCACCGTTCCCCTCACTGCGATCGTCAACAACGCCTATGGCGACCTCGTCTATGTCGTCGACAACCTGCACGACGGGCAGGGCGCTGCGCGGCAGACGTTCGTCAAGACCCGGCCGGCAAAGGGCGACCGCATCGCCGTCACCGACGGGATCAAGCCCGGCGAGAGCGTGGTGATCGCGGGCCAGATCAAGCTTCGCAACGGCAGTCCGGTCAAGATCGACAATTCCCACGTGCCGCTGGCCGAGGCGGCGCCGACCGTCGTCGATCAGTAAACGACGCGCCAGCCGAGGGCCGATACGATGCGTTTCACGGACATCTTCATCCGCCGCCCGGTGCTGGCCATCGTGGTCAGCGCGCTGATCCTGGTCCTCGGATTGCGGTCGATGACCTCGCTGTCGATCCTGCAATATCCGCGCACCCAGAACGCCATCGTCACGGTGACGACGGCCTATGCTGGCGCGGATTCCGACATCATCGCCGGCTTCATCACGACGCCGCTGGAGAATGCCATCGCCCAGGCGAACGGCATCGATTACATGAATTCCAGCAGCATCACCGGCACCAGCACCATCACGGTGAACCTGCGGCTGAACTACGATTCCGGCAAGGCGATGACGGAGATCAATGCCAAGGTCAACTCCGTACTCAACCAGCTTCCAACCGGCTCCCAGCAGCCGACGCTGGCGCTCAAGGTCGGCCAGACCATCGATGCGATGTATATCGGCTTTGCGAGCGACGTGCTGGCTCCCAACCAGATCACTGACTATCTCTCGCGCGTGGTGCAGCCGCGTTTGCAGTCCGTGGCCGGTGTGCAGACCGCGGAGCTGCTCGGCGGCAAGAAGTTCGCGTTGCGTGCCTGGCTCGACGCCGACAAGCTCGCCGGCTATGGGCTGACGGCCACCGATGTCTCCACCGCGCTGTCAGGCAACGACTACATCGCCGGGCTCGGTGCGACGAGGGGGCGGCTGGTCCAGGTCGACCTTTCGGCCACGACCAACCTTCATTCGCTGGAGCAGTACCGCAACCTCGTCGTCAAGCAGGTCAACGGCGCCATCATCCGCCTGAAGGACGTCGCGAACGTGACGCTCGGCAATGACGACTACGACAGCTCGGCCAAGTTCAACGGCAAGACAGCCGTCTATCTCGGCATCCAGGTCGCGCCGACCGCCAACCTGCTCGATGTCATCAAAGGGGTGAAGGCGGCCCTTCCGGACATCAACGCGAACCTGCCGAACGGCATCGTCAGCGAAATTCTCTACGATTCGACCGCGTTCGTGAACAGCTCGATCGACGAGGTCGTCCACTCGCTGGTCGAGGCGGTCCTCATCGTGACGATCGTCGTCTTCCTTTTCCTCGGCTCATGGCGGTCGGTCCTGATCCCGGTGATCGCGATCCCGCTGTCGCTGATCGGCACCTTTGCCCTGATGTTGCTGATGGGCTTTTCAATCAACCTGCTGACGCTGCTGGCGCTCGTGCTCGCGATCGGGCTCGTCGTCGACGATGCCATCATCGTGGTCGAGAGCGTCCATCGCCTGATCGACCAGGGGGAGACGCCGATCGAAGCCGCGATCCAGTCCGCGCGCGCGCTCGCCAGTCCCATCCTGGCGATGACCGTGGTCCTGATCGCGGTGTACGTGCCGGTCGGCTTCCAGGGCGGCCTCACCGGCGCGCTGTTCACGGAGTTCGCCTTTACGCTCGCCGGCTCGGTGATGGTGTCGGCGGTCATTGCGCTGACGCTGTCGCCGATGAACTGCGCCTGGCTGCTGCGAAGGACGGAGCGGGATGCCACGAATTGGGAAGCGCGCCTGGTGCGCCGGATCGACCATACGCTGGAGCGGCTGACCGCCGCCTATCGCCGCGGGCTCGAATCGGTCTTCGAAACCAAATCCGTGGTGGTGGTGTTCGCGCTGTTGCTGCTCGCGGGCATTCCCTGGCTGTATGTGAATTCCCAGAGCGAGCTCGCGCCCGACGAGGATCAGGGCGTGGTGCTGATGCTGACCAATTCGGCGCCTTCGGCAACGGCCGAGCAGCGCCAGTTCTACGGTCAGCAGCTCTACGATCTCATCGCCAATCGGGCCGAGACCGCGGTGGTCTTCCAGATCGACACGCCCTCGCAGGCGATTGGCGGCTGGGTGCTGAAGCCCTGGGACAAGCGGACCGCGACGACCAAGACTCTCCAGCCGGAATTGCAGAACTTGCTCAACGACATTGCCGGCACGCGCTCGGTGGCCTTCCAGCCGTCGCCGCTGCCGGGCAGCAACGGTCTACCGATCCAGTTCGTGATCGGCACGACGGGCTCGTTCAACGAGCTGGACGAGGTCGCCCGCAACTTCATGGCCGAGGCGCTCAAGACCGGACAGTTCATCTTCCTGGACAACGACCTCAAGGTTGACAAGCCGAAGAGCACCGTGGTGTTCGATCGCGACAAGGCCGGCGATCTCGGATTGAAGATGAGCGATCTCGGCGGCGCGCTGGCCACCATGCTGGGCGGCAACTACGTCGAGTATTTCAGCCTCGATGGCCGCTCCTACAAGGTGATCCCGCAGGTTCGGCAGAACGACCGCCTCACCACCGAGCAATTGCTGAGCTACCAGATCCGCACCAGCAACAACACGATGGTGCCGCTGGCGACGGTCGCGCATCTCGACGACAAGACTGTTCCGCAGACGCTCAACCATTTCCAGCAGATCAACGCCGCGACCATTTCCGGCGTCGCCATGCCGGGCGTCGCGATGGGCGATGCGCTGGCGACCTTGAAGACGCTGGCCAAATCCCTGCCAGCCGGCTACTCGGTCGACTTCGCGGGCGCCTCCCGTCAGCTGGAGCTGGAGTCCGGCGGCTTCATCGCCACGTTCCTGTTCGCGCTGATCATCATCTATCTTGCGCTCGCCGCTCTCTTCAACAGCTTCATGGATCCCGTCATCATCCTGATCTCGGTGCCGATGTCGCTCGCCGGCGCGCTGATCTTCATCAGCGTCGGCCTCGGTGGCGCCAGCATCAACATCTACACCCAGGTCGGTCTCGTCACGCTGATGGGGCTCGTCAGCAAGCATGGCATCCTGATGGTGGAGGTGGCGAACGAGCTGCGCGCGGAGGGAAAGAACCGCAGCGAGGCCATCATCGAGGCGGCAACGATCAGGCTTCGGCCGATTCTGATGACGACGGCGGCGATGGTGCTCGGCGTCCTGCCACTGGTCACGGCGAGCGGCGCGGGCGCGGTGTCCCGCTACAATATGGGACTCGTGATCGCTACCGGCTTGTCGATCGGGACGCTGTTCACGCTGTTCGTGGTGCCGGTCGCCTACGCCCTGATCGCCCACCGCGGCGTCACCAGTGCCGCCGGGGAGTTGAGCTGAGCTTGCAGCTCAGGCGCCGGGCGGCGCTGCGATGGTCTGGTGCACGGGTGATCGGCGAGCTTTCCAATGACAGGACAAACGGCAAGCCGATGACCACCCGGAGCATCCTCATCGTGGAAGACGACCAGGAGACAGGGAGCTTGATCGCGCGTTATTTGCGCGGGCATTCCTTCTCGGTCGATCTGGTGCCGGATGGCCGCGCGATGGATCGCCATATGACGCAGAACCGCGTCGACCTGATCGTGCTCGATATCACGCTGCCGGGAGAGGATGGTCTCAGTCTGTGCCGGCGTCTGCGTGTCGTTCATCCGACACCGATCATCTTCCTCACCGCTAAGAGCGACGAGATCGACCGGATCGTCGGCCTCGAAATGGGAGCTGATGACTACATCGTCAAGCCATTCAATCCGCGCGAGCTGGTTGCGCGCATCAATGCGGTCCTAAGACGCCGGCCAACGGCCACGGTGGGATCGTCAGGAGGCACCACAAAGCGGTTGACGTTCGACGGCTGGCTGATCGACTTGCGGCTGCGCGAGCTGCGTGATCCCGGCGGAGCGAAAATTGCGCTCACGAGCGCCGAGTTCGAGCTTCTCCAGGTGCTTTGTGAACGCCATGGCCGGGTCCTGAGCCGGGAAAACCTCCTGGGCATGACCGGACGTCTGGGCGGCCCGTTCCAGCGCAGCGTCGATGTGCTCGTCAGCCGGCTGCGCGGCAAGCTTGATCGCGTCGAGGGCGTCTCGATGATCCGGACAGTGCGGGCAGGCGGCTACGTTTTTGTGCCCGAGGTGAATGATGCGTGACCTGGTCGGCAAGTCCGCCTTCCCTGGTCACGGTGGAGATCGGCTGTCCGGCTAGTCCGAGGCAATCCAGTTACGCAGCCCGTCGGCCGTACGGAACCCGTCGGCAGCGTAGCAGCGGATCGATGGCAGGAAGCCCTGCATCATCTCGGCAAGCGCGTGACCTGGACCGAGGTCCAGCACGCGGTCGACGCCTTGCTCCGCAAGAGCCTCAAGCGTCGCGGCCCAGTCGATCGGGCGTGCGACCTGGCAGGCGAGCTTTGCCATCGCATCGGACACGGAGAAGATGCGTTCACCGCCATCTCCGGCGAGGAGGATCCGCTGATGCGCGACAGACGCATGGCGGCTCGCCTCCAGCGCCTGTTTCAAGGGGTCACAGGCGCGTTCGAGCCGTGAAGTGTGCGAGGCGATCTTGACGGCGAGAACACCGGCGCGTGCCGCGCTCAGCGTCGACGCCTCCTGGCAGAGATTGACGACATCCCGCCCGGTGCCGCCGACGACGAAAAGAAGCTCGGGATTCCTGATCGCGATCTGGCAGCGATGCTTGTCGAGCAGAGGTTGCAGCGCGGTCCGATCGAGCCCGCGGACATAGCCGAGCCGCCCATCCGGTCCGGCCACGCTGTCCATCAACCGTGCGCGAATATCGGTCAGTCGCAGGGCTTCGTCGGCGGTCCATATTCCCGCAACGCTCCAGGCCGCCGTCTCGCCGACGCTGTAGCCGGCGACGGCGGTCTGACCGGTCAGCAGGTCGGCAATGCAGGCGTGGATTGCGAGCGCCGATGTGACGGTCAGAACCTGACTGACACGGTTGGCGGATAGCTCGTCCGCGCTGCGCGTCCTGACGAGCTCCCGCGGGTCCTCACCGAGACAGTCCGTGGCCGCAACGAAGACCGGCTCCGCGGCAGGCTGCGTCGCGACAAGGTCGAAGATCTTGTCCGACAGGGTGCCTTGTCCGCCGCAGAGCAATGCAAGCATCAGTCCAGCCGATCGATCACGCGGGTTTCAACGGACAGAGCCTCGACAAACAAGGCCATGGCCAGCAGATCTGCCGAGCCGCCCGGGCTGAGATTGCGTGCGACGAAGGCGATGTGGATGCCGGCCGCGCGGTCGCGCCAGCCTGGGCAACCGATTCCGCCCGCGGCAAGAAATGCGGATGCACTGGCCTGCGCGAAGCGCAATCCGTCGGCTCCGCCCCGGTGCAACAGATTGGTGTCGGCGACATCCGCGATCAGCGCCATGCAGGTCTGAACCCGGACCGCCTCCTCATCATGAGGAGCGAGCGTCCGCGCCGCCCCCAGCGCGGGAAGAGCGACGTCGTAGACGGACGGGAAGCCGCAGGCTGCTTCCGCCCTGGCGCCGCCGGCGCCGTAGCGACGCGATGCCACGGCGCCATGGCTGCGGAGGGAAATCGGACCTTCGAGGATCGCCTCGCCCCAGCGTTGCGACACCAGTTCGCCGAGCGGTTTGCGGAGGCTGAGCCTGCTGCGATAGCCGGCCGCGGCGCAGAGCAGACCCAATCCGAAGATCGCGCCGCGATGCGTGTTCACACCCGAGGTCGCGACAAGCATCGCGCGCTCGGCCGCAACCCCGATCGCGCGCAAGCGATCCATGCCCGCGCCCTCGGCGCCCGCGGCGGCGAGCTCGCTGAAGAACGGCGCCAGCGTGTCGGCGCTTTTGCACAGGAGCGCCGCGTCCATGTCGCGATGCGCACCGTTGTCGACATCGCTGACCAGCCCTGGCTTGGGATAGGTCTTGACTTCGCGCTTCAGGCAGAGCGACGCGAGACGGCCGAGCTGCTCCGCGCGGAGTGCGCGTTGCGGCGGTGCTTGCCATCTCAGCGCAAGGTTCATGACGCCGCGCCCGAAAGAAGAAACGCTGCGCGCGTCGTGCTGGCGACACCGGCCGGAGTTTTCACGAGGACTTCGTCCTTGTCGGTCCCGGTCAGCTCGCGCCATTGCACGCCGCCGGCGGGACCCATGATCTCGCCATCCAGCCGCATCGGCGCTTGCTTCGCAATTCCGGCGATGTCGGATGGCAGGGTCTTCGCTCGCGATGCGGCCGCCAGCGGCCAGAGCAGATCGAGGTCCGAACTGTCAGTCAGATAGGGCAGGCCGGTGAGATGCTGCCAAGCCAGACTGCCGAACGTGCGCGTCTCCGGCAGAAGCTGAAGCAGCAGGTCGATCGTCGCACGCCAGTGCGCTGGCGCCGCCGCGGCGACATCGGCCAATAAGGGGGGCGGAGCGGATGCGACGATATCGGTCGCGGCGAGTGAGACCGCAATGCGTCGTTTGCTGTGGCTGGGCGGCAGTGGCAGACCGAGCGGAATCATTCCGGCGACGTCGCCGCATGTTGGCCGGCGAACGATGAGAGGACGGCCGGCCTGCGCCCAGCCTGCGACGATCGACTCGCTGGCGAGCTCGGGATAGCGGCCCATCGCCGCCGCCCAACCGGTGGTCGAGACCTTCACCATGCTGTGGCGGGCGAGAGGCTCAACCATGTTGCGCGTCCTGATGCGAGACCGTCGCGAGCGCGACAACGCGATCGGCGATCTCGGCCGCCTTGCGCCGTCCGCCGCGCTCGGCACCGAGCCGGCCGCGATCGTCCTGTCCTTGCGGCCGTTGCAGCACGGCGGCAAGCTGCGGCGCCAAAGGCGCATTGTCATCCCAGACGACATGAATGCCGCCAGTCATCACCATGTTGTCGAGCCCGGGCGCGAACACGGGCGTTGCTTCGGCCTTGGCTTTCAGCACATCGATCGACAGCTTGGTGACCCGCGCCATCGACGGCAGATCCATCACCGCCGGCTGGGCGCCCGGCAGCGCGACCAGCATGCCGGTGGCAAGTGCCGTTGCGATGAACGCGCCGGCCGCGCTGCCGCCGTAGAGCAGGCCGATGGTGCGATGTCCTTCGGCTTCGGCGAGCAGCAGTGCCTTGGCGAGATGGGACAGATATTCGCTGAGACCCAGCAGCTCGTCGCGCTTGCTCATACGCTGGCTCGACGAATCCACCAGCAACAGGATCGGTGCCCGATCTCCTGATTTGACGATCTCGATCACGCGCCGCGCGAGCACAATGGCTTCGTCCACACCGAGCGGCTGTCCCTGCGTGATGCCGAGCACGTGGATCGGTCCGCCGTCGGGCAACGTCGCCTGTCCCGCGACCATCGCGCCGGTGGTTTCGATCTTGCGGCCGTTCGGGAACAGGCCGGCCAGGATGTCATCGAGCGTCATCGGCATTCTCCCTGTTGGCGGCCGCGCGAAGAAATGCGCCGGTCGGAAGTGCGGGGATCTCGGTCGGCTGCCCGATGCCGAGCGTCTCCCAGATATCGACGGCGTCCTCGGCCTCGCCAAAACGCTGCAGCCGTCGTTCGAGGCGCTTCTGCTCGGCTTCGAGCACCGCCGCGTCGCATCGCCTGCCGACCTTGAGCGCATCGATCGCGGCCTGCCGAAACGCCAGCGCCTCGTCGTCGACGAAGGTGTCGGCGCCGCCGATGAGGTAGCGGTGCTTGCCGCCCATGGTGCGCCAGACCAGCGCGCGGTCGCGCGAGTCGAATTCCTCGATGCCCTTGTTGGTCTCGATCACTTCGGGGCCGCTGACGCTGAGCCGGCCCTGCTCGGAGATGATCAGGCGCGAGCAGGTGCCGGCGATCAGGCTGCCGCCGCCATAGCAGCCGGCGCGCCCGCCGATCAGGCCGACGACGTTGAGGCCAGCGCACCGCGCCTCGACGATCGCGCGCATAATCTCGGCGATGGCGAGCTCGCCGGCATTGGCCTCCTGAAGCCGCACGCCGCCGGTGTCGAACAGGATCAGCATGTCTTGCTTGAGCGCCAGCGCTGCGCGCAGCAGTCCGGTGAGCTTGGCGCCGTGAACTTCGCCGAAGGCGCCGCCCATGAAGCGTCCCTCCTGTGCGGCAACGAGCACGGGCGCGCCGTCCAGCCGGCCGCGGCCAACGACGATGCCGTCGTCGAACTGCTCCGGCAGGTCGAAGATCGCCAGATGCGGGCTTATCTCGCGCAACTCGGGGCCGATGAATTCGGCAAAGCTGCCGGAATCGACCAGCGCGTCGATGCGCTGCCGGGCGCTCGCCTCGTACCAGCTCAGCGGGATATTATTGGTAGCGGCCTCTGTCATCTCTCAGGCTCCTCGATCTTGCGGACGCCTTGCGCGAGGCGCAGTGCGACCGTGTCGGGCCGGGCGCCGCCGTCATTGATGGAGATGCGCAGGCCCCCGGCCGAGCGGCGGGCGACGAAGTCGCGGACCACGGCGTCCCACACCATGCCGAAGCCATGGGCCGTCGTTGCGATGTCGATGGTGCAGACATCCGCCGGGAGATTGCGTTCCAGCAGCACTTCAAGATTGCCGGAGGCGACGACGCCGATGATCGCCTGCGCGCGGCTGCCGCCGGCAGACCTGGGTGCGGTCAGTCTGAAGCTGAGCTTTTCCATGCAGAAACTCCTCACCAATTGCGGAAGCGGCTGGGCGGACGGTAGAGGCCACCGGAGGCCAACATGAGATCCTTGATCGAACGGGCCGCGAGCAGCCGCCGGTCGGCATCGAGTGGATCGATACCGAGGTCCTCGGGGCGCCGGATCACGCCGCGCTGCCTGAGCTGCTCGACCAGTTTCGCGTCACGCCCGCGGCCGATCTCGGTGTATCCGGCAACACCCCTGATCGCCTGCTCGCGCTCGTCCTTGCTCCGGCACATCAGGAGGTTGGCGATGCCTTCCTCGGTGACGATGTGGGTGACGTCGTCCGAGTAGACCATCACCGGCGCAAGATCGAGCTTGAGCTCCTGCGCCAGATCGAGCGCATCGAGCCGCTCGACGAACAAAGGCGCGTTGCGATCGCCAAAGGTCTCGCCGATCTGCACCACCAGCTTGCGGCCGCGGCGCAGCGCTGCATCGGAGTCGGGGTCGGCTTCCGCGCCGGCCTTGAGCCAGGGCTCGCTCGGATGACGACGGCCGCGCGGATCGGAGCCCATGTTGGGCGCGCCGCCGAAGCCGGCGATGCGGCTGGTCGTCACCGTCGAGCTGTGGCCTTCGAGATCGATCTGCAGCGTCGATCCGATGAACATGTCGCAGGCATAGAGGCCCGCCGTCTGGCAGAAGGCGCGGTTCGATCGCAGCGAGCCGTCGGGCCCGGTGAAGAAGACATCGGAACGCGCCGCGACGTAATCCTCCATGCCGACTTCCGATCCGAAGCAATGGATCTGCTCGACCCAGCCGGCTTCGATCGCCGGAATCATCGTCGGATGTGGATTGAGCGCAAAGTGCGTGCAGACCTTGCCCTTGAGGCCGAGCTTCTCGCCATAGGTCGGCAGCAGCAGCTCGATCGCGGCCGTATTGAAACCGATGCCGTGATTGAGCCGGCGCACGCCGTAGGGCGCGTAGATGCCCTTGATCGCCAGCATCGCCGTGAGGATCTGGGTCTCGGTAATGGCGGCGGGATCGCGCGTGAACAGCGGCTCGACATAGAAGGGACGGCCGGCCTCGACCACGAAATGCACGAGGTCGCCGGGGATGTCGACGCGCGGCACCTTGTCGACGATCTCGGTGACCTGGGCCACGACGAGGCCGTTCTTGTAGCTCGTCGCCTCGACGACGGTCGGCGTGTCCTCGGTGTTCGGCCCGGTATAGAGGTTGCCGTCCTTGTCGGCGCTGACCGCCGCGATCAGGGCGACGTTCGGCGTGAGGTCGATGAAATAGCGCGCGAACAGCTCGAGATAGGTGTGAACCGCCCCGAGCTCGATCTTGCGGCCGAACAGCATCTTCGCGATGCGCGCCGCCTGCGGGCCCGAATAGGAGAAGTCGAGTCGCCGCGCGATGCCCTTCTCGAAGATGTCGAGGTGGGACGGCAGCACCACGCCCGATTGCACCATGTGCAGGTCGTGCACGTCATGGGGGTCGAGGTTGGCAAGCGCCGAAGCAAGCATGTCGGCCTGCTTCTGATTGTCGCCCTCCAGGCACACCCGGTCGCCTGACCTGATCACCGCCTTGAGAAACGCGCCCAGGCTCGGGATCAGGACGACCTTTCCCCTGGCATGCTGTCGGCCGGCCGCCAGGCGCTCGCCGAGGGCGGCCTTTTGCATACCCCAATCGCTCATTTCGGCTCCTTGGCATGCGGAGTTGGCTATCGATTGGCCTAATGTATTTGCATTTCCTTCAAAAGTCAATTGGCGTATACACAAACCCATAAACGATGGATATTCGCATACACAGGAGGGAATTTACGATGCGAATGCATGCAGATAGTCCAGGTCCTGGCGATCGTGCTCCGCTCGCAGAGGGGAGGCGCCCGTGACCATTTCCGGCGTAGCGCTTCTCGCGATCTGCACGCTGCTGGGGGGCCTGCTTGGCGACCTGCTCGGCGTCGCCCTCGGTGTGAAGGCCAATGTCGGCGGCGTCGGCATTGCGATGATGTTCCTGATCGCAGCCCGGCTCTGGCTGCTGCGACATGGCCTGCTCAGCCACGGGCTCAAGACCGGCGTCGAGTTCTGGGGCAGCTTCTACATTCCGATCGTGGTCGCCATGGCCGCGCAGCAGAACGTCGTCGCCGCGGCGAAAGGCGGTCCGGTCGTCGTCATTGCGGGCGCCGGCGCAGTCGCGGTGTGTTTCGCGATGGTGGCTTTGATCGGCCGGTTCAGTGGCCCCGTCGAGACCATGGACGAGATCGAGGCCCGAGAGGCGCTCGAGGCGAGCGTGCCTCACTTCAAGTCCGGGAGGATCGGATGACCATGATATCTCACGTTCTCGCCGCGAATTCGCTGATCACCGCCTTCGCCGCGGTCGGAATCCTGATGTGGATCTCCGGCGCGATCTCGAAATACCTCACCTTCGGACGCATTCACGGCTCGGCGATCGCGATCATGCTGGGTCTCCTGCTGGCCTTTTTCGGCGGCATCGCCACCGGCGGTGAAAAGGGCGTCGCCGATCTGCCGGCGCTGACCGGGATCGGCCTGATGGGAGGTGCGATGCTGCGGGACTTTGCCATCGTCGCCACGGCTTTCGAGGTCGATGTCGTCCATGCGCGCAAGGCCGGACTGATCGGTGCGGTCGCACTCGGGTTGGGAACGGTGGTCCCGTTCATTCTCGGCGTGTTCGTTGCCGCGGCGTTTGGCTACACTGATGCCGAATCATTGACGACGATCGGTGCCGGTGCGGTCACCTACATCGTGGGGCCGGTCACGGGCGCGGCAATCGGTGCATCCTCGCCGGTCATTGCGCTTTCGATCGCGACCGGTGTGTTCAAGGCGGTGATCGTGATGATCGGCACGCCCTTCGTGGCGAAAATGATCGGCCTCGATAATCCGCGCAGCGCCATGGTGTTCGGTGGATTGATGGGGACAGTCAGCGGTGTTTCCGGAGGCCTTGCCGCGACCGACCGGCGACTGGTGCCTTACGGGGCGTTGACTGCGACGTTCCATACGGGATTAGGATGCCTGGTCGCACCATCCATCCTCTACTTTGCGGTGCGTGCGATCACAGGAGGCTAAATGGCGGGTTTGCTCAAGGTCGCAACTGATCCGGAAGACGATGCGGGACTGCTGTCCGATCGCATCCGGAACGCGCTGACCGACGAGATCGCCTCAGGCGCGCGCGTCGCCGGTTCGGCCCTGGAAGAGCAGCAACTCGCCGATCTTTTCGGCGCTTCCCGCACGCCGGTGCGGGAGGCGCTTCGCCAACTCGTGGTCAGCGGCCTCGTCGAGGTGCGCGGCCGCCGCGGCCTCGTCGTTGCGCGGATGACGCCGGAGCGGATCATGGACATGTTCGAGACCAGCGCCGAGGTCGAAGCGATGTGCGTCAGGCTTGCGACCTATCGGATGACCCCGCTCGAGCGCAGCCATTTGATCGAGCTGCATGACGCCTCGCTGAAGATGGTCGAGGCCAATGACGTCGATGCCTACGACGCCTTCAACCGGCAATTCCACGAAGGCATCTACCGCGCGACGCACAACTCCTTTCTGGCCGAGCAGGCGCAGGACGTCCGCTCGCGGCTCAGCGCCTTCCGCCGCACCCAATTGCGGCAGGGTGATCGCATCCGCAAGTCTCGCGAAGAGCATGATGCCATCATGCAGGCGATCGCCGAAGGCGACGGCGAGACGGCCTCACGCAGGATGCGTGCGCACATGTTGAACGCCGCCGCCGCGTTGAGACGTTACATCGACGACCGCCTCGATTGAAACTCTCATCGCGAGGCCAAGCCAATAGACCGATGGTCTCCAGCGACTACGGGAATCGCAGCTCGGTAAAGGGCGCGTGACTGGGATGCGCCTTCCTCAATCCGAATGAGGGGTCGACTCTCGGCAGCTGATCTCGGTCGCTGGCGGCGTATGCACTGATCAGTGATCAATCTCAAGGTTGCCGCCGGGCTATTCTGTCGCCGTTGGCGGCAGTGTCGAGGACAGCGCCAAGAGCCAGGCGCTAATTGTGGCGGTGGTACCGCTGATGTTGCTAAGCATGGCGACAATCCTGATGCTGCAGCTGCAGAGCTTCCAGCGTCTCTTCCTCGTGTTCGCAGTGGCGCCTCTCGCGCTGATCGGCGTGGTCGCCGCGCTGCTGCCGAGTGGAGCACCTTTAGGCTTCGTAGCGATTCTCGGTGTGTTGGCACTGATCGGCAATTGATCCGCAACCCCGTGATTCCCGTCGTGCAGATCGAACGTTTGCGCGAGGAAGGCCGGGCGCCTTGGGAGGCTGTGGTAGAGGCAACCGAGCACCGAATGCGTCCGATCATGCTGACTGCGGCTGCGGCAAGCCTCGCACTGATCCCGATAGCCCGGGAGGTGTTTTGGGGGCCGATGGCCTATGCCATGATGGGCGGCATCATCGTCGGCACGGTTCTCACCCTGATATTCCTTCCGGCGCTTTACGTCGCCTGGTTCCGAATCGAGCAACCCATTGATCCGGTGGACCCAGTACAGGCGCCGATGGCCAAGTGTTCTTTTCAGCAGCTCGGCGGGGGCGACTGCATGAGAACAAAACCGAAGGAAAGTTAGAACCGCCGCGCGCACGCGCGAGTCATAACTCTTTGATCAGGATTTGTTTTACTCCAATCCATCACCGGCCGTGCCAAGGTCAGATGAGGTCGCCAATCCTGACCTATCGTCGAGAGGCCGCGTCGCCACGGTGCTTTCGCTACGCTGGGCATCAACTCACTTTACTACGAGAAATCGCGATTGAGAGGGGGACATCTGGTGAACTTTCAGTCTCAACCGAGGTGGCCACCATCATCGATGGCGACATGGATGCTGACGAGAACGTGCTGCACGCGCTGCCCCTCTATCATGCGCCCAGCTCGACGTCTTCCTGGGCCCCAAGTTTATTTCGGTGCCTCGGGCGTCATCACGGCAAGCCGATCGCCGAACGTCCTGGCGTTGACCGCGCGGCGACCGCAGTCGAACGCCTTGCGCCAACGATCTCGTTGGACAGTCAACTTCCCCTGCACGGTGGAAATGGCTGCCAACAGCTTCTTCAGCTCGGCGAGCATCGCCCTGAGAGCCTGCTCGCTGCTCACTATCGCCAACCCATCTGAGCGAGCCGCGACCGGCTCCAACCTTTCCTATATCGTGACTCTGCCTGACGGGGCATTGGGCCCCTGGTACCGCATCAATGGGCGCAAGATGTGGATGGTAAAGATGCGAGCACGAGATCGGCGAAGATATCCTGCTCTTGCTGTTGGCCTTGATTCCGAACACTAGCGGTCAGGAGACACAGGAACGAATGGGATATCGTTGTCAGATGTCGCGATTGTTGGCGCGTGCGGCTTCTGTCCTTCCATTCCTGGTCATCGATAGCGTTTTCCCGTCGAGCCTATCGAGCAAGCACGCTGCATTTTCAGACCGGCAGCTAACCGACAAGCCATGCAAGTCTAAGCTTTGTCGACGGAGCATAGAGCAGCGGATGTCTTCGCTAAACTCAATGCTCGCAAAAAGTAATGCGGACCGAAAGCCGAAGGGCTTCAAGCGTTGCGGGATGGCATGCTTGTTGACCCTATCGAAAAGCCCGGTCCGGAAGCGCCGCGATATCGTCTGCCAGGTCGACGAAATGTCGGCGGACCGCTGCTTCTGCAGCGTCCGGATCGCCCGACAAGATCGCATCCGACATTGTTTTGAAGCTTGTGAGTCGGTGGTTTTCCGTTGCATTCGGAAAAGTGCGAAATTGCGCGCGGACGATGTGGATCTGCAGCGTCGGAAGCAGCCGGTGCAATTCCTTGTTGCCGCCGAGCTTGGTGATTGTGCGAAAGAAGTTGCTGCATGCACGGCCGAATTCAAAGAAGTCACTGTCATGTGCGAAGGCGAGTAACGCATTCGTACTCGCCACCAAAGTCTCGCGATCATTGCCAAGATCAATGCGCTCTGCTGCGCTTCTCGCCGCGAGCGCGAACAACCACTGCATCACGGTGAGGGAATCGCGCGCTTCGATGCGAGTGAGGCGCGGAATCTGTGCGCCACGGTTAAATCCAATCGACACCACGCCCTCGTTCATGAGCATCTTCAGTGCTTCGCGCACTACAAAGCGGCTGACGCCATGGTCGCGGATGAGGTCGGCTTCGACCAAACGCTGGCCCGGAACGTAGCGGCCTTCATAGAGCCCGCGGATTATCTCTCGAAACAGTTCGTAAGCGGCGCTCACCGCGCGCTTTCGGGGCGCACTATCAATTGCCATCGCCGGTTCTGCGTTCGCAGATGCAATGGTTTTCGGCATGTTTGTCCTCAATCCTTTCGATGCGGAGATGTCGCGGCCAATGTAACGGCAGGCTCGGCCAAGATCATTCATCTCCAAGATTTTCAATCTGCGCATATTGATTATCAATTTTGTATATGTATAAGTGTTCAACAATCAATCCAATAGTTCAGTGAGGGAACATTCGCTGACAGGGTGGACGTTTGTGAAACATTCAATCGAAACAGTCCTTTGGGCTAAAAAGTTCGGCGCACTGAGGCGGTCCCGCACGCAGATGGAAAGATTGCCGGGCGCTGGAACTCTGGCCAGTCTAGGCGATGTTACGTGCCTGGCCGGGCAAACGCTTCCATCATTCCGGTACGTAGGCGATCACGCATTGCAGTGTCGCGGCCTTTGGGCGGACCCTGCCTTTGCCGGGGGCTGGATTTTCGAACGCCAACAACTTCGCCGTTCTCGCCACGATCTGTCGCGGTCGCGACAGGTCGCAAGAGAGCTTCGCCGGGACAGCATCTTCCGACACAAGGGCGTGCATGCGCGCTGGCCATCCCGCAGTCCGCCTCGATCTGCTGGCCACTCACTAATTCTTCCATGAGCTCTTCGCTGAAATCTCGTCAAAGAACCCAAGGCCAAAGACGAACTACCTATCGATGGTTGCCTTCCGCAACGACAGTATCAGCGGCATCAAATCTGCGATGCTACCTATGGCAACTACATGATCCGTCGAGCCCGCAGTTGATGCACACGATCGCAGAGCAGATGTGACGATCTGAACAAGTGCCAGTCTGTGTTCGGCTGGGTCTGAGGAAAAAGACAAGAAAGCCGAAAAACGGACACAAGCACTGTTAGGGGGGCACTCATGAAGCTTATTGCTATGATAATTCGTATGGCGGACTTCGTTATTGTTTCACGAATCCAGGCGAGGCGGGTTCTTGCGGTTCTGCTAGCTCTTCTGCTGATTGATGAGACCGGCGCCGCAATGGCGCAAGACAAGCCTCCGCTGAAGTTGGGGGCAATCCTCGATATGTCCGGCCTTTATGCCGACATTACCGGAATAGGTAGCGAAACTGCGGCCAAGATGGCGGCTGAGGATTTCGGCGGTGAGGTGCTCGGTCGGAAGATCCAAATCGTCGCAGCCGATCACCTCAACAAGGCTGACCAGGCGGCAAATATCGCGCGCGACATGCTCGACAATCAAGGTGTTGAGGCAATCATTGATGTTGCGGCCTCAGCGACCGCGCTTGCGGCGAATGAGATTGCAAAAGCCCGCGGCAAGATCATCATACTCACTAGCCCAGGCTCGGTTCGTTTAACGAATGAGGCCTGTGGTCCATATACTATCCACTATACGTTCGACACCTATGGTCAGGCCAACGTCACGGGCCTTGCCACGGTAAGACAAGGACTCGATACTTGGTTCTTTCTCACCGTCGACTATGCTTTCGGCCAGGATCTCGAGCGCGATACTTCCAATGTTGTGATCAAATCTGGCGGTAGGGTTCTCGGCAGCGTGAAGCACCCCCTCAACACGTCGGACTTCTCGTCCTTCCTGCTGCAGGCACAAGCCTCTAAGGCCAAGGTTGTAGGTCTCGCCAACGCGGGCGGTGACACGATCACTGGGATAAAGCAAGCGGCCGAATTCGGTCTTACTCGTACTGGTGGACAGAAGCTGTCACCGCTGCTCGCTTTTGTCTCCGACATCGACAGTGTGGGCCTCCAGACCGCGCAAGGCTTGCTCCTCGCTGAATCATGGTACTGGGACCTAAACGATGAAACCCGCGCCTTCACAAAGCGTTTCCAGGAGCACACCAACCGCGTGCCGACTTCCGTCCAGGCCGCTCTTTACTCGGCCGTCGGTCACTACCTGAAGGCAGTGAAGGCGGCCGGGACCACAGAGACCGCCGCGGTCATGAAGGCGATGAAGGAAGCACCCATCAATGACATGTTCGCCAAGAACGGCAAGATCCGCGAAGACGGCCGGATGATTCACGACATGTATCTATTCGAAGTGAAACAGCCTTCGGAATCAAAAGGGCGCTGGGACTACTACAAGCTGATGGCGACCGTCCCCGGCGATAAGGCATTCCAGCCGCTGGAAGCGTCGCGCTGTCCCCTGCTCAAGAAGTAGTTTGCTGATCGCTCATTCCCGTCATCATGGCAAGAACAGCAGGTCATGGTATCTACGTCCGAAAAGATGCCGAGTACGGCAACAAACGGGGCAGCATGGTGAGACTTCGCAAACCGATGCAGTAGCCCTAAGGACATGAAGAACGGCATTAAGCGAAATAAGGTGGTAGCAGTCATGACTGAGATCGTTATCGCGAGCGGCATGCGTACGCCGTTCGGTGATTTTGGGAAATCGCTCCGCGATGTGCCGCTTATCGAACTTGGTGCGCATGCAGCGCGTGCCACAATGGAGCGCGGCGGACTTGCCGCCGAGCGCATCGATCACCTCGTCTGGGGGAATGTGCTTCCGGTAGACCAGGAGGGCTACCTTGCGGCGCGCGCAATAGCTCTGAAGGCCGGACTGTCCGACGTTTCTACGGCAATGAATGTCAATCGCGCCTGCGGATCCGGTCTTCAGGCCATCATTTCGGCTGCCGAACACATTGCCAGCGGTCATTCACAACTGGCCCTGGCCGGCGGCGGCGAGAACTTTTCGCGCGCACCCTACATTGTCACTGGTGCTCGCTGGGGCGTCAAGCGGGGTCCGCAGATCATGATCGACGCGCTAGATTGGACCTATCGCGACCCCCTGAGCCTGGAGCTCATGGGCGAGACCGCGGAGAACCTTGCCGAGGACTACCAGTACACGCGTGAGGCGATGGACGAATTCGCTTTGACCAGCCAAAGGCGAGCCGGAGCAGCGGCGGACAGCGGTTTTCTCGCCCGGCAGATCGCTCCGATTGATGTGCCAGACGGCAGGGCGAAGCGTTCCTTCGACAAGGACGAGTTTCCGCGACCGACGATCGCGCCGGAAAAGATTGCGTCCATGAAGCCCGTGTTTCGCGAAGGAGGAAGGGTCACGCCGGCCAATTCCAGTGGTGTGACGGATGGAGCGGCGTTCATCGTAGTTGCCCAGCGCGGTGCAGCTGAAGCTGCGGGGGTGCGACCACGCGCGAGAATCGTTGACTACGCGATTGCCGGCGTCCCGCCTCGCATAATGGGATGTGGTCCCGTGCCCGCTACACGTAAGTTGCTTGAGCGCCAGAACCTGAAGATTTCTGACATCGACTATTTTGAGGTCAATGAAGCATTTGCTTCGGTGAACTTGCATGCGGAAGCACAACTCGGAGTTCCGCGCGATGCTACCAATCTTTATGGCGGCGGCATTTCAATCGGCCATCCACCCGGCGCGACGGGCGTGCGGATGGCGATCACCGCACTACAACATCTCGAGGACGTCAACGGCCATCGTGCCGTCCTGACGCTCTGTATGGGCGGTGGTCAGGGCCTTTCCGTCCTGATCGAACGGATCGCGTAACGGGAGGAAATCAATCGTGACTCAAAAACTGGTAACTTCCCAGATCAACGGCGTTGTAGGCACGATCGTAGTGCGGAGACCAAAAGCACTCAACGCCCTGAATGCAGCGGTCTTGAAGCAGTTGCTCGACGCCATCAACGAACTGTCATCTGATTCTGCGGTGCGGGTCTTGCAGCTAACGGGTGAGGGCGATCGTGCTTTCATTGCAGGCGCCGACATTTCCGAGTTCGTAGGCGCCTCTCCCGCGGATGCTCTCGCAATTGCGGCACGGATCAAGCACGTCACCGACGCCTTGGTGGAATGTCCCAAACCCGTAGTCGCCGTGGTCAACGGTTTCTGCTTGGGAGGAGGTCTCGAACTCGCTCTCGCTTGTGATATTCGGATCGCATCGAGCAAGGCACAGTTTGGCCTGCCAGAAGTCAAGCTTGGCATTCTTCCCGGTGGCGGCGGTACGGTACGCCTAACCAAGTTGGTCGGCGCGTCGGTTGCACGCTTGCTCGCGATGACAGGGGATCCCATATCGGCCTCGCGTGCGCTTGAGCTGGGTCTGATTGCCTCGATGCATGAACCTGAAAACTTGCCAGACGCGGCTCAAGAGCTGGCCCTAAAGCTGGCCGCGCATTCACCGTTTGCGCTGGCGCAGCTGAAGTCCTCGCTCAAGGTTGCTGTCGACGCCGATACAGAGGCGGCCTGTCAGGCTGAAATCAAGGCCTTCGCCTTGTGCTACTCGACGAAAGACAAGGAAGAGGGCGCCAGAGCTTTTCTCGAGAAGAGGACACCAGTGTTCACTGGAAGTTAGCAACCGATGTCATCGCGCTCCCACCAAATAGACGTAGACCGCGGAGGGAGTTGGCAAGTTCTTACCCTGGAGCGACACTCTTGATTACTATCGATCGGCGCGATCTAGCGTTCCAGCTCTTCGATCTGCTCCACGTAGATGACCTGCAGGCGACACAGCGATACGCCGACTACGATCGACCGAGCATTGAAGCGGCGCTCGATTCGGCAGAACGTATTGCCGTCGAACATTTTCTGCCCCACGCGGCTGACCTCGACGAGAACGAGCCGCGCTTCGTCGATGGCCGAGTGCTGATGGGCGCTGGCGTTGGCAAGGCGCTCGCTGCATACAGGGATGCAGGATTTTTCGGTGCCGGCTTCGAAAATGAATGGGGCGGGGCCCAAATGCCGGAGACGGTCCGCAGCGCCTGCGCTTATATCTTCTCAGCGGCAAACATTAGTACGGCTGGCTATCCTCTCTTGACCATCGCGGCAGCCAACCTCCTCGCCGCGTTCGGCTCGCCCGAACAGAAGAATACTTTCCTCAAACCAATGGTCGAAGGCCGCTTCTTCGGAACGATGTGCCTGTCGGAGCCGCAGGCAGGTTCTTCACTGTCGGACATTACAACCCGCGCCGAACCGCAACCCGACGGTCATTTTCACATTTACGGCCGCAAGATGTGGATATCAGGTGGAGATCAGGACATTTCCGAGAACATCGTTCACATGGTGCTGGCGAGAATTCCTGGGAGCCCGCCCGGCGTGAAGGGAATTTCACTCTTCATCGCTCCCAAGTATCTTATTTCCAGCGATGGCAAGCTCGGCGGTCGCAACGGCATAGCGCTCGCTGGCCTCAATCACAAGATGGGGTATCGAGGTACAACCAATACGTTGCTCCATTTCGGCGAAGATGCGCCGTGCATCGGCTATCTGATAGGCGAGGCCAATAAGGGCCTCGCATACATGTTCCAGATGATGAATGAGGCACGCATCGCCGTTGGCCTTGGCGCCACGGCCTTGGGAGCCGCCGGCTACAGCGTGTCACTCGCTTACGCGCGTGAACGAGCTCAGGGTCGCCATCCGGACGGTAAGAATGCCGCACTTCCTCAAGTCCCAATAATCGAGCATGCCGATATCAAGCGATTGCTCCTAATGCAAAAAGCTGCGGTTCAGGGAGCTTTGGGGCTATTGCTCTACGCTGCAAGGCTCGTCGATCGGATCCGTACCGGCACGGATGAAATTGAGCGTCGCGACGACGAATTGCTGCTTGATCTGTTGACGCCGCTAGCAAAATCCTGGCCATCTGAGTTTTGCCTGGAGGCCAACAAGCATGCGATTCAGGTACTCGGCGGTTATGGGTACGCGCGCGATTACCCGGTTGAGCGGCTCTATCGGGACAATCGTCTCAACCCGATCCACGAAGGTACGCACGGCATGCAAGCGCTTGACTTGCTTGGCCGGAAGGTCATCCAGGCTGGCGGCAGTGCGCTGAAGATCCTGGTGGCCCGCATTTTGGCGGATGCTGGCAGAGCCAGGGAGATCGGGGCGCTTCGCTCCCACGCAGAAGTCCTGACGGACCATTTGTCGGAATTGGTCGCGACGACAGAAACTCTCGTTGCTATCCTCTCTGACCAACCAAGACTCGCCCTTGCCAATGCAACAGTCTACCTCGACATGATGGGCCATATCGTGGTCGCATGGATGTGGTTGACGCAAGCCGTTACCGCGGTTCGGATGTTGGAATCGGGCAAAGGCGATCCAGATTTCCTTCGAGGTAAAATCACAACCTGCCAGTTCTTCTTTTCTTACGAACTGCCAAAGGCCCGAACCCAGCGGGCGTTGCTCGACAGCCTCGACGAGACGACGTTGTTGATGCAACCCCAGTGGTTTTGAGCGAGGAAGCACGCATGTCGGAAATCGCGGCAGTTCGCCTGAGCAACCACTGCGCATACGGCCAGTCGCATTAGGTTCGGCAAGGGAGCTCCCGAGTTGATCTTGATGCAGGAGCGTGTCAGGGAAGTGCGCACTATGATGCATAGCGCGCCTGCTCACGCCCGGCGTTGGATGATCTGGCGAAGATAGAGATCGCGATGAGCAGAGGACGCTCTGCCAAACAAGACTTGGTAGGTCGTCGATTTGGCAATCCAGATGCAGGAGAGTTGTAACCAGCAGCGATTTTGGATTGGCCGCCGTCTATGCAACCGCATATCCGTTGCGGCTTGCGAATGGACCAAACGACGTTCACCGCAGCAAGATGGGCAAGCTGCAGCTGCGCAAATACGCGAACTCAGCACGTCCAGTCATTATCTCGAACCAATGCGGAAAATTAGCGGAGCTTTCCAATGAAGATCGGTATTGTTGGCGCGGGGCTGATGGGGGCAGAAATCGCCTTCATTTTTGCGCGTGCCGGGCAGTCGGTGCTCTTGAACGACAGATCGGAAGAAGCCCTTCACAGCGCCATTGCGCGGCTCGATCGCCTTTATGAGAAGGGGGTCGGCCGTGGCTTCTACGAGGCCGGCCAGAAGGAGGCCGTTCTCGGCTGTATTGAGACGACGGTCGATCGCGAGCGCTTTGTGTCGTGTGACTTTATCACAGAGGCGGTTTTCGAGCGCGAGGACGTCAAGGCTGATGTCTTTCATGAACTTGACGAGATCTGCCGCTCCGATTGCATCTTTGCCACCAACACCTCAACGATCCCGATTTCGGCACTGGCAACTCATGTTAGGGAGGCGCGCCGGTCACGATTTGTCGGCACTCATTATTTTTCGCCAGTGTCGCGAATGAAACTGGTTGAGATCATTCCGGCGTTCGACACGTCATCAGAGACCCTCGACTTCGTAAAGCATCTATGCTCAGAGGCAGGCAAGACACCTGTTGAGATCAGGGACGTGACGGGATTTGCGGTCAACCGGCTTCTCCATATCTTCATGATCGAGGCTGTCCGCCTCGTGGAGGAGGGGGTCGCGACGCCCGAACAAATCGATACGGTATGTCGTCTCGGGCTCGGGCATCCGATGGGACCTTTCGAGCTGATGGACGCGACCACATCGAGTCTGTGCTTGCAAGCACAAGAAATTATGCATGAAGCCTACGGCGAGCGCTTCCGGCCACGTCCCTTGATGAAGCAGCGAGTCCGCGCAGGTTTGGTCGGCGGCGCGGGCAGACCTGGTTGGAGATCGTCCGGTAGTCGCTAGGGAACTCGATGCTAGTGTCTGTTCAGGTGCGTGCGCTCGGCTCAAGCGCCGCACGGCATGTATGGCCACTTGGCGCAAAATCCTCCGTCAAGCAGCATGACACTGCCTTTGTCCTGAGCCTCAATGACGATCTCGGCGCGACCGCAGCTCGGGCGCGACCAAATCGGCACCCATGTCGGGCCAAGATTGCGTTTTCCGAAGATGGACATTGGGACGTAGCGGGCTCCGCGGATGATCTCCCATCTCGATCACGGACCCTTAGCGTTCAGTCCAGCAACGGTGGCGGTTTAGCAGCTTCATTCTGCCGCAGTTCTCCTTTCAAGATCTTACCGTTCGCGTTGCGTGGCAGGGGCAGGGTACGCAACGTGATCGTTTCCGGCACCTTGTAGTCCGACAGCCGCTCGACGCAGAATTTCTTGATGGTTGATTCCGCGAGCACGGTTCCTTCGGCGACTACGACCTCGGCGTGCACGCGCTCTCCAAGAACGGGATCGGCACGACCAACGATAGCGCATTCCAGGACGCCATCGAGACTGCAGAGCACGTTCTCGACCTCGGCACTGAACACCTTGAAGCCGCCGCGGTTGATCATGTCCTTTTTGCGATCGAATACGCGCACAAACCCCTCGGCATCCATCGTGCCGATGTCACCCGAACGCCAGAAGCCGTCGACGAACTCGCTTTGGTTTGCATCGGGCCGCCGCCAATAGCCGGGGACCACCATCGGGCCAGCGATCCACAGCTCGCCTGGCGTACCGCGAGGGACCTCGATCCCTTCGTCGTCGACCACCTTGATCCGGCCGCATGGAACGGTCATGCCAACACTGTCGATGTGTCCGCGCCATTGCGTTCCCGGCATGATGGTCGCCGGCGAGGTCGTCTCGGTCGCGCCATAAGCGTTGAGGAGTTGGAGGTGAGGCAATTTCACCGCCAGCATCTCGATTGTGGCCACGGGCATCGGCGCGCCGCCGAAACAACCGATCCGCCAGGCAGACAGATCGTGATTCCCGAGCTCCGGCGACATCACGCATAGCGTATAGATGGTCGGAACGAGGATCGAATAGGTGATCTTCTCGCGGCTTGCGAGAGCGAGAAAGTCCGAAGTCTTGAACGCCTGACGCATCAGCACGACGCAGCCGCCGACAACCATGATCGAGAGCGCGACCCCGACCAGCCCGGTGATGTGCGACAACGGGACAGCAACCAGCGCGCGGTCCCTCTCGTCCAATCCATGACAGCGCGCGAAGGTGAGGGCGGAGTGGATGATGCCGAGATGCGTCAGCTGCGCACCCTTCGTGCGCCCTGTGGTGCCAGACGTATAGAGGATAATGGCAACGTCTTCTTCCGACAGGTCCGCGGCTCGGGCTGTAGACGCGTTCGGGGCAAGCAGATCGGCAAACGGCCTTGCATCGGCAGCCGCCCCGCGGATAGCAAACCGGTGGGTGAGCGAGGGCACGTCTTGCGGCGGCGGAACGGCATCGACGAGATCGCTCTCAAAGACCAGTGCCTTGGCGTCGCTGTCATTCAGTAGGAAGGTCAGCTCAGCCCGTCGCTGACGCGTGCCAATCGGAACCACGATGACGCCGATCCGGTTGCAGGCGATCACGCAGGCCAGGAATTCCCAGCAGTTTCCCAGGAACAATGCGACGCGGTCGCCGCGCGCCATGCCGAGGCCGGCGAGATTGGCGCTGATCGCGCCGACCAGATGATCCAGCTCGCGATAGCTAATCGCGCGATCCTCGACGATGGCCGGTCTGTGTGGAACGCGATGCACGAGATCGTTGAACATCTCCACGAGCGTGGTAGGCCGTTCGGGGAAACACAGCATCATCCGGCCATCATAATGCATTTCGGCACGGGGCGTTCCGCCCAAGCCGTTGTCCGTCCAAATACCGTCTTGCATCTCGAGTTTCCGTCTTCACTGTTTCATCCGCGAGAGCACTCGTCCCCGCGCTCAGGCATTCATCTTTTCCAGCAGCCACTGCATTGCCTAAGGCCTTTCTTCTTTATCAACGCGGCTAACTTCGGCGTCTTGAGCCTTTCTGATCATCTCCACTACATATTCGGTGGTCGTTCTATGATGGGCGCGTAACAGCGCGCACGCCAAATCCGCATCGCGGGCCACGGCGGCGTCGACGATGGCCTTGTGCTCAGCTCCGACATCGCGTTTTCCGGAGTTGGCACTGAAGACGATGGAAGCTGCCTGCCTATATCTCGAACTGTGTTCAATAAGTGTTTGAATGAAATGCAGCAGCCATTTCGACCCGCACGCGGAAACAAGATGGAAATGAAATTTGCAGTGCTGTGCTTCCCAATCCGGATTGTTCGCCAAGGGTTGGCCGCTGAGTCGTAACTGGATATGTAGCAGTGCATGATAGGAGGAGATGAGATCGATCTCCCATTGAAGAGATCCAGTTTCTATCGACTTGCGCAGCGCGATACACTCCAGTTCGGCACGCTGTGTCTGGACATCCACAACCTCCTCGTCCGATATTTCGGCAACCCTGAATCCACGTTGATCCTCCACCGTGATGAAGCCGGTCGATGACAAGCGTGACAGCGCCTCGCGCAATGGAATGGCACCCGCATCGTAACGCTCAGCCAAATCCCTCATGGTCAGTCGGGCGCCGGCTTTGAGGGCCCCACTCAGCACATCCTGGCGCAACCTCTCGGTCAGGATGGAGGCCATGGTCCTCTTGCCGCCAGCGACGGCTAAAGTCTTAACGGAAGACATATGTCTGGTTCCAGTTTATAGAATCTGGCCAATTGCATACATTGACCGAGGCATCCCTATTTAGCAATTTTGCCATATTCCATCACCTTCAGCTGTGGGATGAGCGGCTTACCCCGGATCAGCGGCGGGCTCGGAAGCTCCTCCAAGAAGCGTATAATATACGAACCTCTAAATATATATAATCATGTTGACCGCCTTTGCGGTCAGCACTACTGTAGGGAACGGATACAAGCCCGCATAATCGGGACGCAATCGGATTGCTCATGCGGGCGAACATTGTTTTCGCCCTTCAGCTAGAGCCCGCGACAGCAGTGCCGACTCACGTCAGGTCGCTGAGCAACGACTGTCTACCAGGGAGAACCAATGCGTCTTGTTTCATATTATCCTGAAGGCCGAGCGATGCGCCGCAAGATTGCGATGGGCGTACTCGTGGACGACAAGGTCGCGCCTCTGACTGACATCGATAGCTTCTACGACCACGTTCCCAAATGGAAAGAGCGTGCCCGTTCACAATTCAAGGGCACCATGTCTCTTGCCGAACTCGATTTGGCGCCTCCAGTGCCGATCGGCGCCAAGATCATTTGTGCTGCGATCAATTATGTCGCGCACGGGAAGGAATCGAACCTTCCTACGCCCGAGTTCCCGAATCTTTTTGCACGGTGGACATCAGAATTGGTCGTCGACGGCTCGCCGGTGCCGGTCCCACGGGCGGAGCCCGAAGGCCTAGACTGGGAGGTGGAGTTAGCGGCGATCGTCGGTGACACTCTGATCGATGTGGAGGCCAGAAAGGCCGAGCGCTCGATGCTTGGTTACACCGTCGCGAACGATATTAGCGCGCGGGCATCACAGGTCCAAATGACCAAGCTGTCTACCGGCCAGTGGTGCCTGGGCAAGAATCCGGACAAAAGTGGTGCGATCGGCTCCGTCGTGGTGACAGCCGACGAATATAGCTATCGCGGGCAAACGCTTGAGACTCGCGTTAACGGACAGACGATGCAATCCGGGACTACCGACGACATGGTCTTCAGCGTCGGCGATATTGCCGCTTTTGCATCGCGCCATGTCACTCTGAGGCCGGGCGATGTCTTACTCACTGGAACGCCTGATGGAGTAGGTTACAGCCGCAATCCCCGAATTCTGATGCGGCCAGGCGATAGCGTCACAGTGAGCATCTCAGGCTTGGGCAGTGTGACCAATCCAATCGTCGATGCAAGCCACCGCGGATAATCACCATTAAGGAAAGGACGCCAATGGGCAGACCCGCAGAAGCAGGACGTGTTCTCATGAAGGTCGAGACATTGCTGCCCGACAGCGCGCTTACCCGCGAGCAGATTATCGAGCGGAATTTGCGCGCGGTCGAAGCTCATTTTCACAACGAAAATCCTGAACATATCGATGAGGCAATTGCGCTGTACGCCGACAAGGTCACTTGGGAGGCACCTAACCGCGGGATCGTGATGACCGACAAGAGCGAGATCCTGAAGGCGTATCACGGAATTTTCCGTTCTGTTGTGTACCACAGGACTACTCCGATCCGGCGCTTCGCCACCGAGACGTTCGTGTTCGACGATCAAGTTAGTGTTGCGACGTTAGTTGGAGATGAAATGCCTAATGTCCCCTTTCCAATTGGAACCCGCATGTCGGTGCGGCTGACCCATGTGTTCCAGATGAAGGACGGCAAGATCGAACGCGAGATCGCATACGAGATGTTCCGCAAAGACGGCGCCGTCAATGATCACGATTTCATTCCAGATAACTCGATGACGATCACTTTTCCGGAAGGTGACGCTGCAGTGGTGACCCGGCTCAAATAAGCTCACATCGACGAAGCATGCCTTGCTATTTGGCTATCTGAAACGAGAGGGGATCGGGGTGGTTGAGCAGCGATTCGCGTGCGCTTCGACGTCAGTCCGCGCACTGCCTAAAAAGCCCGAGGTGGGAAATGTCAAACAAGGCTGTCAGCCTGCTTGCCGCCGCGCTCATGATTGTCAACGCGCAGATAGCTCGTGCTGAAAAGAAATACGATTCTGGCGCGAGCGACACCACGATCAGGATCGGAAATACCGATCCCTACAGTGGACCCAATTCGGCCTACGCAATCATTGGCCACATCCAAGCCGCTTATTTCAAGATGATCAATGAGCGGGGCGGAATCAATGGCCGCAAGATCGAATTCCTCTCTTATGACGACGCCTATAGCCCTCCGAAAACGGTCGAACAAGTTCGCAAGCTAATTGAGGCCGATGAGGTGCTTCTGCTGTTCAGCCAGATGGGCACGCCTACCAATTTGGCCATCATCAAGTATGTTAACGCCAAGCGCGTGCCGCAGCTGTTTATTGCTGCAGGCGGCACCCTGTTCGGAGATCATGTACAATATCCTTGGTCGATGGGCCTTCAGCCGCACACCCAGGGCGAGGCTCACCTTTACGGCCGCTACATCGCGGAGAACTATCCCAACGCCAAGATCGGCGTACTGTTTCCGAATGATGGGTTCGGACGCGACAACATTGTCGGGTTCAAGCACGGCCTCGGCAAAGCATCATCGAACATTGTTGCCGAACTGACCTACGAGTCCACCGAGCCCACGATCGATTCGCGCCTCGTGGAGATGCGCGCAGCCGGCGTCGAAGTGTTTGCCAATCTTACTCCAGCTAAATTCGCAGCTATGGCGATCAGGAAGGCTGCCGAGATGGGCTGGAAGCCCGTACATATCCTGCAAAGTGCGTCGGCTTCAGTAGGTTCTGTGCTCAAGCCCGCTGGGCTCGATAACTCGAAGGATATTCTGACTGCGCACTACACCAAGGATCCCGACGATCCTAACTGGGCGGACGATCCGGGCATGAAGGAATTTCTCGCCTTCCTGGCCACGTACATGCCCCAAGAGAACAAGAGCAATGCTCTCTTAGCGTATGGATTCATGTCTGCCCAAGCGCTCGTGCACGTGCTCGAACGATGCGGCGACGAATTGACCCGGGCGAACGTCTTGAGGCAGGCAGAAAGTCTCGATCATCTTGAGCTCGGGCTTCTGTTGCCGGGCATTACCCTCACGACGTCGCCCATCAATCACTATCCGATTAGACAAATGCAGATGCATCGGTTCGACGGTTCGAGTTGGTTGCGGTTCGGCCCTATCCTCAACATGGACTAGGGCGGTTGGCTGGCCGCGCTCGCTTTGTGACGTGCACATGATGAAAAACATCCGGCTACGGGGCTGCTGTTTGATCATGTCACAGAACAATTAGGCAGGCCGACTTCCAGGCCTATCGCGCTCCGGCCGCCGTTCATCAAATGATTCAGTCCGCGTCTCTCTCATCGAGCACACGACCTACTCCACCGAAGCATCCTCAAATGGCATCGCCTGGGTCTGCCAGGATTCGGGCGGCGCAGGGCCCCAGCCGCCTGCGAGGAGCTTGGTCATTTCCCAGCGGATCGGCTCGTCCTCGATGTCCATGGTTTGGTAGTGGGTGTTGAACAACTCGATGCGATGGCCGTCGGGATCGCGCAGGTAGACGAAACGCGCGTAGCCCGGGGCGAAATGCCGGCACGGGCCGAACTCAATGTTGCGGCCGTAGCCCTTTTCCGCCAGCAGATCGCAGATGAACATCAGGTGGTGCGCTTCCGGCACCATGAATGCCGCGTGGTGCAGCCGCGGCCCCTGTCCCGGCACAAAGACGATGTCGTGCGGATTGCCCTTGCGCTGCAGGAAAACGAAGTCGGGTTCGTTCGACCCTTCCAGCGAGACGTATTCGGACAGCCGGAAACCCATGCTATAGTAAAAATCGAGCGCCCGAGCCACGTGCGGCGTGACGATCTGGAAATGATCGAGGCGCTGCGGACAGGCACCGTGGAATTGGCTGGCTTGCAAAATCAGCCGTTGCCGCGTTTCCATGGTGGCGCAGATTTCGAGCGGCGAGCCGACGGCGTCGTTGACATGCAGCGTACGGCCCTGATGCGGCACCGCCACCCACGATGGCACCAGGCCCGCTTTGGTGAAGTGCTGCGCGGCGATCTCAAGGTCCTCCTCGGTCAGCACGCGGAACGCGACGCGTAGCGCGCACGGCGCCTCGCCCTGTTCCAGTACTAGGCTGTGATGGCAGGCCTCTTCGAGTCCGCGGAGATAGAGCCGGCCGTCGTCCTCGCCGCTGACCACGAAGCCCAGCGTGTCCACATAGAAGGCCTTGCTGCTTGCAAGATCCTTGACCCGCAGCACGACGTGGCTGGCACGGGTAATATTGAAAGGTGGCCGGTAGACTGGCTTCGGGATCGGCATTAGATGGGGCCTCCGCTGATGTTTTCGTAGTTCTGAAATTCAGACGAGCCCGCGGTATGAGCCGCCGTCCAGTTGCAGGTTCTGCCCGGTGATGAAACCGGCCTGAGCGCTGCACAGATACGCGCAAGCATCGCCGAACTCCTCCGGTCGCCCGAACCGCTTCGCCGGCAGCGATTCGGCGATCCGCGTGCGCGCCTCCTCAAAGGTGATGCCGTGCTGTTTCACCATCCGCTCGGCCATGAAACGCTGGCGGTCGGTATCGATGCGCTCGGGCAGTAGGTTGTTGATGGTCACGTTGTCGGCAGCAACGCTCACCGACAGCGCCTTGCAGGCGGCGGTAAGCCCGGCGCGGGCACCGCAGGAAAGCTCCATTGACGGGTGAGGCGACTTCACCATCGCGGAGGTGATGTTGACGATGCGTCCAAACTTGCGCTGCCGCATGCCGGGCAGCACGGCCCGGATCAGAAGCAGCGGCGCCAGCATGTTCTGATCGACCGCCTCGATCCAGTCGTCGTGGCCCAACTCGACGAAGTTGCCGGGCGAGGGACCGTGATTGTTGTTGATCAGGATGTCCGGGTCCGGGCAGGCCGCGATCAGAACCTCACGCCCGCTCTCCTCGGCGATGTCGGCCTGCAGCGCCGTGACCTTCTTTCCGACCGCGCGTTCGATTTCCGCAACCGCATCGACCAGTCGGGCCTCGTCGCGGCCATTGATGAAGACCCGGCAGCCTTCGCGAGCCAGCGCGATTGCGCAGGCAAGCCCCAACCCCTTGGAGGACGCACAAATCAGCGCCGTCCGCCCTTTGATGCCCAGGTCCAAGACTGCCTCCAAATATATATTGCTAGCCTAAATAACCATGAATATAGATATTATTGATAACGATCAACTGGCTTTTTTCGCGACGGGCATTTCCATGAAACCTGTGGTTCCATCAGAAACGCTGGCCACGGCGGCATATCAGAAGCTCCGTGCCGAAGTGATCGGCGGCATATTTCCGTTTGGCCGGAAGCTAAAGATCGGCGCGCTGTGCGAGCGCTACGGGGTGAGCGCCGCGCCGATGCGGGAGGCGCTCAACCGGGCGGCCAAGGATGGCCTGGTCCAGCAGTCGGACCAGCGTGGCTTTTCGGTCGCGCCCCTCAGCGTGGAGGACCTCGACGACCTGTTGCAGACCCGCCTGGTGCTGAATGAGTATGCGCTACGCAAGTCCTTCGAATTCGGCGGCCACGAATGGGAAGAACAGGTCATGCTGGCATGGATGCGGCTGGATCGCATCCCCTACAACCCGGTCTCGACCGAGGCGGCCTGGGAGCGCGCACACCGGTTGTTTCACGCGAGCCTGCTGTCTGCCTGCCGCGCGCCGCGCGTCATCGCCTATTGCGACCAGCTGTTCGACAGCAATGACCGTTATCGCTTCATGGCGCGGACCTCGCGCACCCGCGCGCCGCGCCGCAATGACCACAAGCTGATCACCGATGCCGTGATCGCGCGCCGGCCGGACGATGCGGTAGCGCTGCTGAGCGAACATTTCACGGAAACCGCCAACCGGTGCAGGGAGCAACTGATGCTTGAAGGGCGCGCCCAGCCACCCGCACGCTCGCGCTCGTGAGCGCGACTCCCACGAGCGACAAGCACTGCAGCTGGCATCACCATGTCGCAGCTTTTATTGGAGCCGCCGCTGTGTCGGCACCCCGAGAATTGATCATGAATCGCTGTGCGGTTCGGCTGGCCCCTTACTACCATCGAGACGGCGGCGCCGCGCGCGCCACCGTCGATAACATTCGCAGCGTCAGACTCCGCGATGGAATGGGCGTCTCCAGCGCCGCCGCCGCGCTCTGGCGGCAGTGCTGGGAAAGGTTCAACGCTTTGAGCATCGACGAGAAAGCCGCGGCACGATGACGGGAGCAAGCCAGCCTGGTCCGCCAATGGCTTCGCCACCGCCTGACGTGGCGGCGAAGATACGCGCCATCGGCTCGGTGATCGACCCGGTCGGCACGGCAATGATCTACGCGGAAGCGCTGGCGAGCCAGCCGACGGAGGGCGTCGACCTCGCTCGCGATGTTCGATACGGCGATGCGGAGCGGCTTGCTCTAGATATCTATCGGCCGGCGGCGGCGCGGCGGACAAGTCCCGTCGTCATCTTCTTTCACGGCGGCGGTTACAGCCGCGGCGACAAAGCGGACCGCAGCAACATCGGCTATTTCTTCGCGCGTCACGGCGTAGTCACGCTGATCGCAAACTACCGGCTGGCTCCGCGGGATCGATGGCCATCAGGCGCGGAGGATGTCGTGGCCGCCCTGCGCTGGGCGCAACAAAACGCGGACAGCCTCGGAGCCGACTCCGGGCGCATCGTGCTGATGGGAGAGTCAGCCGGGGCGGCCCATGTCGCTCTGGCCGCACTGGTCTCCCGCTTTCACGACGGCAAGCCGCTCGGCGCGGCGGGTATCGTCCTGGTCTCGGGTTCCTATGACGTTGCGCTGGAAAAGCGGGCGGCCAGCGCATTCGGCATCCCGGCGCCCGATCTGCGAAACGAGGGGTATTTCGGCGCGGATTTTTCGAAGTATCCTGACATGGCGACGGTCCGCCTGATCGATGCTACTGACGTGGCAGCGCTGATCGTTTACGCCGAACATGATCCAGCCCAAATGCAGGTTCAGGCAGGCGAACTTTTCGCCGCCCTGGCCGGCAGGGCCGCGATCTGCCCGCAATTACTTAGGGCGATCGGGCACGGGCACATATCGCAAATCTGCTCGTTCAATACCGACGACACCAGTGTCAGTGAACCGGTGCTCCGTTTCGTGCTGTCCGCCGGCAACATTCCAGAACTTGGCAACACGCCATCAACGACTGACAGATCGATGGAACAGCTTTTCGAACTCGAACAGCGGCGATGCGCAGCCCTGTCCAATGGCGACATCGCGGCGCTCGGCGAACTGCTGACCGGCGGTTATCGGCATATCCATGCATCCGGTCGGATCGATGACCGGCACGACTATCTGTCAGGAATCGCCAAGAACCCGCGCAGAGTCACGCGTTCAAATCTTGACATCCGGATTTACGATGATACCGCGATCATGACCGGGAACCAGCTTAACGAATTCGCGAGCGGGAAAATCATGAATGGCTGCTGCCAGCAGGTCGCCATCCGAAGGAACGGCAAGTGGCTGTACGTTTCCGGGCAGCTCACTCAATATTGACGCATAGCGGCATCGGACGAACTTGCGATACGGCTGCGACCGACGGTCGGAGAAATCTTATTGGGCTGGCAGACTGCGTCCAAAAAAGCATCGTGCAGTCGGCGAAGGGGCGCGCGCTGTTGCTGCTTCGGCGCGCGTAAGCCCGCTGGTCAGACGCAGCCCGTCCGACCAAATCAGTGCTGCCCGTTCGAAACTCGGGAATCCGCAGGATTCCACTTCCGAGTTTGTCGCCGGCCAGTTTTAGAATTAGAGGGGCATGTCGTTCAGTGACCAGGAATGGAATCGCTGCCGGCATAGATAGGTAAGCACGACGGCAACGCAGATTCCGATGGCGATCGGTACAGAGGCGATGGCAAAAAATTGGTCTCCGGTGACATGCCGTCCCATCAAGAAGCCGCCAAAGAGTGGACCGAATATTGAGCCCAACCGGCCGATCGCCATCCCCCATCCTATACTGTTGCCACGTATCGGCGTTGGGTACAGCATGCCGAATGCGGAGTTGATCGCGGACTGTGTTCCCGACACACAGATACCGGCAACAAAGATCAGCCAGGGAAGCCGGCCGCGATCGACATATCCAATTGCGGCAATGACCGGCACCGCTATCAGGTAGAAAATGGCGACTGCCAGGAATCCGTAGCGGCTAAATACCAGCGTCATAACCAAGCTACCGACCAAGCCTCCCAGGGCAAAGAAAGTGACAGTCAACGCGGCGCTCGCTGGCACGAGACCCAGATCTCGCAACACGGTCGGTGCCCAACTCGCGATCAGCAAATTTGTGAACAGGCCGATGGCCGCGAGCGCCCAAAGAAGGGGCGTTATTGCATGCATCCCATTCCGATACGGCACGATGGGAGACAGAGAGGCTTTTGCGTCCGGAACATGCTGAACGATGCGGGTCGCATCATCCCATGCGACGTTTCGATCGATCGCACGAGCCATCTTTAATACCTTGGAGCGGCGTTTGGGGTCGAGCGCAAGGAACTTGATCGATTCCGGCAACAGGAAGACTAGCGCGAGTGCCAGCAGGATCGGGCAGGCACCTCCGACATGAAAGAGGATTGGCCATCCCAATTTCGAAACAAGATAGGCGGCGACGAGGCCGGGGACCAAGGCTCCGACTTGAACGCCAAGTTGGACGATAACGAGCAATGACCCGCGCGATGCGCGCGGAATCGATTCGGACACGAGAGCCGTGACATTTGGGATGATGCCCGCCAAACCCAATCCTGCAACAAATCTCAAAACGAAAAAGTGAGTTGCGGTATCAGCAAATACGGTCACCCAAGTAGCCGCGCCGAACAGCAACGTTGCAGCCACGACCAGCGGCTTCCTGCCAAATCGATCCCCCAGATATCCGGCGATCGGTGTTCCGATCAGCATGCCGATCAGGCTCGCGCTCAGAATCCAACCCATAGAGCCGCGATCGATATGGAATGCGTTGATGATCTCCGGCGCTGAAAATCCCATGACGACGAGATCGAACCCGTCGGCAATCATCGTGATCAGCGGCCAAATCACCAGGTTGATATGAAATGCGCTTATGGGGCGATCGTCGACAAATTGGTCGAGATCGACAGAATTCGGATCGTTCAGTTTAACTTTCGCGCTGCGGATGCTGGCGACGCCGCCTGTCAGTTTCATGAGGTCCCTCCCAGGACTTCTCTTGCGTTTCGTCTTGTTGCTGGCCGACAGGGGCGCGGGCTTTCTTATGAGCCTCTGCGCCGAACGCAATCTCTCGTCGCGGAACAACGAGAGTCAGAGTCTGCATTTCCTCAAGTCGTCGGCCAATCGTTTCTTCCCAATCGTCGTTCTTGCTCGCTTGCGTTAAGTTGTCAGCAGTCCGGGCGCTCGCTCGCGGCGGATTGCGTCTCATCCTGGGGCAGGAGCCGCGCCCTGCAGCGATCGGCCGTTTCCTGGAAATGCCGCTTCAAATGCGCGACAGCTTCGTCCGGCTGCCGCGCAATAACGGCGTCCGTGATCGATTTGTGATCATCAAAGCGAGGCTCCTTGGCTGGAGCGGTCCTCGCCATGAACCGGTAGCGATCCGCGCTGTCGAACAGCTGGTCACAATAGGTGATGATCCGTGGCGCTTTGCATGCCGAGATGAGTGATCGGTGAAAGACACGATGCGCGCTTTCCCAAGCAGGATCGATCGCCCCCGGTGTGTAGGAAATACGAGAAAGGCGATGCCACGAAACCAGAACCTGCTCTTCCCATGCAGCTCCACCGAACTCGAAGGAGCGCCGGAGGCCGATTTCATTCAGGAGCAGGCGCGTCTGAAGCAGGTCGTCAAGATCCTCCACACTCAAGGGGGCGACGGAGAATCCGCGCTGTTCCGATTGGCTGACGATGCCGTCCTTTGCAGCCCGATTCAGCGCCTCGCGCATAGGCGCAGTACTGACCTCATAACGTTCACAGAGCTCGAGAATCTTGAGCTTCGCGCCGAACGGAAACGTCCCCGCGATCACGTCAGTGCGCAGTTTCAAATACGTGGCCGTAGCCAACGTCTCGGTAGAGAGGGCAGTTTTCATGGGGTCATAAAAAAGAAAATGTTTGTCATCACCAAAAAATATAGATATTACTGCCATGAAAAGTCAATAATATATTCCGGTGGAACAATGGATCCGGGACTGGGTGGAAGGACGGTTATCGTCTGCGCGTCTTCCAAGGATTTGGTACTTGCCTGTGCGCCGCCGCTGGCGCCCGCGTGGTGCCGCGTTCTCACCAGCGAGCGAGCGGCAATCCAGCGCGCTGACGGGCTATCCGAGGCGCATATCACCATGGAAAGCGGCTCGGTCGAATCTGGTGGAGGCGTGCCCCGAACCGGACATCGACAACGATCGCGGCCGGCGCCCGGCAGTTTTGTCCGCCCCAACCACGCCGCATGGAGCGCGACGATCGAGCTGAAGATACTCGCGCCTTTCCACGTTGCCGGTTGGTATGCGCTCGCGACAATTCGGGTGGACCCTCGATATAACCTCGGCGATTGTGAAAGCGACGTATTCGATCCTAGAGCTTTCTCCGGCGCGCGAGCGGGACTGATAGCTGCTGCGAAGACTCTCTCGCGAGCGTTGGCCGCGAACAATGTGTCGATCAACAATCTGGTGCTCGACACCGATCGCCAGAAATCTGGCCGAGCGTAATGGCCCAGCACGGTATCACCATGGTTGAACCGCGCCCGCATTGCCAGTTCGCTGCCGGTCAAGAGTTTGTGCCGAGGAATTCGACGACACCTTCGCGTCCCCGTGCAGCGTGCAGGCAAGGCATGACCTAATCCGAGTGTCGGCTGGTTTGATGCTCATGATTCAGAATTTCACGGATGTACAGAGAGCAAGATAGCGGAGGCAATATTGATAAGTCGGGAAGAAACGTTCGCTTTGATCATCGGTGGCGGACCGGTCGGTCTGTCACTCGCTCTCGATCTCGGCCGGCGGAATGTCCCCACGATTCTGGTCAACCAGGGGACGGTGACGGCGCAGCATCCCAAATGCAATTACTCCAATACGCGCACCATGGAGCACTTTCGTCGGTTGGGCATTGCTTCAGAGGTTCGACGATCCGGACTGGGTGCCGACTTTCCGCGTGCCGTATCGTTTCGCAATCGCTTTACGGAATATGAACTCGGCCGCATCGAGCTGACGTTCCTAAAAGAGAGCGTTTGGCCGGGCCCCGAATATCCGCACAACATTTCGCAGCTGTTCTTGGAGCCAATACTAAAAGCCCATGCTGAGACACAGGACGGCATCGATATACGGTTCGGCCACAAGGCATTGGAAATCACGATGGACGAAGACGGCGCGACCGTCTTGGTCGAAGAATTGAAGAGTGGCGCAAGATACGTTGTCCGCGCCGCCTACGTCATTGGATGCGACGGCGCAAGTAGTCTGGTCCGTCAGACCATCGGTTCGAAGCTCGTCGGCGAAAATGGTTCGATCGTCCGCAATTTTGTTTCCGGCACGATGATGGCTTATTTCATACGATCCCCCACGCTTTACGGAAAATCCCGCGCCACGCCGGCCGTCTTGACATGGATCGTCAATCATGACGCACGCGGCTTCATCATGTCGCAGGATGGCCGTGAGAAATTCATCGTTCATTATCAGGTTCCGCCAGGTGTTGATTGGCAGAACCTAAAGACCGAAGATGTGATGGCACGGATGTTGGGCCCAACCGCAGATTACGAAGTCCTCTCCTCGGGTCCGTGGCGGGGAGGACTAGCACTCGTCGCTGACAAGTACTCTGACGGACGCGCCTTTATCGCCGGCGACGCCGCCCACCTATATACCCCTCTCGGTGGCTTCGGCATGAACACCGGAATCGGCGATGCTATTAATCTCGGCTGGAAACTTGCCGCGATGCATCAGGGCTGGGGCGGGCGCCACCTCACCGAGTCGTATGATCCCGAACGTCGGCCGATCGGCACGCGTAATTCTCAGATTGGAATCCACTGCGCTGCGCGTAAGGACAAGTGGCACATCCCTGCCGACATCAATGAAGACTCCCCGACGGCCGAAAAGTCGCGCGCGTCCTTTGGCGCCTTCATTGCGGAGGACGACAGGGACGAATACGCGACGCTGGGAATACAACTAGGCGAGCGCTATTTCTCGCCAGTGGTCGTTCCGCCAACTGAGTCACCGGCGGTCGATTCTTGGGATCGATATACGCCAAGCGACGCGGCTGGCGCACGGGCACCTCATTTCTTGCTCGATGAACAAACATCGGTTTATGACGCGTTTGGGTTCGATTTTGCGCTGATTGCGTTTGCAGGGGCGGACAGTGAGCCAATCGAAAGAGAAGCTGCGTCTTGTAAGCTGCCAATCCGCACTGTGCGGTCGGCGAAGCTGGATCCGCAGTACAAACACCTACTCGTCCTTGTTCGGCCCGATGGGCACGTCGCTTGGTCAGGCGACCGGGCCCCGGCCGATGCTCGCGCACTAATCGACCGTATCCGCGGCGCCATTTCTTGAGCGGCAGCACGCGGCATGCGAGCGGCGAGCAAAGCCATTGGCCTTGCACCAATAGAATGATGGGAGAAGACGATCGATGCAGGTATTTCAAACTGACGTGCTAGTCGTTGGAGCTGGGCCCGCCGGCTTGACCGCGGCGGCTTTTCTCGCGCGCTACAATATCGCCGCAATTACGGTCACGAGATATAATGGCACCGCCAATTCTCCGCGCGCTCACATCACGAACCAACGTACGGTCGAGGTGCTTCGTGATCTCGGCATCGAAGACGAGATGATGGCCGAGGCTATGCCGCAGGATTTGATGGGGACGCAGGTTTTTGCAACCGCGTTCGCTGGGGAAGAACTCTGCAGGATGATGACGTGGGGCGCAGGAATCGACCGAAAGGCTGAGTACGTAGCGGCCAGTCCGAGCAGCATGTGCAACATGCCACAGCATCTGTTGGAGCCGATGATCCGACAGGCGGCGGAACGACATGGCGCGGACATGCGGTTCGGTGCGGAACTGACTGAAATTCGACAAGACGCAAACATCGTTATCGCGCGTATCCTGGAGCGGGCGACGGGTCGCGAATACGAGATCCACGCCAAGTATGCCATCGGATGCGACGGCGCGCGCAGCATTGTGGCCGAGCAGATTGGCTTTGAAATCGAAGGTGCGATGGGGCTCGGTGAGGCTTTCACCGTGTGGCTCGATGCTGATTTGTCCCGCTATACGAAACATCGGTCCGGTGCGCTCTTTTTCGTATGTGAGCCGGGAAGCGATGTGTGGTTAAGCGCATGGACCTGCGTGAAGCCTTGGACGGAATGGAATCCCTTGTTTCTCCGATTTTCACTCGACTCATCGGACATTTCTGAAGATGAGGTCCTAAAAAGGGTCCGGTCCGCTATCGGCGATCCGTCGGTTGCGGTGAAGATCAAGAAGATCAGTACCTGGAAGATCAATCATGCCGTCGCGGCTGGGTATCGGATCGGGAGAGTGTTCTTGGCTGGAGATGCGGCCCATCGTCATCCACCGGCCAACGGTCTGGGCAGCAACACGTGCATTCAGGACTCGTACGATTTGGCTTGGAAGCTTGCGTTCGTCTTATCGGGCCGAGCCGGAGAAGGATTGCTGGAGACATACAATGCAGAGCGTCAGCCCGTCGGACGTCAAGTGGTCGATCGTGCAAACAAGAGCGTCGCCGAGCTCGGACCGTGGGCCACCGCGCTTGGACTCAAGGCAGGTCAGACCAAGGAAGAGGCCTGGGCCAACTTGGATGAGCTTTATGGTCCAACCGAGACCGGGGCCCGGCGTCGGCATGAACTTATCGCAGGCCTTAAGCTGATGGATTGGCAATTTAATGCGATCGGAGTCGAACTGGGGCAGCGGTATCAATCAAAGGCGGTCGTTAGTGACGGAACGCCATTCCCTGCGTACGATCGTGATCCCGAACTGCACTATCATCCGACGACGCACCCCGGCGCTTATCTACCACACGTGTGGCTTGAGCATGAGGGGCGGAAATTGTCGACACTAGATCTCACGCGGTCTGGTCGTTTTGCCCTAATTACCGGTATCGGCGGTGACGCTTGGATCAAGGCATCACAGGAGGCCAGTGGTGAACTGGGCGTCGAGATCGCAAGCTATAAGATCGGTCCGCGTCAAACGTACAATGACCCTTTGGGGGAATGGACGAGACGGCGCGAAATCGAAGACACCGGCTGCATTCTCGTGCGGCCCGACGGTTATGTCGGCTGGCGGTCTATGAAGGAGGGAGCCGCCCCTACCTCCGAATTGCGTAAGGCTCTCAAGGCAATACTTGATCGATGAGGTTTCTCGGTAGTCGCCTTGAACGAGCGGTCGACGCCCTTAAAAAGGCGTCGGCGGCAAGAACAGTAAATCGTCGTTTATGCATGCTATAGCGCAGAACCCCGTCGCCTCAGCGTTCTCGGCGCCGCTCAGTGCGTTCGGGGCGTAACGTCGCAATGTGCTGCGACTAGGGACGCTTCAAACAACTAGACGCTTGCCAAGCATTCACGCCCTCAACCAGATCATAAGATCTTGGGTCTGTTTGGATTCATCGGGAGATTATCACGCCTGCGGCGAGATTGGATCACGGAGGCGAAGCTCTGATCGGTTGTGTCGACGCATTGCGATGCGCTTGAACTCCTTGAGCCTGCCGAAGAAGTCCCCGATGAGGTGCCGCCATTTGTACATTTCCTGATCGATTGCGAGAGGCTTTGCGTGACGCGGATGCTGGGAACTGAGGACATGGCCGGGAAAGTGACATCTCTGATGAGGATAGGTGTGACCTTTCTAACGGTGGTCTACACTTCTTGTCGGCGCAAGGTAGAGATGGCACCGCGGGTGCAAAGTAGAAATGTCACCCAGGATGGCCGGCGAGGAGGGCGGGCGGCGCGGAGCTGGGCGGGATAGCGCAGCGACGACCGCCCGGATGAGGCGCGATTATGTGGCCTTGAATATGTGTCGGTCGGCCTGGCCACGCCGACGCGGCGTCTTCTGCGAACGGCCTTCATCGCGCAGCTGCTGCTGTTCGGCGATGTAGGCTAGTACCTCGCCCAGCCGCTTGTTCTCGACGATGGCCGCCTGGTTAACCTTCTGCAGCTTGTCAAAGGTGCGGTAGGGCAGGTCGCGGCCCTGGTGCCTGATTGCGACCCGGCCATCGGGATAGTCGACGACGGTAACGCGCTGGCGGGCGAGGGGTCGAGTGATCTCGTTCGGTTCCAGCATGAACAGGACCTTGTCGTACTGCACCGTCAGATTGTTGCTTAGCGTACGCTCTTCCTTCCACGCAAACACATCGGTCAAGGGCGGGAGATCCTCGGCCGGCCGATGCCCATCCTGATTGGACTGAGGAAGCTTGCCGAACCGTGTGTTGTAGTTCGCCAGAAGCCCCGGCAGGAACGCGTTGGCAGCCTCGAGGGTCGAGATCCCAGCGAGCCGCAGCTCCTTGACCAGACGGTCTTGCAGCGTGCCAAATGAACGCTCAACGCGACCCTTGGCTTGTGGGGTGTTGGCGCAGATGATGTCGATGTTGAGCTCGTGCAGGGCCCGCCCAAATTGTGTCATACCGTCGCCGCCCTTGGCCTCGCGGTTGTTTACGCGGAAAATCGCGTGCTTGTCCGAATAGAACGCGATCGGGCGACCATGGCGCTCCACATATGTCCGGGTCTCGCGCAGATAGTCGAGTGTCGATTCCGATGGCACAAACGCGGCGTGCAGAATCCGGCTGGTGGCGTCGTCAAGATAGGCAATCAGCGAGCAGGCCGGCCGGCGGTTCTCGAACCAGTGGTGCTTGGAGCCATCGATCTGAATCAGTTCGCCGATCCGCTCCCGGCGGTTGCGTGGCTGATGCATCGAGGGCAGGCGGCGTCTGTGATCGATCCACAGCCCATCCTCAATCATCCACTTGCGCAGTGTCTCGCGCGACACCAGGCAGTTGTGGTGCTCGTGCAACTTCTCGGCCGCCAGCGTCGGCCCAAAGTCCGCATACGGCTGGCACCCGGCTGTTGCTGGGCTTGCCCCGGCGCTTCGACGCCAAGCTGGCGGCACCGTATTGCCGCAGCCCTCGCAACAGCCGAAACACCTGTCGGCGATGCAACTGAAGCACGCTGGCCGCCTCGGCCACAGTCAGTCGTTTGGCTTGCACGTCCAGAAGCACATTGAGCCGCGAAAACTCGGCTTCGCTCATCGACACCACCACGATTGCCGTTCTCCGCAACTGCATTCCAACTGAGGAGTGCCATCTCAACTTTGCGGAGGGGTGTCATCTCTATATTGCGGCTACACTTCTTATTCGCATAATATCGATTATGGAATATCCGAAGTGGAGTTCGCATCAAAATCGTGCTGCCAAGAGCCGGTCTAATTAGTTACTGAATCGTCATTGGCTAGAGCGATTCGACATGTGGTCTTAGCACGTCAACCGTCTCAATCAGTCCCGCAGCCTCCATCACGAGCAATAGCTCCGCTGACGTCATTTCCGGTTTTTTGAAGCGTTCACGCATACGCCGGATAGCTGCAACGGCGCGAGCTTCGTCGAGGGCGATAGTATCCGCAATGAAAGCGTCAGCGGTTTTCGCCTCCATATTCAGGTCGGAAAGAACTGTCGCTGGAAAGTCCTTAAGGTTTTCAGTTACGATCATTGCGGCTTGCGGCTTGCGTCTTGGCAGCCGCAGCAACAACGTGGTGATCGCCGGGATCGGGCAGACTCGCCGCAACCGACAAGAAGTTGTCAAAATCTGTAACCATGGCGTCTTCGAAGGCAGCTTCCATGCTGGCGCGCGCCCGCTCCGCGCGCGCCGTTGCATCGTCAAAGCCTTTGCCGCGCAAAATTTCCCCGATAGCTGCTTCGGTCTCATCCAGGACGCGGCTCGACCAGCGGAGACGAAAAAACTCCGCCTCCGCCAAAGAGAGAAGCAGGTTCCTTTTCAGCGCGCTCGCAAGCGAGCACGCATCGATGAATGCGGTAAAGCGGTTTGCAAACAAGCTTACAGGTGCTCCGCGTCCCGCTCAGCGAGATTCGCAAGCGCGTTGCCCCGCTTCTCATCACGCGTGCGCTTATAGGCGAAGAGGTCCTCCGCCCTAATCCTGCGATGACGTCCCACTGTCACGTGCTGAATTTCGTTCTTCTCGAGCAGCGAGACCAGAAACGGACGCGAGACATTCAGGATGTCGGCAGCTTGCTGGGTAGTCAACATCTCATGTACAGGCACGAGCGTCACCGCATCGCCGCGTCCAATATGCCGCAGCAATTCCATCAAGAGACTCGACAGGGCCGGTGACAAGGTGATCTCAGCTGCCTTTTGCGCATCGTCGAGCACGCGCAGTTTGGCATCTCCTGTCGCATGCGACGCGAGTATCTGACGGAGCTGGTTGGCTGCCGCCTTCTCGCTCGCGGAAGGCAGGCGAGTACCTCCCAGCTCTTCGGCATACGCTGGCATCGTCATTGTATCTTCTCCCCTTGGAGGCCTTGTATATAAGCGATAGTCGAAATAAACGCAACAAGTGAAATAAACGAAACTCGATAAAGTTCCGATCAGCGGGGCTCCCTGCCCCAGGTCAGCAGCCCAATTCAGCGTGAGACTCGGGGACCGACAGGCATGGAAGTGCCGGGGAATTGGCACAGAACCGGGCAACCGCCCGGTGAAGTCCAGATGCGATTCTTCGCAAGGCTTAAGCTTTTGGCCTAGGAATAAATTCCGAAATCGATATTATGCAAACAATATCAATAGCTTAGCGTTATGCAACATTCATCGTGCCGTTGCAACTGGCTGAGACCTTCAATGCGCTCTTCATCCGACTGGCGTATCCAGTTATTCCTTTGCTGAGCCATGATAATTTCGATCTCTCTTCGACCTTCGTCCTCCGATTTTGATTTCGATTTGGAGTCCGGGTAGAGCGCCCAATGCCGCATCATTTGCCAGTCTTTGAAACACTGCTGAAAAAGCGTGGCCGTATATGGAGTTGGAGCGTTTGCACGACCGAAGGCCGGGTCGTCATGCTCGGCACGGAAAACCGCAGAACCTCTGCCAGATACAAAGCAAATAGAGCGCTCTTCCTGCGCTCCATCAGCGACCGCAGGGGAGCAATGGAAAAGAAATCGGTAAGGATCGGAGATGCCTGGAATTCCTGAACATCATCTAGGAGAAATTAACTGCAACAATCCGGCCATTCCTTCGGCGCTGGAGAGGGACGACCCGTATCTCAACTAGAAAATTTTGCGGAGCCCAGATCGAAACGAATGTCATAACGATGCAGCTTCGCATAGACGGTACTCTTGGCGAGACCGAGTGCGGCCGCGGTGGCCGTCACGTTGCCGTTGCACGACCTGAGCGTGCGCGAGATCAAGTCACGTTCGGAAGACTCGGCGAGAGACAGACCGGGCTTGCGCTCGCATGGTCGTTCGGTCCCCCGGATGGTATCGGGCAAGTCCGAAGGTTCGATCGGGTCGCCGTTGCCGGTCAGCATGAGACTCTCGACCAGGTTGCGCAGTTCGCGGACGTTGCCGGGCCAATCATGGCGCTGAAGGTGCGCGAGCGTCTCTGGCGCAAAACGGCGATCGGCAAGACCGTAGCGCGCCCTTGCCTGGGCGACGAAATGATCGACCAGCAGCGGAATGTCGTCGCAGCGCTCCCGCAGGGGCGGTATGTCGACGGGGACGACAGCCAGCCGGTAGAACAGGTCCTTGCGGAAGCGCTGTGCGTCCACATCCGCTTGCAGATCGCGGTTGGTGGCGGCGACGAGGCGGAAGTCCACCTTGCGCACCGCGGTCTCGCCGATCCTGCTGATCTCGCCATTCTCGAGAGCTCGCAGCAACATGGGCTGGAGGTCGAGCGGCAATTCGCCGATCTCGTCAAGGAACAGGGTGCCGCGCGACGCGGCTTCGATCTTTCCGGCCATGCCGCCGCGCCGCGCGCCGGTGAACGCGCCATCGACATAGCCGAAGAGTTCGCTGGCAAGCAGTTCGCGCGAGGCGCAGCCGCAATTGACGGCAACGAACGGGCCGTTCTGGCGCGGCGACACGGCATGGATTCCGTGCGCGAAGACCTCTTTCCCGACGCCGGTCTCGCCGAGCAGCAAGACCGGAGCAGCGGACTTGCCGACGCGACTGCACTTTTCGACCACGCCGCGCATCTTCGGGCTGCTATAGATGGTGTTGGCGAAGGCCTGGACCTCGCCTCGCGCAGGTGACAAGAGTTTGCCAGAAGCGCTCGGCCTTGGCGCCACCATTACGGTTCCGAGGTGTTCACCCTGATGCACCACTGGCTTCAGCCATTCCTCCTTGATCCATGCCGGACGCGAGGCGCCAAAGAGTTGATCATCGCGGCTGCCGAGATGGGGAAACCCGGACTGGCATCCCGGCGCGCCCAGGTCGCGCATGATCTGCGACATCTCGCCACTGGCCTTGAATGGACGTCCGGCACTGTCGAACAGCACGGCGTGATGCCGATCCGAAGGCGGCAGCATCCAGAAGCATTTGTCCAGAAGGCGGTAGCGGGCGTCCAGCTCCATCTGCAGCAGCTGTGCCTCGATGCGCGCAGCCGCCGAAATCGCCAATGCGAGGGCCGGCCGCCCATAGGAAGAGGACAGTCCGGAGATGTCGATCGCGCCGATCACAGCGCCGTCGATGGGATCGCGGATGACGCAGGCCGAGCAAGTCCAGCGGTGGATGCCGGAACAGAAATGCTCCGTGGCATGCACTTGGATGGGCTGCCCGGTTTGCAATGCGGTGCCGATCGCGTTCGTCCCGCAGGTCGTCTCGCTCCAGTTGCTGCCGGGCAGCAGGTGGGTTTTTTCAACTGCATCGCGCAGGGCCAGCTTGGTGTCGCCCTCCAGGCGCAAAACAATGCCGTCGGCATCGGTCAGCACCATCACGGTGCCGGTTTCCAGCATGTAGTCGCGCGCAAGCGCCATCGTCGAAGCACCGGCCTGGACAAGACGGCTGCGCTTGTCGAGCAGACGCTGCAGCCTGTCATTCCTGATCGGCATCGGAGCCTGGCCGCGCCGGTAGTCGACAGCCGATTGCTGGCAGCGCTGCCAGGAGTCGGTAATGGCTGATCGCACGACCGGCTGACGCGTGCTGCTGCTGCTGCCGGAAAGGAAGCGTTCCCAGCTGGTCAGAACGTCGCGTTCGATACCTGGATTGGCGAAAGCATCCTCTGGCGTCTGACCCAACACGTTCCCTCCTTTGACGCGCTGAGTGGTCCCAAATGTCTGCCGGGACCCCGAGCTTTATCTCTTGATTGTGAAGCCATCCATGGAAACGCGCAACTGGGTATCCCGACCTTGGTGCTATCAGGCGCGCCTCCGGCCGCACCGCAACACGGCGAGGTCGGAGGCAGATTGAAGGCCGCAAGCCAGCAAAACCTAGGCGGCCTTGCGCTGGCTCAGGCTGTCGTAGAAGGCGGTTTCAAAGCGCATGTAGCCGGTGAACGAGGCCACATCGGCAAAGGGCAGGATCTGGGTGGCCCAATAGCCGCCGAAGCCGTTCTGACGGTCGATCCAGTAGAACAGGTTCGCAAGCCCCGCCCAGCCGAGCGCGCCGGCCGGCCGTCCGGTCGGCGCCTTTTCGTCATTGACCATGAAGGTGAACGCCCAGGATTTTGACAGGCCGGGGAAGAACTCCGCGTCATTCGACAGCGATTTGATGACGCCCGGCAGCGCCGTCACCTTGAGATCGCCGAGCTGGTTCTTCTCGGCCATCATCACGGTCTCCGGCTTCAGCACTCGGCCATGCGGGCCGGCGCCGTCGTTCAGCCACATGCGGATGAAGCGCATGTAGTCGCCGACCGTGCTGTAGAGGCCGTGGCCTCCCATATGGACCTCGGGGTTCGCAGGCAATTCGAAGTCCATCGGGGTGAGCGAGCCGTCGGCGTTGCGGGCGTGCACGCCGGCAAGCTTGTTCCGCACCGCATCGTTGATCTCGAACGTCGTGTTGGTCATTCCGAGTGGCTTGAAGATGCGTTCGGCGAAGACCTCGCCCAACCGCTTGCCGGTGATGCCCTCGACGACTTGCCCGACCCAATCGATGTTCGTGCCATACTCCCATTTCGAGCCGGGGTCGAACAGCAGTGGCGTCATGATGGCGGCCTTCGACGAGGTGATCACGCTCGGCTGTCCGTGGTCGGTCGCCAGGCGCAGATAGTTCTCGTTGAAGAAGTCGTAGCCGAAGCCGCCAGTATGCAGCAGCAGCATGCGCGTGGTCACCTCGCGCTTCGGGGCGCGAAGCCTGGGCTGGCCCTTGGCATCGAAGCCGTCGATCACCTGCAGCTTGCCGATATCGGGAGCGTAGGTCCTTGCGGGAGCATCGAGGTCGAGCTTGCCTTCCTCGATCAATTGCAGTGCGGCCGTGCCGGTGATCGCCTTGGTCGTCGAGAAGATGGCGAAGCTACTATCGGTCGTCATCGACGCCGAATGGTCGATGCGCCGCTTGCCGACGGCTCCCTCATAGATGTTACCGGTGCGATCTGTGACCATCGCCACCACGCCCGGGACGCCCTGGTCGGTCGTGACGGTTTCGTTGAGGACGGCGTCAGCCGCCGACTTGAAGTCCTTGGTCATGTGTTCCTCCGAATTGTTGTGATGATGCGGGATGCGGGGCCGCGCCCACCAAAAATGGTTGCGCGGCCGCGTGTGTCGTTACTGCTTGGCAAAGCCGGGATAGGCCGAAGAGGCGACCTCATCGCACTTCTGGCGATAGGTTCCGACGCCGCCGATATAGGAGAGCAGACGGCGCGGCTTGCCCTCGACGTTGGAGCCCATGTACCAGGAGTTCGTCTTGGTTACGAGGGTCGTGTTTGCGATCTCATCGTGATGCGCGACCCAGGCATCCTGAGTATCCTTGGTCGGCTCGATGACGCTCAGATGGCTCTTCTTGAGATAAGCGATGCAATCGCTGATCCACTCGACCTGCTGCTGAAGGCATGTCGTCATGTTGCAGAGCGCCGTCGACGGCGCCAGCGGCGCGCCTGTCGTGAAGAGGTTCGGGTAGCCGTGGACCTGAAGCCCCATCGTGGTCCTGATGTCGCGGCTCCACTCGTCCTTCAGCGAGCGGCCGTCGCGGCCACGGATGTCGATGCGGGTCAGCGCACCCGAGCCGGCGTCAAAGCCGGTCGCCAGGATGATCACATCCAGCCCGTACGACGTTCCGTCGGTGAGCTCGATGCCCTGGGGCGTGATCCGCTTGATCGGGTTGTTCTTGACGCTAACCAACTCGACATTCGCCTGGTGGAAAGCCTCCAGGTAGTTGGTCTCGAGCGGGACGCGATGCGTGCCGAAGCCGTAATCAGTCGGGATCAGTGTCTCGCAGAGCTTGGGATCCTTGAGGCGGGCGCGCATCTTCTTGCGGACGAACTCCGATATCTCCTCGCTGACGTCCTCCTCGAAGAACATCTCCACGAATGAGGCGAGCCACAGCCGCAGCGAGCCTTCCTCCCAGATCTTCTCCAGAACGGCGTGGCGCTGCTCCGGGCTGAGATCCTTCCAGTTGCCATTGGTGAAGTCGTATTCGAAGCCGGTGAACGAGTGGGGCAGGGTCTTGCGGAATTCCTCTAACCGCGCCTTGTAGGCCTCGACCTCCTTCGGCCCGTATTTCGGGTTCTTCATCGGGATGATGTATTGTGGCGTGCGCACGAACACCTTCAGGCTGCCGACCTCGCCGGCGATCGTCTGGATCACCTGGATGCCGGTGGCACCGTTGCCGACGACGCCGACGCGCTTGCCGGCGAGATCGAGCTTCTCCTTCGGATAACGGCCGGTGTGGACCAGGGTGCCCTTGAACGTGTCCTGTCCGGGAAACACCGACGTCAGCGGTGCCGACAGCATGCCGCAACACGTGATCAGGAACTGGGCGTCGATCGTGTCGCCCGTGTCGGTCGTGATCGTCCAGCGCTGGGTCGCCTCATTGAAGACGGCGCTTGTCACTGTCGTGCTGAAGCGAATGTCCTTGCGCAGGTCGAGTCTGTCGGCGACGTAGTTGAGCCACTTCTCGATCTCGGGCTGACCGGGGAAGCGTTCGCTCCAGCTCCAGCCCTTGTAGAGCTCCTCCGAGAAGAGGTACTGGTAGATGTAGGCCTCGGAGTCGAAGCGTGCTCCCGGATAGCGATTCCAGTACCAGGTGCCGCCCACGCCGGTGGCGGTATCGATGGCCTTGACCTTGAGGCCTTGCTCGTCGCGCAGCTTGTAAAGCTGGTAAAGGCCGGCAACCCCTGTGCCGATCACGACCGCGTCCAGGCTTTCATGTTGGCGCGCGCCATTGGTCTTGTGCTCACTCATGCATTCCCTCCCATTGTGAAAACTTTGTTCTGTCCCTCGTCGCGAGGTGAGGGACGCAAGGGGAGCTACGCAGATTGCGTGCCAGGACCGGGATCTGGGCTTAAGCGCTTGCAGTGATTGGGTTGTCGGTTGGGGGGCGATGTCAAATGCGTTCGAAATTCAAACGGGACGCGCCTGGATCGACCGAATTTCGATCGAAGTGCCACTGCATTCCGGTGCCGAGGACGCTACCATGTCTTGGATCCTTCAACCGTTCGACCCGCGCGGGCGTACACAAGGCTGGGCAGGCGGGCTGCCGAAAGCCCCGAGCATATCGGTGATCGATGGAGGGAAGGGGCGGGAACCCGCGGTCCGAGAGAACGATGGTCTGCGCTCCGCAGACGTCGGGTCTTCGCGCCTGAGCATTTCTGAATCCCAACTCGCAAGAATTGCGCTAAGATGGGTTTTTCAGATGGGGTTTCCCATGTTCGATACTGTAACCACCGCGCTTTCGCGCGCGATCCTCGACGAGATCTGCGAGGGCGTTTCCGGCTACGAGATGGGCGCAAAGGCACATGTCGCTTCCGCAATCCTGGAAGCGGTCGCCAAAGGCGCGACCTCGCCCGACAGCCTGAAATCTATCGGCCGCAGAGTCCTCTCCGAAACGCATCCATGTGGCGGTAGTGGACGCTAGTACCCACTTTTCTTGGAACGTGAGTCGTGATTCAAGATATGGATGATCCCTGAAGCAAGAGAAGTCCGCCTTTCGCGGAAAGATCGCAC
>NZ_JBEPQI010000033.1:0-95786 GCF_040547725.1 Bradyrhizobium sp. LA2.1
GTCCTCAAGGCCTTCTTTGAGCGCCTCGTGGCCAATGGAAAGCCGAAGCTCGTTGCCCTGATCGCCGTCGCCCGCAAGCTGCTGACCATCCTCAATGTCATGATCAGGACGAAAACACCATGGCAACCCGCTTGACAGCGAACACAGTCGCTCACCCGTCTCGCCGCTACGCGGCGAGCCACCCTCTCCCGCAAGGGGCCTGTTGCGTTATCGGCTCTTGAGGCTGAAGACGTCAGGTGCGAATGCCCTGGTCCCGGCAATTGCCTACCAAGATCTGTAGTTGTCGCCCTCGGAGGGCGGCTCACGCGGCGATCGTGGCCCACCGCCTCATGTTGAAGGCGATCGAGGCGAGCACGACTTGCCCGGTCGCCTTGATCAGACCGACGTAGCGGATGCAGGTCAGCCGCATGCGGCGTTTGAGAGTAGCGAAGGTGGTCTCGACCTGGCTCGTCGGCGCGCGATGAGGAGGTTGTAGCGTTTGAGCCTGGGCGGCAGTTCCGGGTGATGTCTGTTGGGTCGACGAGCGATGCGGGGTTTCTTGCCCTCCGCCTTCAGCCGGGCCCGTCGGGCATGGGTGTCGTAAGCCGCATCGGCCCACACCGCAGCTTCATCGCCCCGGATCAAAGCGTCCGCAGGTGTCGTGTCGTTGATGTTGGCCGGTGTGGTCAGTACCGCGCGGATCAAGCCGGATCCTTCGTCGACACCGACATGGGCCTTGTAGCCGAAGGTCGAGCCGCTTTTGCCCTGCCGTTTGGCAAACCGGGCATCAGGGTCGTTTGAGGGGCGATCCTCCTTGGGCGGAGCCGAGACTGCCTGGATCAAGGTCGCATCCAGCATCGTGCCGCGCTTGAGGATCACGCCAGCATTCTCAAGCTGACGATCCAATTCGCCAAACAGTTTCTCCAGCAGGCCTTGTTCAACGAGCTGGTTCCGGAAGCGGTTCAGGACCGTATGGTCGGGCGTCGCATCCTCAAGGCTCAAACCGACGAAGCGCTTGAACGACAACCGGTCGCCCAGCGCTTCCTCGAGTTCGCGCTCCGAAAGACCATACAGCGACTGCAACAGCACAGCACGAAACAGCACCAGCACCGGATAGCCTGGTCGACCGGGGCTCCCTTCATCCCGCAAATGGCCGATCAGCTTCTCGAAGCGGTACCACTTGACCAGGCCAGCCAGCCGATCCAGCGCCGCATTGGCGCCAGCCCCCTTCGGCATCAGCGCTTCCACAAAGCTCGGCTGTCCCGTCCGCTTGACCGCCATCGCTACCCTCCAAGGCTTTGCCCTAGGGAATCACAATTGACGAATTACGCAACAGGCCCGCAAGGGGAGAGGGTAAGGGCGGTGCGTTCAGCGTCGAGTTTTAATCCCACACCGGCGCAAAGCCTGGATTGACGCAACGCCCGTCCTTGGGCAACGCCGCGATCTTCTTGCGGTCGGCATCGTCGAGCGTGATCTTCAGCGCATCGAGATTGGCCTGCTGGCTTTCCGGGCGCGAGGCCTTCGGGATCGCAGCGACACCGTTCTGGTCGAGCAGCCATTTCAGCGCGACCTGCGCGGCAGTCGCGTTGTGCTTCGCGCCGATCTCGGCCAGCGCCGGATCTGACGCGATGCGTCCTTGCGCGAGCGGGCAATAGGCGACCAGCGGGATCGATCTGGCGTTGAGATAGGCCAGCACCTTCGATTGATCGAGCATGGCGTGATATTCGATCTGGTTGCAGGCGATCGGGGCCTTGATGTCCTCGACCGCGATCTTGAGCAGCGCCGTGGTGAAATTGGCAACGCCGATCGCCCGCGTTCGCCCCTCCTCCTTCAGCTTCATCAGGGTTTCGAATACCGCCCCCCAGTTCGCGGATTTCGAGGGCCAGTGCACGAGGTAGAGATCGACGTGGTCGAGCCGGAGCTTGGTCAGGCTGGCGTCGAAGGCGCGGCGGATCGCATCGGGGCTGAGATTCTCGTGCCAGACCTTGGTCGTGACATGAAGCTCGCCGCGCGGCAGCCGGGCCGCGGCGAGCGCAGCACCGATCGGCTCTTCATTGGCGTACATCTCGGCGGTGTCGATGTGGCGATAGCCGATCGACAGCGCGCTCTCGACCGCCGCGCGGCAGGCATCGCCCTGCATGCGGAAGGTGCCGAGGCCGAGCTTGGGCATGCTGATGCCCTGTGTCTTCAGATGATCCATGGGTCAACTCCTGACGTATTTCAGCCGCCGAACACGCGGTGGGGCCGCAAGGGCAGACTCTTCGGTGATGGAAAAGAGGTGGCGGGAATGGAGACTATAGCGCAGGAGACGCGAGGCGGCCAATCAAGATCGGGTTAGTGCTGGGATGCGCGATCCATCCCCCATCGTCATGCCCGGGCATAGCCGTCCGAAGGACGGCGTCGCTTCCGCTCGCCTATGCCCGGGCATCGACGTTCTCAGGGCCGAGCAGCAAGGCGTGGATGGCCGGGTCAAGCCCGGCCATGACGACGGAGAGAGTTGCCCACTCACGAATGCTGCGCGACCACGGCCGGGCGCGCCTGCGGCTGCGGCACGATGTCGACCGACCAGAGGTCGCGGTTGTCGACGTCTTTCAGGGTCACGGTCATCACGCCGCTCGCACCGTCGATATCGACCCTGCCGAAGAACTGCAGGCCGAAGCACGGCGCGAGATTCTCCCCCTGCGCCTCGCTGCAGCCGTTCTGGTACATCGCGACCGGGCCAAACGTATTGTCGAGCTCGCCCGGCCCCCAGGTGCCGGCATGGAGGGGTCCGGAGACGAACTCCCAGAACGGCTCAAAATCCTGGAATTGCGCCCTGTTCGGATCGTAATAATGCGCGGCGGTGTAGTGCATGTCGGCGGTGAGCCAGACGATGTTGCGGATGCCGGCGCGCTTGATGGAGCTGAGGAGATCGGCGATTTCGTGCTCACGCCGATCGGGCGCTCCATTGCCGAGCGCGACGGCATCGAGACTGACGAGGCCGATCGGCAGGTCGGCCGCGATCACCTTCCAGGTCGCGCGCGACGCGGCGAGCTCCCGCTTCAGCCATGCGAGTTGCTCGGCACCGAGAATCCAGCCGCGATGGTCCTCGCCCTTGTTCCAGCTGTCGTCACGATCGCTGCGCATGTCGATCATGAAGACGTCGAGCAGCGGACCGTAAGCGATCTTGCGATAGACCCGCCCCTGTCGCGTGCCGACGTCGCGGATCGGCATGAAATCGAAGAAGGCACGGCGGGCGCGCGAGACCAGGCGCGGCGTGCCGTCGTCCTCATATCCGGCGTCGTCATAGCTGCCGGTCGGCGACCAATCGTTGGTGACCTCGTGGTCGTCCCACTGTGCGAACATCGGCACCTCCGCATGGAACGCGCGAAAATGCTCGTCGAGATGGTTGTATTTGTAGTTGCCGCGGAATTGCGCCAGCGTGTGCGCGGCCTCGGCTTTGTCCTCGGTCACCAGATTGCGCCAGGTCTCGCCGTTCGGCAGCTTCTGCTCGGAGGGAATCGTGCAGTCCGCGTAGATGTGATCGCCGGAGTGGATGAAGAAGTCCGGGTGATTGTCGAGCATGGTGCGATAGCTGCGATAGCCGCCGCGCGAGATGTCGATGCCCCAGCCCTGCCCCGCGACGTCGCCCGACCACACGAACGAGATCGACTGCCCCGCGGCCGGCGCGGTGCGGAAATGGCCGACGCGGCTTTCGCCGGCAATGCCGGTGGCGATGTCGTCGAAACGCACGCGATAGAAGATGTCCTGCCCGGACGGCAGATCGTTCAGCAGCAGTTTTGCGGTGAAGTCGGCATCGGGCAGCGCGTCGCGCGAAGCTGACGCTATGATCGTCTTGAAACTCTCGACGGTCGCGCATTCCACCTGCATCCGCGCGGGCCGGTCGGCGCGCGCCCAGATCACGGCGGAGCCATCCGAGACATCGCCGGACTGAATGCCACCCGCGATCTGCGGGCGATCGGCGGCGCGGCTGATGGATGGCTTTGCGAGTGTGCCGAGCGCGGCAACGGCGAGGCTTGAAGTCGAGCGGACCAGGAACTGCCGCCGGGTCCATGCGCGCGAGGCGCGGAGCGTTGCCATTCAGGAAACCTTCGTCGAATCGCGACGGAAGGTGCCTGCGCTCCTTGACTCCTATCCTGATGGTTTCTTGACTCCACGCCTACGGTTTTGCGACGTGGGGATGACGCGACAGACCCGGCTAGCGCTTCCAGTCGCAAATGCCGCCGGTGCGGCACGGCCAGGTCTGGATGCGGGTGTCCATCGCCTGCGCGTCCAGCGGATTGCCGTGACGATGTGCAAGCTTGGTGCGCGCTGCGCCGCGTGGCTGGACGCTCTTGGCATGAGCAACCTTCGGTTCGGCCACGTGCACGCGCCGGGCGGCAACTTTCTTCGGCACGTCGATGGGTTCGGCCCGCGCCTGCGCCTCGTTGCCTCCCTTCGCCTCCAACGCAACCGGGGCGAACTGCGTCTCGGGCCCGAGCCGCTTCGGAGACAGCACCGCCTTGGAGAGATCGAGACCGAGATATTCGTCAGGCTTGTAGTCGTCAGCGCGCGCAATGCCGCCCCATGCGAGCACGAGGGCAACGGCAACTGCAAATGGAACGCTCTTCAGGACCACGGACGCCTCCTGAAATTGCTTATTTCAAGGGGTAATTTACTCCTATTTAGGAGGCGTCACGCGCAATTCCAGCGGCCAAGTGCCGCCGTGGTTAAGAAGTTTGGCGGTGTCAGGCGACCTTTCGCGCCGCACCCGTCCCGTCCAGGAACCCCATCAGGCGGCTGCGGATGATCTCTTCCGCCTCATCCATGATGCGATCGACGAGCTCCTTGCAGGAGGGGATGTCGTGGATCAGCCCTGCGACCATGCCGCAGCTCCAGGCACCCGCGTCCATCTGGCCGTCCAGCATGATCTTCGGATAGACGCCCGCGACCTGGTCGTGGATATCGTCGATGCTCAGCTTGGCGCCCTTCTCGCGCTCGATCTCGAGCAGACGATCGACGTTGGCGTTCTTCAGCACGCGCTCGGTGTTGCGCAGAGCACGCATGATCAGGCGGGTGTCGAGCTCGGTTGCCGCAACAAGCGCGTTCTTCACGTTCTGATGCACCGGTGCTTCCCTGGTGGCGATGAAGCGCGTGCCCATGTTCATGCCGGCCGCGCCCAGCGACAGCGCCGCGACGAGGCTGCGCCCGTCGGCCATGCCGCCGGAGGCGACGAACGGGATCTTCAATTCCTCCGCCGCGCGCGGCAGCAGGATCATGTTGGGAATGTCGTCTTCGCCGGGATGACCGCCGCACTCAAAGCCGTCGACGCTGACGGCGTCGCAGCCGATGCGCTCGGCCTTCAGGGAGTGGCGCACGGACGTACATTTGTGGATCACCTTGATGCCGGCGGCCTTCAGCGCAGGCATGTATTGCTCCGGGCTGCGCCCCGCCGTCTCCACCGCCTTGATGCCGCCTTCGACAATGGCCGCGATGTATTCCGGATAAGGCGGCGCCGCGAAGGTCGGCAGGAAGGTGAGGTTCACGCCGAACGGCTTGTCCGTCATGTCGCGGCAGCGCGCGATTTCCTTCGCGAGCAATTCCGGTGTCTTCTGCGTGAGACCCGTGATGATGCCAAGCCCGCCGGCGTTGGAGACCGCAGCGGCTAACTCGGCAAAGCCGACGAAATGCATGCCACCCTGGATGATCGGGTGCTCGATGCCGAACAGTTCGGTGATCGCGGTCTTCACGTAGGGGCCTCCCGGATTTCAGTTTCTATTGGGATCAGTCTATCCGCAGTCTTGCTCCGCGGTCACCATTTCTCTCCGAAGGGACGGATCTCCATCTCGAAGGTCCAGGCGCTCTTCGGCTGCTGATAGAGCTGCCAATAGGCATCCGCGACAGATGACGGCGGCATCAGAAGATCGGGATTATCAAGCGCATTCGCCCCGAGCGCTTCGAGCCGGCGCTGCCGCACCCACTCGGTGTCGACGCCGGAATCGATGATGAGATGGGCGACGTGGATGTTGTTCGGCCCGAGCTCGCGCGCCATCGCCTGCGCCACCGCGCGCAGTCCGAATTTTGCGCTGGCAAAGGCAGCAAAGCCGCTGCCGCCGCGCAGGCTCGCCGTCGCGCCGGTGAAGAAGATGTTGCCGCCACCACGCGGCAGCATCAGCCGTGCCGCTTCCCGGCCGGCGAGGAAGCCGGAATAGCAGGCCATCTCCCACACCTTCCGGAACACGCGCTCGGTAGTGTCGAGGATCGGGAAATTGACGTTGGCGCCGACGTTGAAGATGCAGACTTCGAGCGGCGCGTGCTGGTCGGCGTCATTGAGGAAGGAGATGACCTCCTCCTCTTTGCGTGCATCGAGCGAGCGCGCGTGAATCTCGCCGCCGGCGGCCTCGATGTCCTTCACCAGCGGCGCCAGCTTGTCGCCGTTGCGGCGCCCGGCAAAGACCGTGAAGCCTTCCGCGGCAAATTTCTTGGCGATCTCGGAGCCGATGAAATCGCCGGCCCCGATCACGGCGGCTGTCGCGTTTCGCTTGGGCAAGGTCACCTCCTCCGGTGAGAACGGTATGTGATTGGGCCGGAGGCTATAGTTCTAAAATAGAACTGTCAAACTACAGGGGTGAATGATACTCTTCAGCAGAAATAGCGCTGATCATTCAAGTCAGTTCCTTTTTCTGACTTACTACCCTTTGCCGGAGATCGCTACATGAAGTGGGACACGCTGGATGAAGAGCCCTGCTCGCTCTCCCGCACTGTCGCCGTGGTCGGCGACCGCTGGACCCTGCTGATCCTGCGCGAATGTTTTTTACGCGTGCGCCGGTTCGAGGGATTTCAGTCCTCGCTCCAGATCACGCGGCACCTGCTCTCGGAGCGACTGAAGAAGCTGGTGCGGTTCGGCATCCTGCGCCGCGTCCCCTATTCCGAGGCGCCCAAGCGCTACGAATACATCCTGACGCAGAAGGGCCTCGACCTCTACCCGATCATCATGGCGATGGTGCATTGGGGCGACACCCACATGGGCGACGAGCGCGGCCGCCCGCTGCTGCACCAGCACAAGACTTGCGGCAAGGAGTTCGACCCCGTGATGGTCTGCTCGGAATGCGGTGAGCCGCTGCATGCGAAACAGGTGCATGTGCATGCGGGGCCGGGGCGGAAGGAGGCGGTGGGGTAGAGTGACGCCAAGCAAAAGGTGTTGTGCCCCGGCTTGACCGGGGCATCCAGTCGGCGGGCCGTTCCTTGCTCATCGGATCGCTTTCCATGGGAGCCTACGCGAAGGGAACGCCGTAATACGAGTTGATGCCGCGGACTGCCGCGTCGTCACCCCAGTTCCAATCGCTGCGTTCGTCGTATTTCGGCGCGCCTTCGAGCGTCTTGGCGGTAATCCCGGTGACATAGCCGCCGAGCTCCGTATCGTATTTCAGCGACTGCCAGGGCAGCGGATAGTGGTCGTTGCCGAGGCCCAGGAAACCGCCGAAGGCGAGCACGACGTAGGAGACCTCGCCGCTGACCTTGTCGATCATCACGCGTTCGATCGAACCGATCTTGTTGCGATTGGCGCCATAGACCGATGTTCCCTCGACCTTGTCGCTGCCGATCAACCTGCCCATCTCGCTGCGGTCCAACTCGTCTTGCATCAGCATCGCAATTCTCCACTCAGCCAACGTGTGAACCAACCGGGTCGGCGAGCGAACGTTCCGGCGCATGCTTCAGTGGTCGCGTCAGGAACAAGCGGTTCTCTGAGTTTCAAATACCCGCCAAACCGAGAGGCGGAAGCTTCGCATCACCTCTCGCCGCACGGAGCACGGAAGCCAGGAGCGATCAGCGAGCGGCGGCAGCCTCCCGTAGCATCAGGAAATCATGCATCGCGGCGGCGGTCTGAAGCTGATCGATGCGCGCCACAACAGAATCGCGCTGCTGTCCATCCGGCAAACCCGACAGTTCGTGCTCGAGCCGCAGCTGCTCTGCCTTGAGACGTTGTTCGAACGTGTGGGGCTCAGATCGTCTTCGCATCTTCCGTCCTCGGTGGTTGCAGCCCCGAGCTGTTGGCCCAGCGCTCGACTTGCTCGATGACCTTCTGATGGCTCGGACGCACCGGTTTGGGCGGCTCGGGCTCTTCGGAAAGCTTGCGGGGTAACCTGACTTCCTCCGCCATGGCCTGTTCTCCCTCTCTTCTGAAAGAATGCGCCACCGCCAGAGTTGTTTCAATAATAACTTATTGATTTTACTGATTATTTCTACTCATCTGGCGATTTTTCCGACTCTTGTGGAACTCGCGCCAAACTCGTTCGTTGAGCAAACTACTCAACTTACTCACTTTGCGTGATCGACCATGAATGACCTTCGCGCCGAGCGCCTCCAGGTCATGCTCTCACCGGAAGAGCTGGCCGCCGTCGATGATTTCCGATTCAAGCACCGCATGCCGACGCGCGCTGCGGCGGTCCGAGAGCTTCTCAAGTTCGGGCTCGCAGCCGCGGGCATCGAGACGAGCATCGACCCGTCGGCAGGCATCAAATCAAGCGAGTTTGGTGTCTTTGGTCGCGGTCCCGAAGGACACGCGCCGGCGAAGCCCGAGGGCGACACCGAGGATTGAGTCTCTAGCAAAAACGACCCCGGCACAGTGGGGTGCCAGGGCCGTCCTTGGAGATTGCTTCCGGCGCACCGGGGGCATGACAGCCGGAAGCAATCCGTCGACTCGTCGCGAAGGGATTCGTTCCTCGCGAGAACTAGCCGGTCGGCGCGTCGCCGGAATCGTCCGGCATCACGCCGGAGCCCGGTGTCTTGGTGTTGTCGTTGAGCTTGGGATCGCGCGTCGCTTCGCGCGACGGCGAGCCCTTCGAATCCGTCTTGTGCACGGTTTGCGCGCGCTGCTTGTCGCGCGGTTGATCTTCCGCCCGCTTGTCCTTGACGATGCCGTGGTCGGAATGCGCCATGATGTCCTCTCGCCTCTCCAGATGTCCTGAAGCGCTTACGCGCCGGCACAACGAATGTTCCAGCGCGCGAGGCCCGCAGCGCTAACTATGCGTGGCGTGGATTGCCGCCGATGCATTCTCCAGATGCACCTGCCGCACCGTCGTCACTGTCGCGAACGCGACCGAGACGCCAAAGGCGAGAATGAGCGAGAGAAGAGCCAGACGTGGAGCCATCGCAAAACCTCCTTCTGGAATCAAAATCAACGCGATCGACCGTTCGTGGATGATCCTGGATTGGTTGCTTGCATTCCGTGAGCGGTCTCACACGCAGATTGACGAGAATGAGAACGCTCACGCATCCTGCGTTCGTAGGACGCGGACCTTTACGGGCGGGATTTCACCGTCCAGCCAGTCCTGCTCGTTCGCCAATGCCGTCCAGGCATCCGCCATACGCAAATAGCGTTTGTGGGTGGGCTGCCCTTCCGCGCGCTCGGCGAGCTGAAGGCAGTTGTCGGCGTTATCCCTGAAGATGTCAGACTGTTTCATACAGAAGATGTGGGAACGGAACTCTCGCTCCGCAATCGCCCTTACCGGATCGTAACGCCGGGGGAACTTCGCACGCCAACGGTCATTGGAGATGCATGAGGATTCTCGTCGCGATCATCCTGGCTTTGATCAGCACCTCGGCGTTCGCCGACAATATGGGTGAGCGAACGGCCGGCGACCGCGTGCCGACCGCAACCGATGTCATCACCGGCCTCTACGCCTTCAGCCGTTTCCAGCAGAGCCTGCTGGAAAGCACCGACCTGAAAGGCAATGCGGAGGTGAAGAATCTCGCGGCCCTGCGCGCCGAGGAGGCAGGCAAGCGCGACAAGACCCTGAAGCAGATTCAGGACGCGATCGGTGCCGAGCCGCACGCCGGCAAGACGACGTCAGTGAGCGCAAGCCTCGTCGAGCCCGAAAATGCGGATGGACCAACTTACGTCAGAAGCTTCTATGCCGCGCAAATCCCCGAATACGAATCCGCCATCAACCTGCTCGAGCGCTATCTGAAAGCGCCCGACAATCCTGCCCTCGCCGCCTTCGCGCGCGAGCAATTGCCGATGCTGCGCACGCAGGTGAAAGATGCGGAGCGCACCATGGCGGACAAATAGCAGCCCTATTTGTCTTCCGGATGATGCTGCTGGCTCTCCGGCCGCTGGTCGCGGTCCCCGTGGTCAGCGAATCAGCGCGTGACGTGGCGGAGCTTGCGGCGGGGTCGCCAGTCACAGCCCCGCGCCCGCTGGGCGCGCCAGCCCCCTCTCCTAGGACGGTTCGGAGCTCTGGTGCAGCGGCCGGCCGGCTTTTTCCTGAACGGGATGGAACCATCGTCACTCCTCACCGTTATTTTGGCCGGGCTGAGCACGGCAGGTTCCAATTCCAAGCGCTGCAACGTTGGCGCTTGATTTCGAATTTGGCTGACGCTCTATTTTGACAACTGCGTCACGCCTTGGATTCGGCCGACGCCGCGGGGGAATCAGTATGAGCGACCTCGATCCCGGAACTGCATCACGCTCCGGTCGTCGCGTCCCAAAGCCAAAAACCAACGGTATGTCGGACCCGGATTCGCGGCCGGAATTGCTGCTCGCCTTGCAGGCCATGCGCAGCGGCGATTTTTCGGTGCGGATGAGCGGGGACTATCTCGGCATCGACGGCAAGATCGCCGACACTTTTAATGAAATCATCGCCGCCAACCAGCGCATGGCGCAGCAGCTCGAGCTGGTCGGTCAGGTCGTGGGGCGCGAGGGCAAGACCCGCCAGCGCGTGAAGTTCGGCCTCGCCAGCGGCTCCTGGGCCGACATGGAAGGTTCCGTCAACACGCTGATCGACGACCTCCTGTGGCCGACGCGCGAAGTGACGCGCGCGGTCGCGGCGGTGGCGCAAGGCGACCTGCTCCAGACCGTCAAGCTGGACGTCGACGGCCGCCCGCTGCGCGGCGAATTCCTGCAGTCGGCGACCATCGTCAACACCATGATCAAGCAGCTCGGCGTGTTCACCTCCGAGGTGACGCGCGTGGCGCGCGAGGTCGGCACCGAAGGCAAGCTCGGCGGCCAGGCCCAGGTGCCGGAAGTGACCGGCGTCTGGAAGGATCTGACCGAGAGCGTCAACTCGATGGCGAACAACCTGACCAACCAGGTTCGCAACATCGCCGAGGTCACGATCGCGGTCGCCAACGGCGACTTGTCCAAGAAGATCACCGTCGACGTCCGCGGCGAGATCCTTCAGCTCAAGGAAGCCATCAACACGATGGTGGACCAGCTGCGCTCCTTCGCCTCCGAAGTGACGCGCGTGGCGCGCGAGGTCGGCACCGACGGCAAGCTCGGCGGCCAGGCGATCGTGCCCGGCGTCGCCGGCACCTGGAAGGACCTCACCGACTCCGTCAATGCGATGTGCGGCAACCTTACCGCCCAGGTCCGCAACATCGCCAACGTGACCACCGCCGTGGCGCGCGGCGACCTGTCGCGCAAGATCACGGTGGACGTGCGCGGCGAGATCCTGGAGCTGAAGGACACCATCAACACCATGGTGGACCAGCTCAACTCTTTCGCCTCCGAAGTGACGCGCGTGGCGCGCGAGGTCGGCACCGAGGGCAAGCTCGGCGGCCAGGCCCAGGTGCCCGGCGTGGCCGGCACCTGGAAGGACCTCACCGACAACGTCAACTTCATGGCGTCGAACCTGACCGCGCAGGTCCGCAACATCGCCGACGTCGCGACCGCGATCGCAGGCGGCGACCTGTCGAAGAAGATCACGGTGAACGTCTCGGGCGAGATCCTTCAGCTGAAGGAAACGCTCAACACCTGCGTGGACCAGCTCAATGCCTTCGCCGGCGAAGTCACGCGCGTGGCGCGCGAAGTCGGCACCGAGGGACGGCTCGGCGGCCAGGCCAACGTGCTCGGCGTCGCCGGCACCTGGAAGGACCTGACGGAAAGCGTCAACTCGATGGCGTCGAACCTGACCGCGCAGGTCCGTAATATCGCGGAGGTGACGACGGCAGTCGCCGGCGGCGACTTGTCGAAGAAGATCACCGTGGACACGCGCGGCGAAATTCTGGAGCTGAAGGACACCATCAACACCATGGTGGACCAGCTCAACGCCTTCGCCGGCGAAGTCACGCGCGTCGCGCGCGAGGTCGGCACCGAGGGCAAGCTCGGTGGTCAGGCCGTCGTGCGCGGCGTCGGCGGCACCTGGAAAGACTTGACCGACTCCGTCAACTCCATGGCCTCGAACCTGACCGGCCAAGTCCGTAATATCGCCGAAGTCGCGACAGCGGTCGCCAAGGGCGACCTGTCCAAGAAGATCACCGTGAACGTGTCGGGCGAAATCCTTCAGTTGAAGGAAACGCTCAACACCATGGTAGACCAGCTCAACGCCTTCGCCGGCGAAGTCACGCGCGTGGCGCGCGAGGTCGGCACCGACGGCAAGCTCGGCGGCCAGGCCGACGTGCCCGGCGTTGCCGGCACCTGGAAGGACTTGACCGACTCCGTGAACTCGATGGCGGGCAACCTCACCGCGCAGGTTCGTAACATCGCCGAGGTCGCGACCGCCATCGCCGGCGGTGATCTGTCACGCAAGATCACGGTGGACGTCCGCGGCGAGATCCTTCAGCTCAAGGACACCCTGAACACGATGGTCGACCAGCTCAACCGCTTCGCGGGCGAGGTGACGCGCGTGGCGCGCGAGGTCGGCACCGAAGGCCGCCTCGGCGGCCAGGCCAACGTGCCCGGCGTCGCCGGCACCTGGAAGGATTTGACCGACAGCGTGAACTCGATGGCGGGCAACCTCACCGCCCAGGTCCGCAACATCGCCGAAGTGACCACCGCCGTGGCGCGCGGCGACTTGTCCCGCAAGATCACCGTGGACGTGAAGGGCGAAATCCTCGAGCTCAAGAACACCATCAATACGATGGTGGACCAGCTCAACGCCTTCGCCGGCGAGGTCACGCGCGTGGCGCGCGAGGTCGGCACCGAAGGCAAGCTCGGCGGACAGGCCGAGGTGTCCGGCGTCGCCGGCACCTGGAAGGACCTCACCGACAACGTCAACTTCATGGCCTCCAACCTGACGGCCCAGGTCCGCAACATCGCCGAGGTCGCGACCGCGATCGCCGGCGGCGACCTGTCGAAGAAGATCACGGTGGACGTGCGCGGCGAGATCCTGCTGCTCAAGGACACCCTGAACACGATGGTGGAGCAGCTCCGCTCCTTCGCCGCCGAAGTGACCCGCGTGGCGCGCGAGGTCGGCACCGAGGGCCGGCTCGGCGGTCAGGCCGTCGTGCCCGGCGTCGGCGGCACCTGGAAGGATCTCACCGACAACGTCAATTTGCTGGCCGCGAACCTCACGACGCAGGTCCGCAACATCGCCGAGGTCACCACCGCGGTGGCGCGCGGCGACTTGTCCCGCAAGATCACCGTGGACGTGAAGGGCGAAATCCTCGAGCTGAAGAACACCATCAACACCATGGTGGACCAGCTCAACGCGTTTGCCGGCGAAGTCACCCGCGTCGCGCGTGAAGTCGGCACTGAAGGCGAACTCGGCGGCCAGGCCCAGGTGCCCGGTGTGGCCGGCACCTGGAAGGACCTCACCGACACCGTCAACTTCATGGCGGCGAACCTGACCGAGCAGGTCCGCGGCATCGTCAAGGTGGTGACCGCGGTTGCGAACGGTGATTTGAAACAAAATCTCACCGTGAAATCCAAGGGCGAGGTCGCGGCGCTCGCCGACACCATCAACAACATGACCGAGACGCTCGCGACCTTCGCCGACCAGGTGACGTCGGTTGCGCGCGAGGTCGGCGTCGAGGGACGGCTCGGCGGCCAGGCCGACGTGCCCGGTGCCGCCGGCACCTGGAAGGACCTCACCGGCAACGTCAACCTGCTCGCGGCCAACCTCACCTCGCAGGTGCGCGCGATCGCGGAAGTCGCGACCGCCGTGACCAAGGGCGACCTGACGCGGTCGATCCAGGTCGACGCCCGCGGCGAAGTCGCCGAGCTGAAAGACAACATCAACACCATGATCACGAACCTCCGTCTCACGACGGACGTGAACACCGAGCAAGACTGGCTGAAGACCAACCTCGCTAAATTCACCAACATGCTCCAGGGCCAGCGCGATCTCACCACCGTCGGCCGGCTCCTGCTGACCGAATTGTCGCCCCTGGTGAACGCCCATACCGGCGTGATCTACCAGGTCGAGAACGAGGATAGTCCGCGGCTCCTGCTGCTCGCCTCCTATGCCGGCGACGGCGTCTATCCCTATCAGCGCGTGCTCCCGCTCGGCGACGGCCTGATCGGCCAATGCGCCCTCGACAGACGGCCACGCGTCATCGCCGATATTCCACCCGACGTAGTGCCGATCAACTCGGCGCTGTTCCGCGTCGCGCCAAAGAACCTCGTCGTGCTGCCGGTGTTGTTCGAAGGCCAGGTCAAGGCGGTGATCGAGCTCGCCTCGCTGACCTCGTTCACGACCTCGCAGATGACATTCCTCGAGCAGCTTACCGACTCGATCGGCATCGTGCTCAACTCGATCGAGGCGACGATGCAGACCGAAGGCCTGCTCAAGCAGTCGCAGCAGCTCGCCGGCGAGCTTCAGACCCAGCAGCGCGAATTGCAGCAGACCAACGACCAGCTCGAGCAGAAGGCGCAGCAGCTCGCCGAGCGCAACGTCGAGGTCGAGCGCAAGAACCAGGAAATCGAGCAGGCCCGCCGCGCACTGGAGGAAAAGGCGACCGAACTCGCGCTAACCTCGAAGTACAAGTCCGAATTCCTCGCCAATATGAGCCACGAGCTGCGCACGCCGCTGAACTCGATCCTGATCCTGGGACAGCAGCTCACCGACAATCCGGATGGCAACCTCTCGGCCAAGCAGGTCGAGTTCGCCCGCACCATCCATGGCGCCGGCACCGACCTGCTCAACCTCATCAGCGACATCCTGGATCTCTCCAAGATCGAATCCGGCACGGTGACGGTCGACGCCGAGGAGATTCTGACTGCGAACCTGCTCGAGACCGTCGGGCGGCCGTTCCGGCACGAGGCGGAAAACCGCAACCTGTCGTTCAAGATCGACGTCGACCCGAACCTGGCCCGCAGCATCGTCACCGACTCCAAGCGCCTGCAGCAGGTTCTCAAGAACCTGCTTTCCAACGCCTTCAAGTTCACCGCCGAAGGCGAGGTGCGCCTGAAGGTCGTCGCCGCGGTCGGCGGCTGGGGCACGGATCACCCGGTGCTGAACTCTGCGCCGGCGGTGATCGCATTCGAAGTGACGGACACCGGCATCGGCATTCCCCTGGAGAAGCAGAAGCTGATCTTCGAGGCGTTCCAGCAGGCGGACGCCGGCACCAGCCGCAAATACGGCGGCACCGGTCTCGGACTTGCGATCAGCCGCGAGCTCGCGAGCCTGCTCGGCGGCGAGATCCATCTGCGCAGCGCGCCCGGCAAGGGCTCGTCCTTCACGCTCTATCTGCCGCTGAAATATTCCGGCCCGACGCTCGCGCCGCGTGCGCCCGCGCCGCAGCAGTACAGTCAGCCGCCGGCGTTGCAAGCGGCTGCACCCGAACAGCAGCGCGTCATCGAGCAGATTGCCGACGACCGGCTCAATCTCGAGCCCGGTGACACCATCCTGCTCATCGTCGAGGACGATCCGCATTATGCGCGCGTGCTGGTCGATCTCGCCCGCGACAAGGGCTTCAAGGTTCTGGTCGCCGCGCGCGGCGCGGAGGCGCTGGAGCTTGCGAAGCAGTACCAGCCGCGGGCCGTTTCGCTCGACGTGTTCCTGCCTGATATGCTGGGCTGGACGGTGCTGAGCCAGCTCAAGCACAATCCGCTGACCCGCCACATCCCCGTGCAGATCATCACGCTCGACGAGGACCGGCAACATGCGCTGGCCCGCGGCGCCTTCTCCTTCGTCAACAAGCCGACCACGACCGAGGGCGTCTCAGCCGCGCTGACGCAGATCAAGGAATATGCACGGCCGCGGCGCAAGCGGCTCCTGATCGTCGAGGACAACGAGGCCGAGCAGCTCTCGATCCGCGAGCTGCTGCATCACGACGACATCGAGATCGTGACGACGGATACCGGCGCAGGCGCGCTCTCAACTCTGCGCGAGGCGCCCTGCGATTGCGTGGTGCTCGACCTGCGGCTGCCCGACATGAGCGGCTTCGAGGTGCTGGACCAGATCCGCAACGACGAGAGCCTGTCGAACGTTCCGGTGGTGGTCTTCACCGGCCGCGAGCTCTCGGCGGAGGAAGATGCGGAACTCCACACCATGGCGCGCAGCATCGTGGTCAAGGGCGTGGAATCGCCGGAGCGCCTACTCGACGAGACCGCCTTGTTCCTGCATCGCGTGATCACGGAACTGCCGGTCGAGAAGCAGCGCATGCTGGAGAAGCTGAACAGTTCCGACGAAGACCTGATCGGCAAGACCGCCCTGCTCGTCGACGACGACGCCCGCAACATCTTCGCGCTGTCGAGCGTCTTGGAACGGCGGGGCATGAAGGTGCTGACGGCCACGACCGGCCGCGAGGCGGTGACGCTGGTCGAATCCAATCCGGAGATCGCCATCGTGCTGATGGACATCATGATGCCGCAGATGGATGGCTATCAGACCATCGGCGTCATTCGCGAAAATCCGGCCTTCGCCCGCCTTCCGATCATCGCGCTGACAGCCAAGGCGATGAAGGGCGACCGTGAGAAATGCCTGGAAGCCGGTGCGTCCGACTACCTCGCCAAACCCGTCAACACCGATCAATTGCTGCTTGCAATCCGCATGTGGCTGCACCGCTGAGTTTGGATCCGCGAATGGACCACGAAAAGGTCAACATCCTCCTCGTCGACGACCAGCCGGCCAAGCTGCTCGCCTACGAGGTGATCCTGAAGGAACTCGGCGAGAACCTCGTGATCGCATCATCGGGCCGCGAGGCGCTGGAGGTGCTGCTCAAGACCGAGATCGCGGTGATCCTGGTCGACGTCTGCATGCCCGAGCTCGACGGATTCGAGCTGGCCGCGATGATCCGGGAGCATCCGCGCTTCCAGAAGACCGCGATGATCTTCATCTCCGCGATCCAGGTGAGCGACATCGACCGGTTGCGCGGCTACGAGATGGGCGCGGTCGATTACGTGCCGGTGCCTGTGGTGCCGGAGGTGCTGCGCGCCAAGATCAAGGTGTTTGCCGAACTCTACCGCAAGACGCGCGAGCTCGAACGGCTGAACCGGGAGCTCGAGGACCGCGTTCGCGCACGCACGGCCGAGCTGGAGAATTCCACCGCAAAGCTGCGCGAGAGCGAAGAGCGGCGCAGCATGGCGATCGCCGCCGGCAAGATGGGATCGTGGGACTGGGACTGGGTCAACGGCGACTGGATGTGGGACGAAGGCCAGTACCGCATCTTCGGCGTGACGCCGGAGACCTTCAATGTCACCTCGGCCAACATCCAGGCGCTGCTGCACCCTGATGACGTCGACCAGTTCGGCCAGGCGATTGCCGCGTTCAATACCGGCGCGCACGCCTATGAAGGCGAGTTTCGCGTCAGCCGGCCCGATGGCGAGGTGCGCTGGTGCGTCGGCACGGCGGCCGCGACGGTGGACCATGGCGGCCGCGTGGTGCGCGTGAGCGGCGTCACCGTGGACATCACCGAGCGCAAACGCGCGGAAGAGAGACAAAACCTACTGGCGCGCGAGGTGGATCATCGCGCCAAGAACGCGCTGGCGCTGGCGCAATCGATCGTGCGCCTCACCCGCGCCGACGAGGTCAAGGCTTACGTCAACGCCGTCGAGGGGCGCATCAACGCGCTGGCGCGCGTGCACACGATCCTGTCGCTGTCGAGCTGGCAGGGCGCCGAACTCTCGAGGCTGATCGACGAGGAGCTCGCGCCCTACTCGCTCGGCGGCCAGATCAAGCTGGCCGGTCCGGAAGTTCAGCTGGCGCCGGCGACAGCGCAGACGCTGGCGCTGGCACTGCACGAGCTCTTCACCAACTCGGCGAAATATGGCGCGCTCTCGACGCGGTCGGGGCGGCTCGCGATCGGCTGGCAAGTCGAGGACGACCACCTCACACTAACGTGGGACGAAACCGGCGGTCCGCTGGTGAGGACGCCGAAATCCCGTGGCTTCGGCACGCGGAGCCTGCTTGCCAGTGTGGAATCGCAACTCGGCGGACAGGCGGAATTCAACTGGCGTGCCGAAGGCCTGTTGTGCCGCCTCGAGGTGCCGCTGACGCGGAAGACCGTAGCGCCGCCGGCCGCGAGCAAGTTCGACGCGGCTCCGTCCGAACCCCTTCAGCGGGCCTCAGGCTAGAGCGTCTGCGAGCGAAGTGGGCTCCGGTTCGCGCGTAAGGACAAGAATCTGGAGCTTCGGCCCTGATTCACTCAGAACCGATCATGATCTAGCGCGCCGCGGCGACCCTCACGCGCTGCATCGCCTGCGGTTCGTCAGCGACACGTCCTTCCAGCCAGGCTTCCGTTTGCGAAAGCTCGCGCAGCGCCCGCGCGTAACGGCGGGCTGCGCTCCGTTCGGCGCCGCGCGGCAGCTTGCGCGCCTTGCGCAGCATGTCCGCAGCCGCGTTGCGATAGGCCAGCGAGCGATAGAGAAAGACGACCTTACCCATATCGAATGTTCCCGTGTTGATGGCATTCATCCTCGCAAGACCGCCATGAACATCGGATGAAGCGGGGAATGACAAAATCGTCATGACAATGGAACCCGCAATCGTCGCATGCGTTTTATGCCACACCGCGAGGCGGTTCCATGCGCGGGAAAAAGTCGCCGAGCCTCATCTCTCCGACCGGCGTCATCAAGCTGATGACGCATGCGATGATGGGCGCAGCCCTCGGCCTTGTCTTCGGTCTCGCCCTCGTCCTGTTCAATCCGGCCGTCGCAAATTTGTTGAACCACGGCGGACATTCGGCCGGCATGGTCTTCATCATCACACTGGTGACGACGTTCGCGATCGGCGCAACGCTCACGGGCCTCGTGTTCATCCTCGCCGAGGACAAGGAATTTTGAAGCGCGCGTGACGCGCACCGGGCGATTTCGTTCGGAACTCCTGCAGCAAATGGCGGTTGGCTGCCTGCGTCAATTCAACTCAGGGAGTTCCCGCGCATGAAAACCACCAAGCTCGCTCTTACCGTGATGTTGGCAACCGGCCTCGCCGCCGCTCCGTTCGCCGTGCAGGCCAAGTCGCATAAGGCCAAGCATGGATCCGCTATGTCCTCGTCGCAGACCACGGGTGCCAACACCAAGTCCTCCAAGGGCGCTGATCCCTCCGGTCAAGGTGGTTCTGGCCCCGGCTCCGACCAAGGCGGCACCATGACGAACAACAAGGGCGGCATGAGCAACACCAAGTGAGCTCCGGCCGACAATCAAAGGCCTCGCGGCGACGCGGGGCCTTTCGCTTTGGAGCTGGAGTTTGGAGCTAGATTGGGAATCCTTCTAGCGTCGCATCGCTAAAGCGGCCGTCCCGTGGCATTCGCCTTCACGAGATGCTCCAGCCGTGCACGTTTGCGTGCGATCAGGAGCTGCGCTGCGGCATCGTCGAGACCCTCGCGCTGCAATTGCCGGATGGCGGAGCCGAGTTCGAGAATTTCGGCGCGCAGTTTTAGAATCCGGTACGTGTCCGGGTCTTCTTCCACCGCACGCTCCCAAAATTCTCAGCGGCGCGCGATCACGCGCAGCGGACTACCGGATGTCGTTGCAGGACGAAGGCGGACCCGCTCGCGGACGTCAGGCAAGACATCGCCGCCACCGGCCGCCTTCCATTCGCCGATCAGCAGGTTGATTTTCCGGCGCAGATCCATCTGCGCCAGGGCCTTTTCTGTGCAGTCGCGGTCGCGATCGACGAGGTCGCGCACAGACACCTCGATGTCGGCCATCTCGAGCCTCAAGGCGCTGATTTTGCGTCGAATTTCATTAATTCTGTTGTCCATGGCTTGTTAGAACAAAATAAGAACATATAGTCAAGTGACGATTTGAGAACGGAGAGGCCAGATGCAGGTTCAGGGTAAATACGACGCCAGGGTTTTCCTCACGGAGCAGATGACGAGAGCGCAGGGGCTGAGGCTAAAGCGTCTGAGCGAGGAAGCCTATCAGCCCACTCAATACGATCGGGCTCTGTCCTCCACTGAGGCTGCGCGCCGCATTCGAGCGCTGGAAGACGAGATCGAGTTGGCGAACTCCTTCTGAGGAACGCGGCCAGCGCATTTGGAACGTAGGGTCAGTGATGCGGTTCTTTCCCGGGCCAAGGGAGAGAGTTGATGGCACGCAAGGCAAAGAAACGCCGCTACTCACGCAGCGCCAGCAGTGATGTCGAGCGCGAGATGCGCGGTTATAAGAAGGGCACCGCGAAAAGCGGCCCCGGCGGTCGTGGCGGACGCGTGAAGAGTCGCAAGCAGGCGATCGCAATCGGCCTGTCGGAAGCGCGCGCGAAGGGCAAGAAAGTCCCGAAGAAGGCGTCGAAGCGGAAAACGTCCAAGAAGAAGACAGCCAAGAAGACGGCCAGGAAGACGACCAAGACAACGAAGAAGACCTCGAAGCGCAAATCCAGCAAGCGGTAACGCCCACCCGCGTCAGATCATGCTGCCCGGCATGAAGCAGCGGATCGAAATCCCGAACGCAGTCTTCACCGGCCATACCATGGTGTGGCCAGCCCGGTTTGGCTCGGTGATGACGGCCTCATCAGGCACATCCACCCACTGCCCGTCGAGCCGCACGCGATAGTGCCCATCGTGCGATTCCCAATCGGGGTCGGATACAGCAAAGCCATCTGCATCCGAGCAGCAGGGCCCAAGATGGCTGCGCAAGCTGTCGAACCAGGGTTTCAGGGGCGAGTTGGCGTAGCGGCCATCGTCGCGCCCCAGGGCGCTTCCGGTCGTCAGGACAAGCGGCGCCACAAGCAGCGCACACCTCAGCGAGAGCTTCAATCGATCCATGTCGGCACCGATCAAATGCGAACCACCGGTTCCACAAGAAGGCCGGGCGTTCGAAGTTCCACTCCTGCAATTCGCCTGGGCGTCTTCATTGACGCCAAAGCCCAACACGTGATTCCGAACTGTGACGAGCGAACGCGGCTTTTTCGGACGAACCCGTCATCAACGCTGCCGTTAACGAGAATGTTATCGGCACCTGTGGGAATCTTCCAGACGCGCACGAAAAAGGCGGCCCGCAGGCCGCCTTTTGAGTTTGCCGCGGGAAGCGCGAGGCTTAGGCCAGCGGCACCGCGACGAACCGCGTCGCTTCCTGGCTCTTCACCTGCAACAGCACGCTGTTCTTGCCGGATGATTTGGCCTGCGCCAGCTCGGAGCGGACGTCACCGACATTGGCAACGGCCTTGCCGCCGACATTGAGAATGACGTCGCCGGTCTGGATGCCGCGCTGCGCGGCGGGTCCCTGCGGATCGACCTCGGTCACGACCACGCCCTTTTGGCCCGCGCCCTGGACGTCGCCGGCCGGCGCCAGGCTGAGACCGAGGCGCGGCGTGCCGGTGTTCGGCTGCGCCCTGCCCTCGCCGGCCTTGGCCTGCCGCTCGTTCGGCAACTCGCCGAGGGCGAGTGTCACCGTCTTGCTCGCGCCTTTGTGGAAGACGTCGAGCTTCACGGAGGTGCCCGGCGCCAGGGTGGCAATGGTGCGGGCGAGATCGCGGGAGTCCTTGATCGCGGTACCGTTGACGGCGGTAATGACGTCGCCCGCCTCGATGCCGGCCTTCGCCGCGGGGCTGCCGTCCTGCGGATTGTCCACGATCGCGCCGCGCGCCTCCTTGAGGCCGAGGCTGTCGGCGATCTCGGCGCTCACCGGCTGCACCTGCACGCCGAGCCAGCCGCGGGTGACCGAGCCCTTGTCCTTCAGCTGCGCGACGACGAGCTTCGCGGTCGAAGCCGGAATGTCGAAGCCGATACCGACCGAACCGCCGGAGGGCGAGAAGATCGCGGTGTTCACGCCGATCACGTTGCCGTTCATGTCGAAGGCCGGACCGCCGGAATTGCCCTTGTTGATCGGCGCGTCGATCTGGATGAAGTCGTCATAGGGACCGTTGCCGATGTCGCGACCGTTGGCCGAGACGATGCCGGCGGTCACGGTGCCGCCGAGGCCGAAGGGATTGCCGACCGCGACCACCCAGTCACCGATCCGCGGCTTCTGGTCGGAGAATTTAACAAACGGGAAGTCCCTCTTGCCATCGACCTTGATCAGCGCGAGATCGGTCTTCGGATCGGTGCCGACCACCTTCGCGGTGTAGCTCGTGCCGTCGTCCATGGTCACCTGCACCGACTCGGCATGATCGACGACGTGGTTGTTGGTCACGGCATAGCCGTCGGCGGAGATGAAGAAGCCGGAACCTTCGCCCGTGATCATCTGGTGGCGCTGGCGCGGCATGCCGTTCATGCCACCCGGGCCGCGGAAGCCGAACTGCCGCGAAAACTGGTCGAACGGCGAATCCTCGTCCGAATCCATCCGGTTCTGTTGCAGCATCGCGCTCTTGTCGTTGTCCTGGTCGATCTTGACCCGCACCGAGATGACGGCGGGTTTGACCTTGCTGACGAGATCGCCGAAGCCCGGCGGCGTCGCGGCGGCTTCCGCCGCCTGGGCCGGCCCGATGAAGGAATTCAGACCGAACTGCGAAGAGGCGGGAGAGGCAGCGAGCACGGCCACGCCAAGCGCGGCCACGGTGCCCAGCAGCGCAAGCCGGCGCGGCTTCAAGATCTTGCGGGACGTGGTGGTGTCGGAATTGACGCGATCGTTCATGTCAAAATGTCCATGTTGGGTAAGTCGCCTTGCACCCAACATGGACATCGTCACCTTACGGCGTCCCGTCCGTCCGATTAAATCTTGGCAAAGGTGCCGCGAAAATCAGGGCTGCACATTTGATGCGGCTCAACGCAGGCCACCTGCGCCGTGATAGACTGCGGCCACTGGATGATGTCCACCGGAGGCGCGCCATGTACAAAGACATTCTTGTCCACATCCCGACCGAGCGCCCGATGAGCGCGGTGATCGACGGCTCGATCTCGCTCGCGGCGAGACTCAACGCACACGTCGACGCGGTCGCCGTCGGGTACGTCGCGAGCAGCACTGCCTATGTCCTGGATGGCGGTGCCGCCGTAGCGGCCGTGTTCGAGATGGAGCGCGAGCGCGCGGTGGAGCGTGCCGAGGCCGCGTTGGCGATATTTCGGAGCGAAGCCACGAACGCCGGCATCTCCTGCACCTGTCACCCGCTCGGCGCAATCCCGGCGGACGCAGCCGGCTCGCTCGGCGAGATGGCGCGGCTCCACGATCTCAGCATCGTGCTGCAGCCCGATCCGGCGCAAGGCTCATTCGACAATGATATGCCCGGCGAGATCCTGTTCCAGGCGGGCGGACCGGTGCTGTTCCTGCCCTACACCTTTCGTGGGTCATTCAGGGCGAACCGGATCGGCATCTGCTGGGATGGCAGCCGCCTCTCCGCCCGCGCGATGCGCGACGCCGCTCCCTTCCTGGCCCGCGCCGAGGAGATCGTGATCATCACGATCAACGAAGCCGACGCGGTTCCCGACGAGGTCTCGGCAAGCCGTCTGGCAAGACACCTCGGCCGGCGCGGATTATCGACCCGCACGGTCAGCCTGTCGGCGGCACGCGCCGACATCCAGCCGACCATCCTGTCGCTGGCCGCCGACGAGAGCCTCGATCTCTTGGTCATGGGCGGCTACGGCCACTCACGATTGCAGGAACGTTTCCTCGGCGGCGTCACCCGCGCCATGCTGGAAGCCATGACGGTCCCGACGCTGATGTCGCATTGATCGAGAGATGATCCGCAACGGACCGACGCGCTCACGCCGCGGCGGGGGTCTCAAATGGCGCGGTGGCGATGGCGTCGTCCTCGGGTTGCGCATTGCACGCGTCGAAGTGCGCCTTCAGCGCAATCTCGGCGAGATATTCGAAATGTTCGGCTTGGCCAAGGAGTTGCCAGTTCTGGAGCGGCCGATAGGCCGCCTGCTGACGACAGAGAGACGCCAGCGCCCGGTAGCGACGTACGTTCTCCATGAGACCCTCCCTCGCATTCACTGAGCTTATTGCCCTGATTTACGTCAGGCCGATGGCGGTTATGCAAAACATTTACTGCGTGCGAGGCGCCCTGCGCAACCTGGGTTAACGTCTGGGAAACGCGCAGGCCCCATTGGTTCCTATCGGAGGACTCCACGTGGAACTCATTGGCCAGGCGTAGCGCTGGCGCGCGACGGAGATGCCGATCAGATCAAGATACCGTTCGATCGATTCCGGCCACCCGATGAGATTGCCCTGCATTTCTGCGCAGAACTCTCGCGCGAGGAAGGCCCGCTGCGCTGTGCGGCATGCCCTGTAGAACCTCGGACGGAATGGCACGCCATGGCACAACAAGTGCGACGCCGGCTCTGCCACGCCTGTATGCCGTATTCTACCGGGTGAGCGCGGCCTCGCCGGCCCGGATCGTCTGCGCCGAACCATGTTGCAGGTTCGGAACCCTGCCGGCTTCCGCAGCATGGCGGATGGCGGCGATGTTGCCCGCATAATCGGCGCTGCTCTTGCCGCGGAACACGGCCGATCCTGCCACGAGGGTGTCGGCGCCCGCGGCAGCCACGGCGGCGGCATTGTCGCGCGTGATGCCGCCATCGACCTCGAGCCGGATCGGCCGGTCGCCGATCATGCTTCGAATGCGCCTGATCTTCTCGATCTGGGAGTCGAGGAAGGACTGGCCGCCGAAGCCGGGATTGACCGTCATCACCAGCACGAGGTCGAGACGATCAAGCACGTATTCGATCGCGGCTTCCGGTGTAGCCGGACACAGGCTGACACCAGCCTTCTTGCCGAGCGCGCGGATGGCCTGGAGCGAGCGGTCCAGATGCGGGCCGGCTTCGGCATGGACCGTGATGACGTCGGCGCCTGCCTTTGCGAACGCCTCCAGATAGGGATCAGTCGGTGCGATCATCAGATGCACGTCAAAGATCTTCGCCGTCGCCGGCCGGATCGCCTTGATGACGTCGGCGCCAAAGCTGATGTTCGGCACGAAGTGTCCGTCCATGACGTCGCAGTGGATCCAGTCGGCGCCGGCAGCATCAATAGCCCTGATCTCCTCGCCGAGGCGCGCGAAATCGGCGGCCAGGATCGAAGGCGCGATGAGGATTTCTCTCGTCATGGCTTCGCACTCCTCTGCGCGTCCGCACCACCGCTGAAAACGCGGCTCGCAAGGACATCCGTCGGATCGATCGTCTCGAGATCGGCGACATCGAGCATGCGGTCGAGATCGGACACGAGGCGATCGGCCTGCCGCAGGCGAATGCGATCGACCGCGTTGCGGATCGAGCGCGCATTGGAGAAGAAGGGCTGGGTCCGGCGCAGCGCGATGTATTTTTCGAAGGCCCCGCGCGCGGCGGCCGAGAAGCGGTATCCACGCTCCTTCAGCATCAGCTCGGCGATGACGAGAAGCTCGGCTTCCGCATAGTCCGGGAAGTCGATGTGATGGGCGATGCGGGAACGGAAGCCCGGGTTGGAGGCGAAGAAGCTCGTCATCCGCTCGCCATAGCCGGCGAGGATCACGACGAGGTCCTCGCGCTGGTTCTCCATCACCTGGAGCAGGATCTCGATCGCCTCCTGGCCGTAATCGCGCTCGTTGTCGGGCCGGTGCAGATAATAGGCCTCGTCGATGAACAACACGCCGCCCATCGCCTTCTTCAAGATCTCCTTCGTCTTCGGCGCGGTATGGCCGATATACTGGCCGACGAGATCGTCGCGCGTCACCGAGATCACCTGCCCGCGCCGCACGAAACCGAGACCGTGCAGGATCTTTGCCATGCGCAGCGCCACCGTGGTCTTGCCCGTGCCTGGATTACCGGTGAACGACATGTGCAGCGTCGGTGGTGACGATGCCAGTCCCGCACGCTGGCGGATGCGCTCGATCAGCAGCAGTGACGCGATCTGGCGCACGCGGTTCTTGACCGGCCGGAGGCCGATCAGCTCCTGCTCGAGCTGTTGCAGCGTGTCGGTGATCCCGGCCGCCTCGGCCTCCTTGCGGAGATCGAAACTGGTCTCGCTGGTTTCAGCGGTCGTCGCATGAGGGACATCAAGCATCGGCACCTCGAAGAAAAGAGCTTCGCCGCGGGGGGAGCGGCGAAGCAGTGGTCCGCCAAGGAAACGGAGCAGGGAGTGCTCCGCGCGGAGAGGAGTAACTAGGTCGACGCGTGCGCGGCCGGCCGGCGCACGGTGGTGTAGCGGATCGCACGTCCGCCCACCTCCTGCCGCACCAGGTCGAACTCGGCTTCCTGCGGCGGGCGGTTGACGAGGAACGAGATCCGCACCGATTCCCAGCCATGGCTGGAGTCGAATCCACTGATGCGGATGTAGCGGTCGCCGTAGACCCTGCGGCACTCGGCGAGCTCCATCATCACGCCGGCGGCGTCCTGGAGGTCGAACATCGGCAGGCCCCACATCTCCCAATAGGTGTTGCGGGGATGCGGATCGTCGGTGAACTCGATATTCACCGCCCAGCCATTGGCGAGGCAATATTGCACCTGCTTCGTGATCTGGTCGTCGGTCAGATCAGGCAGGAACGAGAAGCAGCCTTGGGTCAGTTTCATGTCAGAACTCCTCAAACGGTTTCCAGCGCGGTCGGCACGAAGTCCGGCGTGTCGGTGGATTGATAGTTGAAGCTGACGTCCTTCCAGACCTCGAGCGCAGCCTTCAGCGGCGTGCAGGTCTCGGCCGCCCTGGCCAGGATCTCCGGCCCCTCATGGACGTAGTCGCGCCCCTCGTTGCGGGCGAGGATCATCGCTTCGAGCGCCACGCGGTTGGCGATCGCGCCAGCCGCAATGCCCATGGGATGGCCGATGGTGCCGCCGCCGAATTGCAGCACGACGTCCTCGCCAAGGAGATCGAGCAGCTGGTGCATCTGGCCGGCATGGATGCCGCCGGAGGCAACCGGCATCATCTTGTTCAGGCTCGCCCAGGACTGGTCGAAGAACAGGCCATGCTCAAGCTTTGTCGGGTTGAAGTCTTCGCGGCAGACGTCGTAATAGCCGCGCGTGGTATTGGGATCGCCCTCGAGCTTGCCGACCACCGTGCCGGCGTGGATGTGGTCGACACCGGCGAGCCGCATCCACTTCGCGATGACGCGGAACGACACACCGTGGCTCTTCTGCCGCGTATAGGTCGAGTGACCGGCGCGATGCAGATGCAGGATCATGTCGTTGCGCCGTGCCCATTTCGCCATCGACTGGATCGCGGTGTAGCCGATCACGAGATCGATCATGACGATGCACGACCCGAGCTCTTTCGCGAACTCTGCGCGCTCGTACATGTCCTCCATCGTCCCCGCGGTGATGTTTAGGTACGTGCCCTTCACCTCGCCGGACGCCGCCTGCGCGCGATTCACGGCCTCCATGCAATAGAGGAAGCGGTCACGCCAATGCATGAAGGGCTGCGAGTTGATGTTCTCGTCGTCCTTGGTGAAGTCGAGCCCGCCCTTGAGCGCCTCGTAGACCACGCGGCCATAGTTGCGCCCGGACAAGCCGAGCTTGGGCTTCACCGTCGCGCCCAGCAGCGGCCGGCCGAACTTGTCGAGCCGCTCACGCTCGACCACGATGCCGGTCGCCGGCCCCTGGAACGTCTTCACATAGGCGACCGGGAAGCGCATGTCCTCCAGGCGCAGCGCCTTCAGCGGCTTGAAGCCGAACACGTTACCGATGATCGAGGCCGACAGGTTGGCGATCGAGCCGGGCTCGAACAGGTCGAGGTCATAGGCGATGTAGGCGAAGTACGAGCCCGGCGTGCCGGGCACCGGATCGACACGGTAGCACTTTGCGCGATACTTCTCCGCAGCGGTCAGGCGATCGGTCCACACCACCGTCCAGGTCGCGGTCGAGGATTCGCCGGCAACCGCCGCTGACGCCTCGATGGGGTCCACGCCCTCCTGCGGCGTCACGCGGAACAGCGCGATGACATCGGTGTCCTTCGGCGTGTAGTCGGGCTCCCAATAGCCCATGCGCGCGTATTCCATCGTGCCCGATCGATAGCGCTCTTTGCCCCGGACGGTTCCTGCGTGTGCATTCATGGCTCTCTCCTGCTCTTCTCTCTCTGAATGATTAGGCGGCGACCGGTTCGCGGGCGCCGATGCGCGGGTCGAGCTCGCCGGCGCGATAGCGCCGCGCCATCTCGCTCAAGGGAATAACCTTGATCTTGCTGGCGTGGCCCGCGGTGCCGAACTGCTCGAAGCGATCGCGGCAGAGCTCGCGCATCGCATCCATCGCAGGCTTGAGGAATTTGCGCGGATCGAACTCGGAGCGCGTTTGCGCGGCGACCTTGCGGAACACCGCTGTCATCGCGAGGCGACAGTCGGTGTCGATGTTGACCTTTCGCACACCGCTCTTGATGCCGCGGACGATCTCCTCCACCGGCACGCCCCAGGTCTGCGGCATCTCGCCGCCGAACTGATTGAACATGTCCTGGAGCGGCTGCGGCACCGAGGAGGAGCCGTGCATCACGAGATGCGTATTCGGCAGGCGGCGGTGAATCTCCTCGACCACCCGCATCGCCAGGATGTCGCCATCAGGCTGGCGGCTGAACTTGTAGGCGCCGTGGGACGTGCCCATCGCGATCGCGAGCGCATCGACCTTGGTGGCGCGGACGAAGTCGACGGCTTGGTCGGGATCGGTGAGGAGCTGGTCGTGGCTGACCTTGCCCTCGACGCCGTGGCCGTCCTCCTGCTCGCCGCCGCCATGCTCGAGCGAGCCGAGCACGCCGAGCTCGCCTTCGACGGAGGCGCCCACCCAATGCGCGAGATCGACGACGCGGCGGGTGATGTCGACATTGTAGTCGTAATCGGCGGCGGTCTTGGCGTCGGCCTTGAGCGAGCCGTCCATCATGACCGAGGTGAAGCCGTGGGCGATGGCGGAGGCGCAGGTCGCCTCGTCATTGCCGTGGTCCTGGTGCATGCAGAGCGGAATGTCCGGATAGGTCCGCTCCAGCGCGTCGATCATGTGCGAGAGCATGAGATCGCCGGCATAGCTGCGTGCGCCGCGCGAGGCCTGGATGATCACGGGCGCATCGACCTCGGCCGCGGCCTGCATGATCGCAATACCCTGCTCCATGTTGTTGATGTTGAACGCCGGCACCGCGTAGCCGTGGTTGGCGGCGTGATCGAGCAGCTGACGAAGGGTGATACGGGCCACGAAGATTCCTCCTGTTATGGCTTGCCGGCGCGGGTGATCGCCCGCCGGGCGGCTTCGGCAATGCTTTGTGGCGTGATGCCGAATTCGCGGTAGAGCACGGGCGCCGGCGCAGAGGCGCCGAAGCCCCGCATGCCGACGAACTCGCCGTCAGTGCCGATCCAGCGATGCCAATCGCCGACTACGGCGGCCTCGATGCCGACGCGCGGGGCGGTGCCGAGCACACAGGCGCGGTAGTCCTCCGGCTGTTCCTCGAACAGCGCGAAGCAGGGCGCGGAGACCACGGCGGCGCGGATATGTTCCGTCGCGAGCAGGCGGGCGGCTTCCAGCGCGATCGAGACTTCGGAGCCGGTCGCCATCAACGTGACGTCGCGACCGCCGTCCGGCGAGACGATGAGGTAGGCGCCGCGCGCGACACGGTTCCTGCCGCGCACGTCGCTGCGGAATGTCGGCAGCGCCTGACGCGACAGACACAGCACGGAGGGGCGATCTTCCGCCTCGAGCGCGCAGTCCCAGGCTTCCAGCGTCTCGACCGCGTCGGCGGGGCGGAACACCAGAAGATTCGGGATGACGCGCAGCGCCGCGAGATGCTCGACGGGCTGATGCGTGGGACCGTCCTCGCCAAGACCGATGGAGTCGTGGGTCATCACATGGATGACACGCAGCCGCATCAGGGCCGCAAGACGGATCGCCGGCCGGCTGTAGTCGGAGAAGGCGAGAAAGGTGCCGCCATAGGGGATGAATCCGCCATGCAACGCAAGGCCATTCATCGCGGCGGCCATGCCGTGCTCGCGAATTCCGTAGTGGATGTAGCCGCCGGCGAACGCACCACGCGCCACCGGAGTCTGCGCTTTGGCATGAGTGAGGTTCGAATGCGTCAGGTCCGCCGAGCCGCCGACCAATCCGGGAATTGTCCCGGCGATGCCGTCGAGCACCTGTTGGGAGGCTTGCCGCGTCGCCAGCTTCGGGCGCTCGCTGGCAAAACGCTCGCGCAATTTCGCCGAAGCCTGGGCATAGGCCTCCGGCAGGGCAACGGCCTTGCCCTCGATGAAGAGCTCGCGCTGCGCAGCCGTCGCGCATTCGTAGCGGTCGAGCCAGGCAAGACGCTCGACCTGCCCGCGCTGTCCGATCATCCGCCATGCCTTGAGGATCGGGATCGGGACCACGAAAGGCTGATAGTCCCACCCGAGCGTCCGCCGCGCCGCCGCCGTCTGCTCGGTGCCGAGCGGCGCGCCATGCGCCTTCTCGGTGCCCTGACGGTCCGGCGCGCCATAGCCGATGATGGTGCGGCAGGCGATCAGCGACGGCTTTGTGCTCTCACGCTCTTCGGCAATCGCCTGCGCAACCGCTTCGGGGTCGTGGCCGTCGACACGGCGGACCGACCAGCCGGACGCCGCGAAGCGCGCGAGCTGATCATCGGAAGTCGCCAGCGACGTCGGCCCGTCGATGGAGATGCCGTTGTCGTCGAACAGCACGATCAGCCGGCTGAGCTGGAGATGACCGGCGAGCGAGATCGCCTCCTGGCTGATGCCTTCCATCAGGCAGCCGTCGCCCGCGATCACATAGGTGAAGTGATCGACCAGGCCGTCGCCGTGCCGTGCATTGGCCATGCGCTCGGCGAGCGCCATGCCGACCGCGGTCGCGATCCCCTGCCCCAGCGGCCCGGTCGTGGTCTCGACACCCGGCGTGTGGCCGTATTCCGGATGGCCCGGCGTCTTCGAGCCCCACTGCCGGAACGCCTTGATGTCGTCGAGGCTGACGTCGCCGCCGGTGAGATGCAGCAGCGCATAGAGCAGCATCGAACCGTGCCCCGCCGACAGCACGAAGCGGTCGCGATCCGGCCAGTTGGGGTGTGCGGAGTCGAACTTGAGGAACCGCGAGAACAGCACGGTCGCGACATCGGCCATGCCCATGGGCAGGCCGGGATGGCCGGACTGCGAGGTCTCGATCGCGTCGACCGCAAGGAAGCGGACGGCGTTGGCGAGATCGCCGTGTGTGACTGCCGTGATGTCGGCTTCGGCGTGGACGGAGATGTTCATCGGATTCTCTCCCTGTTCACTTCAGATTTCGCTTGCGCTCGATCAGCTGCATGATCAGCGGCGTCAGGATCAGCTGCATCGCCAGATCGAGCTTCGCGCCGGGACACACGATGGAGTTCGCGCGGGACATCCAGCTGTGGGGAAGCATCGACAGCAGATAGGGGAAGTCGATGCCGCGCGGATTCTTGAAGCGGATCACGACCATCGATTCGTCCGGCGTCGGGATCCAGCGAGCGATGAACGGATTTGAGGTGTCCACCGTCGGCACGCGCTGGAAGTTGATGTCGGTCTCGGTGAATTGCGGGCAGATGTAGTGGATGTAGTCGGGCATCCGCCGCAGGATGGTGTCGGTGACGGCCTCCGTCGAATAGCCGCGGGCGCTGCGGTCGCGGTGCAGCTTCTGGATCCATTCGAGATTGATGACCGGCACGACGCCGATCTTGAGATCGGCATAGCGCGCGACACTGACCTTGTCGGTGACGACGGCGCCGTGCAGGCCCTCGTAGAACAGCAGGTCCGAGTTTTCCGGCAGCCGCTCCCATTCGGTAAAGGTCCCGGGCGCCGTACCGTGCAGTGCGGACTCCTCGGCATCATGGACATAGTGCCGCGTCGTCGCGGTGCCGGTCTCGCCATAGTCGCGGAAGGCACGCTCCAGCTCCTCGAACAGGTTGGTCTCGGGGCTGAAATGGCTGAAATGCCTGTTGCCGCGTTCGGCCTCCTTCGCCATCTGCGTGCGCATCTCGGCACGATCAAAGCGATGGAAGGCGTCGCCCTCGATGTAGACGGCGTTGACCTTCTCGCGGAAGAAGATCTGTTCGAACGTCTTCTTGACCGAGGTGGTGCCGGCGCCGGAGGAGCCGGTGATGGAGATGATCGGATGCTTCCTGGACATGGGTCGCCTCGCTCACAGCCGGAAGAAGCCGCGCCGCGCGAACAGCGGTGCGGAGATGCTGGCGACCAGCAGCGGATCGCAATGCAGTTCCTCGACGCGCTGCACCTCGTTGCTCGAGCCCATGATCAGCGGCACGCGCTGGTGCAGGCTCTGCGCCGATAGCTCGAGGATGCGCTCGCGCCCGGTCGTGGCGGAGCCGCCGGCCTGTTCGATGATCATGGCCATCGGGTGCGCCTCGTAGGTGAGGCGCAGGCGGCCGTCGCCATAGCCGGGGCGCGCGTCCGAGGGATAGAGGAACACGCCGCCGCGGGTGAGTATTCGGTAGGCCTCCGCAACCAGCGAACCGATCCAGCGCATGTTGAAATTGTGGTTGGCAGGCCCTTCTACGCCGGCAAGACATTCGTCGACGAAGGCGCGGACCGGCGTATCCCAGTGGCGGCGGTTCGACGCATTGATCGCGAATTCTTCGCACGTCTCGGAGATCTGCACGGCGCTGCGCGCGAGGCGGAAGCAGCCCGCCCTGCGGTCGAGCGTGAAGATGTCGACGCCGTCGCCGAGCGTGAGCACCAGTGAGGTCTGCGGCCCGTAGGTGACGAACCCCGCAGCAAGCTGCGCCGAGCCGCGCTGATGGAAGGCGAGAGCCAGGTCATCCGGGGCGGGCAGAATCGAGAAGATCGTGCCGACGGTCATGTTGATGTCGATGTTGGAGGAGCCGTCGAGCGGATCGATCGCGACGCAGATTTTTGCCTCGCGGTCGCCGATTTGCGGCTCGCGCATCTCCTCCGACGCCAGCGCCGCGATTGGCAGCCTGCTGAGACAGCGGCGCAGGATCGCATCGGCCTGGAGGTCGAGATCGCGCTGGAGATCGCCGTCGCTGTTGCGGCCGGTGGTCAGGCCCGATGCGTCCGCGAAATCGCCGGTGGCGATGAGGTCGGCGATCTCGATCGCCGCCGCCGCGATGGCGTCGACTGCGGCTGCCACGGCCAGCGCATGCGGCGCCGTCTCGGAATACCGTTGAAGGTGGTCGTCCAACCTGAGTTGCCCGGTCATCTGCGTCCATCCCCTTGCGGGCGCCGCATCCAGTTCCCTCCCCGCTGGAGGTCGGTGCGGTCAGTCCCAACACGAGGAGATTGACAGGGGCGGCTTAATAAGGAAAATTTCTATTCATAATGAGCGCCAAAGAATTTTCTTATAATGGCCCCGGCCACGCGGCGGCCCAGCTTCGGCATCTGACGATCCGGCAGCTCCGCTCGCTTGCGGCGCTCTCGGCGAAGGGCAGCGTCACCGCGGCCTCGAGCCAGCTCGGCCTGACCCAGCCAGCCGTCACCCAGCAGCTCCGGCAGCTTCAGGACCTCGCCGGCCTGCCGCTGGTGCAGCGGACCGGCGACGGCATGCTGCTGACGGAGGCAGGCAAGGAGGTGCTGGCGCTCGCCGAACGCGTCGAGGCCGCGATCATGGACTGCCAGGGCGCGCTCGATCTGCTCGCTGGACGGACCGGCGGCACGGTGCATCTCGGCGCGGTCTCGACCGCGAAATACTTCGTGCCGCATGCGATCGCGGCGTTCTCGAAGCGGCATCCGAAGATCGAGATCAAGCTCACGATCGGCAATCGCGAGGAGATCCGCGAGGCCATGCACGGCTACGATCTCGATTTCGCCGTGATGGGTCGGCCTCCGGCCGACGTCAGCGTCGACGTGCGTCAGCTCGGGCGCAATCCGCACATCATCGTCGCGCGCAAGGGACACTGGCTTGGGAAGGATTCCGGCCTCAACCTGACCGACCTCGTGCACGAGACCTTCCTCACCCGCGAGCTCGGGTCAGGGACCCGCACGCTGATGGAAGGCATGTTCCAGAGATCGGATCTCGAGCCGATCATCGGCATGGAGATGAGCAGCAACGAGACCATCAAGCAGGCCGTCATCGCCGGGCTCGGCATCGCGTTCATCTCGGCCCACACGGTGGCGCATGAGCTCGCCGAAGGCCGCCTCATCGTGCTCGATGTCGCGGGCCTTCCGATCGTCCGGCAATGGTACGTGATCCGCCGCAGCGACAAGGTGCTGCTGCCACCGGCGCAGGCGATGTTCGATTTCCTGGGCTCCGAGGGCTCGAACTATTTGCCCGACGTGCCCGAGTTCGGCGGGCAATAGCCCACCGATATTCAGCCCATCAGCTTCATCGCAACTGTTGCCGCCAGAATGACGATGATCTGGAGCAGACGCTCCGTCGTGAAGACACGGTTGAAGGTGGTCATCGCTGGTCCCGGCCGACGTAGGAGATCTCGATCGGTCTGGTGCTAGCACACGCGGGCGCCGAGATAACTCCGTAGTCGCCACGGATCCTGCCGGCGCGCCGAAACATGTGACCGCCTGGAACCCGACAAGTTTCGAACGATTCAAATCATCCTGCGCGGAATGGCCGCACGGTCACTTTGTTCATGCACACAGTGACTTCGCGTGCACGGATGCTCCTTGCCCCGCATCCGGCCGTGCAATGGGGAATCCGGGCGAGTTTTGAAAGAGTCAGGGAGGGCGCGATGAGCCACATCGCCGCCGCGGGAGAGCTTTTGTCTGCCGCAAGCTACATGTCCAAGCGCAATTTTTCGGGTATCGGAGGCGTGTTGACCGCGCTGATGACGTCAGCTGCGTTCTTCGCAAGTCCGCAGGCCTTTGCGCAATCCACGCCCGCACAAGGCGTGACGATTCCATCCGTCACCGTGACCGCGCCGGAAGCACAGCGCCGTACCAATCCCGCTTCGGCCGTACGCCGGTCGAGCGGCACGCGGAGCCGCCGGACGCAAACGGCACGGCGGCCGGAGACGACCGCCGCGCCACAGCCCTTCATGCCATCGCAGGACGCGCGCACCGGCACCGTCGGCTATTTCGCCAACAGCACCTCCGTCGCCACCAAGTCGAACACGCCGATCGTCAACATCCCGCAATCGCTTTCCGTCATCACCCAGCAGCAGATCCGCGACCAGAGTTATCAGGGCTTGACCGATGTCACGCGCTACGTCCCGAGCGTCGCCGTCCACCAGGGCGAAGGCAATCGCGACGAGCTCGTCATCCGCGGCGTCGATTCCAGCGCCAACTTCTTCGTCAACGGCTTTCGTGACGACGTGCAATATTTCCGCGACCTGTACAACGCGCAAAGCATCGAGGTGCTGAAGGGCCCGAGCGCCCTGACCTTCGGCCGCGGCGCCGGCGGCGGCGTGCTCAACCGCACCCTCAAGGAGGCCGATGGCACCCGCATCTACCAGGCGACGGGGCAGACGGGCTCGTGGGGCGACCGGCGCGTCACGCTCGACGCGGGCCAAGCCGTCAACGACAACGTGGCAGCCCGGCTGAACGTGTTCTACGAGGGCAGCGATGCGTTCCGCGACTTCAACCATCTCGAACGCTACGGCATCAACCCGACCGTTACGCTGAAGCCCGACGACTTCACCAAGATCAAGCTGTCCTACGAATATTACCACGACGGCCGCACCGCCGATCGCGGCAATCCCTCGCAGGGCCTTCCCGGCGGCGTCACGCGCTTCAATCCGACGACGCCGTTCGCGCCGAACGGCAATCTCCAGACGTTCTTCGGCAGCCCCAGCCTCAATACCGCGCAAGCCACGGTGCAGACCGGCATGGCGATCATCGAGCACGACTTCCAGAACGGACTGTCGGTGCGCAACGGCACGATGGCGGCCGACTACCAGAAGTTCTACCAGAATGTCTATCCCACCGGCGGGCCGCTCGCCGGTGCCGTCAACGCAGCCGACACCGCGGTCAACCTTGGCGCCTATCAGCACACGACCAACCGCGACAACGTCTTCAACCAGACCGACTTCACCTACAAGGGCTGGACCGGCCCGATCGCGCACACGGTGGGCTTCGGCACCGAGTTCGGCCGCCAGACCGGTGTCGATATCCGCAACACCGGCGTCTTCCCGAACGGCACCAATACCATCGTGCAGAACCCGTTCGCGCCGACCTATTTCGGGCCGGTCAACTTCGTCCACCACTTCACCGGCACCAACACCGATGGCGTCACGACACCGGATTCGAACAGCAAATATGCGCTGAACGTCGAGTCCGGTTACCTGCGCGACACCATCGAGTTCTCGCGCGCGCTCCAGCTCATCGTGGGCACGCGGTTCGACCGCTTCGAGATGTCGGCGCTGGACATGAACACCAACCTCAACCGCAATCGCACCGACAATCTGGTCTCGCCGCAAGCGGCCGTGCTCCTCAAGCCTATGGAGACGATGTCGGTCTACACCGCCTACAGCATCTCCTATTTGCCAGCCTCCGGCGACCAGTTCTCCTCGCTCAACGACGGCACGCTGATCCTCCAGCCGCAGAAGTTCGAGAACACCGAAGTCGGCATGAAGTGGAACATCAATCCGAGGCTGCTGTTCTCGACCGCGATCTACAATCTTAACCGCACCAACCAGCCGATCGCCGACGGCAACAATCCCGGCTTCTTCCTGCCCTCCGGCAGCACGCTGACGCGCGGCTTCGAGGCGAGCCTCGTCGGCTACGTCACCGAGCAATGGCAGTCCACGCTCGGTTACGCCTATACCGATGCGAAGATCACCAGCGCGACATCGGCGACCGTGGTGCCGGGCAATCGCGTGCAGCTCGTGCCGTACAATCAGTTCGCCTGGTGGAACAAGTACCAGTTCACGCCGATGTGGGCGGCCGCGCTCGGCATCATCTATTTCGGCGATTCCTTTGCATCGTCGGATGACACGGTGAGATTACCGAGCTTCGTGCGCTTCGATGCCGGCGTCTACGCCACGATCGATGCCAACTGGCGGGCGCAGCTCACGGTCGAGAATATCTTCAACCGCGGCTATTGGGCGTCCGCCGACGGCAACAACAACATCTCGCCCGGCCAGGGCCGCACGGTGAGGGTTCAGGCGAGCTACCGGTTCTGACGGCTATGGCGCGAACGTCTGCGTCCCATCGCGTGTCGTTCACGCCGTTCGTCATCGATACGAATACCTGTGATGGTTAACGATCAGGCAGCGCGCTGGACGGCGGCGTAATCCGCGCGCGCGGCGAAATAGGCTTCCAGCTCCGACAGCGCCCGCGCTTCCCACTCGCTCGCCTGCTCCAGAAGCGACCAGCTCTGGCCCGGGCGGAATGCAGCGGTCTGGCGATAGAGCGATGCGATGCCGCGATAGCGGCGCACGTTCTCAAAGATGGCGTGACCGTTCATGTTCAAAAACTCCCTCGTCATTCCCGGGGGAGAAATTGCGGCCAAATCTTTTTCGAAAAGTTAGCGGCGCGCACCAAGCTCGCGGATGGTTGCCGGACTGTTGCGCCGGCGCAACGCGCCGCTTCCGCGCGAAGCGCATTTATTGCGAATTCGTTGCCGTGCTCTCGCCCGAGGGCTTCAGCCCGCCGCGGCTGATCATTGCCATCGTCTCGCGGCAGAGATCGGCAAGGCCGATCAAGAGCACCGCGAGCAGGCAGAACAGGTTGATGGAATCCGCGCCCGCGCTGGAGAGCGGCATGAACTGGAAGAACGGCGGGATGAACGCCCACCACACCAGCGGAACGGTGAGCAGCGCGGCGAACACCGCCGCCGGCGCGCCCGCGACGATCCCGAGCACGAACAGGCTGGGCAGGAACGCCGCGAAATAGAGCTTCGCGCCGAGCGCGACGCAGACGCCTTGAAGCGCGGCCGACACGGCGACGACGATGAATCCGAGCAGAAACGCCTGCCACGACCATGGCCGTACCCGCGGTACGCCAACCAGTCCCGCACGCCTCATCAGCCTCCCCCTGCCGCCCGTTAACCGGGCTCGCTTGCGACCAAAGTACTACAGCCGCAGGGAAACCGCGAGACGGAAATCGCACGGTGCTGGGCTGCGTATCCCGGGCTTGGTAAACGGCCGCGGGCACGATCGTACCGCTACTCTGTCGCCGCATAGAGCAGGCCCGCGACGGGCAGAGCAAGGCCAATGGCCGACGCCAGCGCCCAGCCGCCTTGCGCGAAGGCCCAGGCGCCGACCGCAGAGCCGGCAGCGCCGGCGGCGAAGAACGTCGCCATATAGAGGCCGTTGAGGCGGCTGCGGTGCTCATGCCCGAGCACGAAGATGGCGCGGAAGCCGAGCACGACGTTCCCCTGGACACCGATATCGATGGCGATCGCGGCCACGACCAGGCAGGCGAGATTCAGCATCGAGCCGGCCGCGCCGATATAGGTCACCAGGAAGCCGGCGGCCGCCAGCAGCGTGGCGACCAGCGTCGCGATGCGGCTATGGCCGCGATCGGCGAGCCGCCCCGCGATCGGGGCGGCGAACACGCCGGCCACGCCGGCGAGCGCGAACAGTGCGATGCCGCGCTGGGAGAAGCCGAATTCGCTGGCGAGCTGGAGTGGCGCCACCGTCCAGAACAGGGTGAAGGCGCCGAACAGGCTCGCCTGATAGAGCGCGCGGCGCCGGAGCAGCGGCGTGGTCCGGGCCAGATGCGGCATCGACAGCAGCAGCGTGCCGTAATGCATGCGCGCGACCGGCTTGCGCTTCGGCAGCGTCGTCCACAGTACCGCCGCGAGCACGATCATCAGCGCGGCGGAGACGAAGAACACCGCGTGCCATGACAGCGCTGCCGTGACGAAGCTCGACACCGGTCGCGCCAGCATGATGCCCAGCATCAATCCGGTCGAGACATTGCCGACGACGCGGCCGCGAATGGCTTCCGGCGCAAGGTGTGCCGCATAGGGAATGATGATCTGCACGGCGACCGAGCCGAGGCCGATGAACAGCGCGGCGATCAGGAACGGCAGCGCGTGGGTGGCGAACGCGGCGGCCAGCAGCGAAGCCGCGCCGAGCGTGATGACGGAGCAGATCAGCGCGCGGTTCTCGACGAGGTCGCCGAGCGGCACGATGAAGAGAAGCCCCACGCCGTAGCCGATCTGCGTCATGGTGACGATCAGCCCGGCCGCCGCATGCGAGAGGCCGAGCGCGGCGCTGATCGGGGCGATCAGCGGCTGGGCGTAGTAGATGTTGGCGGCGACCATGCCACAGGCCGCGGCAAGCACGAAGGTCAGTCGTTGCGACACCGCATCCGGCCCGGGTGCGGTCTCGATCGTGGCATTCATCGTCATTCCAACAGACTCCAGATATCGGGAATGATCATTCCCTAATAGGGCACAAATTCAGTCGAGCAGTTTCATCGCGACGCCGACCAGGCGCTCGCCGTCGAGCGGCAGGCGCGCCTTGCCGACGACGCGCATTCCCTGCGTGATGCAGATCATCAGCCGCGCGGTGTCGTCGATCGCAACATGGGCGGGAATCGAGCCATCGGCCTGGCCCTCGCGAATGAGGCCGGCGATGAAGGTCTCGTTGGTCTCGAGCTGGGCGTTGACGCGGGCGCGGACGTCCGGATCGAGCGCGGCGAGCTCGACCGCACCGCCGACCACGATGCAGCCGCGACGGCCCTCGATGCCCTGGGAGTGCTCGACATAGGACAGCAACATATGGCGCAGTCGCTCGCGACCGTTGGCGCCGCGCGCGGCCGCGCTGCGGGTCTGCTCCCGGCGCACGGTGGCATAGCGCTCGAAAGCGGCCAGGAACACGGCCTGCTTGTCGCGAAACGCCTTGTAGACGCTGCCGGTGGCAAGCCGCATGGCGGCGGTCAGGTCGCCGATCGAGGTGGCATGATAACCCCGCTCGCAAAATACGCGTACGGCGCGGTCGAGCGCAGTGTCCATGTCAAATTCCCGGGGGCGTCCGGGTGGACGGGCAGCAGGCTGGGGACGGCGCGCGGCTTTTTGCATTGCGGGATAATAGGGAATGATTGTTCCCGAATCAAGGCACGGAGCTGTGAATGGGGGTGGATGGAGGGCACGCTCTCTCCCCATCGTCATTGCGAGCGCAGCGACTTGTCCGCCGAAGCTTCAGCGAAGGCGGAAGCAATCCAGAATCCCTCCGCGGAAAGGCTCTGGATTGCTTCGCTGCGCTCGCAATGACGGAGCAAGGGGGCATCGGCGTCGTCCTCCAAATACCACTGTCATTCCCGGCGACCCGGCTACGCCAAGGGTTCGCCGGGGCTGAGGTCCAGGGCCGCCGAAGCTTTAGCGTAGGCGGCAAGCGGGGGAATCCAGTGCGCCGCGGCCTCTCGGCTCAATCACAGCCGTCTCTGGAATACTGGATCGCCCGGTCAAGCCGGGCGACGACAGCGAGTGCCTGGTCGCAGACACGTCTTCGCATCCTCGCGGCCCAATTCGCCCGAGCTTTGCTTTGACGTTCCACCCTCGAAGCCAAGAGGGCGCAGGGAAGGCCGGGTGCTGACCTCGCACCCGGGGTCCGCTGCGCGAAGATGGTGCGCAAGGAAACCGCACAGCAGCATACAGGTGGTGCCAATCACTCGGCCTTCCCTGCGCAGTGGTCGGACGGCTTATGCCGTGCTCTCCCGGGAGCCGAGTTCCTTCTGGCCTCCCTCGTCCTTGCGAAAGTCGCCGACGCCGCGCCGGTTGACGCGACTGCCGCATCCGCAAAGCACTTGACCGTAGCGACGACGGTCAGGACCACACGGTTTTGCCGTACGCACGGCCCGCCATGTCGCCGCAGTTTTTCCAGCCCTGTCGACGGAGCCGGAAACTTACAGACGAGACGAACCTGACAGCGCCGCTCATCCGGCACGAAGTTCTGGGCTCACGGAGAGCAATCCGCCCTGCCTTTAACCTCTCGCGCCCGACGCTGCCGCGTCCACCGCAAGCCCGGCTCGCGACACGTGACGACACAAGATCGCCCCTCTTGATGAGCCGGGATGGGCAACACATACGCCATTTCCGAATTTCGGTAAAGTGGAATATTTTGGCACGGGTAGGTTGACAGCAAAGCGAAACACCCGGGCATGCCACCGTCATTCCGGAGCGCGGCGAAGCGGCGGGCTATGATGCGCAATTGCGCATCTGAGATTCCATGTCGCAGCGCAACTGCGGCCCGATGGATTCCGGGCTCAATGCTGCGCATCGCCTCGGAATGACGAAGGGGAGAGTGTCACCCCTTCGGCCGCCCGGCAGGCCTTCGCCCTCAGCCGGCGCGCTGGCACTCTCCTTGCTGCTCGTCCGCCAATCCCTCAGACCCGCAGTGGGTCTGTTTCATAGTGAGGCGATCCTATGCAATCGACGTCCCGTTTCGAAGCGACCATCCCGACACAGCTCCACGTCCTGATCTCCGATCTGCGTTGGCGCACGCAAATGCTCGACGCCGACATTCAGGAGGAAGAGCGGAGGGCCGGAATCTCCGATCCAAACAATCTCGCCTACCCGATGCTCGCGCAGAACCTGAGAGCCCGGCGCGACAATCTCCAGGTGAGCATCGCGATCCTGGAAAGCCGCATCGAAAAGCGATCAACCGGGTGGCCGAGCGCCGCCTGACGCGGATCGTGCCGGGCCCGACCAGGCAACGCGACGGCATCTACAGAAGGGCGCGGGCGATGGGCGATAGCCCTGTCCGCGCCGGTCAACGCGCAGGAACCCGCGTTGCCCTTTTGCAACGGTTCCCCACCGTCTGAAGCCGGACAAAAGAAACTCCCATTCCAGCCACGAACCCCGCTCACAACGCCGTGAGACTAGCAGGGGAACTACGATGCGTGCACAGCGCGTTTGGAAAGTGAATGGGGCCGCCAGCATCGGGCAGCTCCAATCGAGACTGGATGACCTCAACAAGCGTCTCGGTCAGCTCGAAAGCCAGCATCCGGAGAGCTGGAGGCTCGAAGAACTGAGATCCGGCGCGCTCAGCCTGTCGCGCGAGATCGACGACATCCGCTGCGCCGAGGCGACGGCGGCCTTGAGCGAGCTCTTGCGGAAGTAGAGCGTCGGGCGATTCGAGCGACGCGCGAGGAACCAACCTTCCTCGCCGCCATTGCCATGCAGAGCATGGAGCAAAATCATGACCAGGCACCTGACGCGAGCCCATCTCGCGCGCGGGGTGGCCGGCGCGGTGTCCACGCTGGTCCTGTGCGCGACGGCGGCATTCACCATCGCGCACCACTTCGCGCTGTGAGGGATTTTGCATGACATCCGATCCCGAGGAGTCGGTGAGGCTGCAAGGTTTTGGTGAGATGACGTTGCGCACTGCTGTCGCGACGCTGATGGCGCTGGCGCCGCGCGAGCGATCCGACGCCGCCATCTTCCGTGTCCGCGACGACGTGCGTTTGGCCTCGAGCGAGATCGCCGAACTTGCCTCGGACTGGGGCATGACACCGATGGCTGAAGTCAGGTCTCCAAGCCTCGTCCCGGAGCAGCACTGGCCGGACATCGTTCGCGGCATGGTGCGCGAGGCGCCACTGCCGGCACTGATGGTGGCGTTCCTGGTGGGCGTGCTGGTGGCGCGGCGGTAGTCTACTGACCTACTGTCCAGCATCGGACCATCGGCCGGCGAATGTAGAGCCATGCCGCCGCGGCAGACGCCCCTGTCCGGCCAAATCGGCCGTGGACCCGCCCCGAAAATCGTTGCAAAAAGGCGCTCCCGAGGCGCTGGCGGCCGGTCCGCCAAGCCTCTGGAAAACGTCGACTTTTGGAAGAATGGTCGGAGTGGCAGGATTCGAACCTGCGACCCCTGCGTCCCGAACGCAGTGCTCTACCGGGCTGAGCCACACTCCGACAAGAAGGCGGCTTATAGCGTCGGGTTTGACGCACCGCAAGCGGCCGGCATGAGGAATTTTGTCCCTGTGAAAACGGGTCTTGAAACGCTGATTTTACCGGCCGGCCAGGCCGGCGCGGAAGCTGCCGCCCGGATTTTGGCCGCCGGCGGGCTGGTCGCGTTTCCGACCGAGACGGTCTACGGGCTCGGTGCGGACGCCGCCAATGCCACCGCGATCGCCCATCTTTACGCCGCCAAGGGGCGGCCGGCCTTCAATCCGCTGATCGCCCATGTCGCCGATCTCGCCGCCGCGCGCCGGATCGGCCGTTTCGACGCGCGTGCGTTGAGGCTTGCGGAAGCGTTCTGGCCGGGGCCGCTGACGCTGGTGGTGCCGAAGACGGTCGACTGTCCGGTGGCCGAGTTGGCCACCGCCGGGCTCGACACGGTCGCAATCCGCATTCCCGCCCATCCGGTGGCGGAGGCGATCCTGCACGCCTTCGGCGGGGCCGTGGTGGCGCCGTCGGCCAACATCTCCGGCCATGTCTCGCCGACACTGGCAGCCCATGTCGAAAGCGACCTTGCCGGGCGGATCGACCTGATCGTGGACGGCGGACCGGTCGCGGTCGGCGTCGAATCGACCATCGTCGGCTGTTTCGACGCCCCGATGCTGCTCCGCCCCGGCGGGCTGTCGCGCGAGCGGATCGAGGCCGTGCTCGGCGCGCCGCTGGCGCGGCCGCCTGCCGAGGCCGAGAGCGACGACAGCCAGCCGCTGGCGCCGGGCATGCTGGCCTCGCACTACGCGCCACGCGCCAGCGTGCGGCTCAATGCGCGCGATGTGGCAGCGGGTGAAGCGCTGCTGGCGTTCGGACCTGCCCGCCTGCCGGGCCTCGAGGCCGCCGCCGCCGTCATGAATTTGTCGCCCGCGGCTGATCTCGATGAAGCCGCCACCAATCTGTTCGGCTATCTTCGCGCCCTCGATGCGAAGAGCCCGCGAGCGATCGCGGTGATGGCGGTGCCGGAAGAAGGACTTGGCGAGGCCATCAACGACCGGCTGCGCCGGGCCGCGGTCGCCCGATAGCGCATGATCCGGAAAAGTGTGCAGCGGTTTTCATAAGATCATGCGCAAGAGATAAGAGCGAAGAAGAGACAAGAGCATGAACGTCAATAAATCTGCCACCCCGCCGCTTGCGCCCGAGCTGATCGAACAATTCCGCAAGATCGTCGGCGACCGCCATGCCATCACCGACGCGGCCGACATCGAGGCTTACGTCACCGAGGAGCGCAACCTGTTTCACGGCCGCTCGCCGCTGGTGCTGCGCCCGGGCTCGACGGCGGAAGTCTCTGACATCTGCAAGCTCGCCTCGGCGCACAGAATCGCGCTGGTCCCGCAGGGCGGCAACACCGGGCTCGTCGGCGGCCAGACGCCCCACAACGGCGAAGTGGTGGTGTCGCTGCGCCGGCTCGACAAGATCCGCGAGGTCGACACCGCGTCCAACACCATGACCTGCGAGGCCGGCGTCGTGCTCCAGGTCGCGCAGCAGAAGGCGGCCGACGTGGGCCGGCTGTTTCCGCTCTCGCTCGGCGCGGAAGGCAGCTGCACCATCGGCGGCAATCTCTCGACCAATGCCGGCGGCACCGCCGCGCTCGCCTATGGCGTCGCGCGCGAGATGGCGCTGGGGCTCGAGGTGGTGCTCGCCGACGGTCGCGTGCTCAACGTGTTGTCGAAGCTGAAGAAGGACAACACCGGCTACAATCTGCACAACCTCTTCATCGGCGCGGAAGGCACGCTTGGCATCATTACCGCGGCTACGCTCAAGCTGTTTCCGAAGCCGCGGGCGATCGAGACCGCGTTCGTCGGGCTGAAATCGCCGGCGGCGGCGCTGAAGCTGCTGACCATCGCGCAAGGCGAAGCCGCGAATGCGCTGACGAGTTTCGAGCTGCTGTCGGAGATGGCGGTCGACTTCTCGGTCCGCCACGGCATCGACGTGCGCGATCCGCTCGAAGCAAAACATCCCTGGTACGTGCTGATGGAATTGTCCTCCCCCGGCGACGATGCCCGCACGCCGCTGGAGACGATCCTGACGCGCGCCATGGAAGACGAGATCGTCGACGACGCCGTGATCGCGGCCAACCTCACCCAGCGCAACGGCTTCTGGAAGCTGCGCGAGGAGATGTCGTCGGCGCAGAAGCCGGAGGGCGGCTCGATCAAGCATGACATCTCCGTGCCGGTCGCCGCCGTGCCCGCCTTCATCGACGAAGCCAATGCCGCCGTCGTGAAACTGATCCCCGGCGCACGGCCGGTGCCGTTCGGCCATCTCGGCGACGGCAATCTGCACTACAACGTCAGCGAGCCCATCGGCGCCAACACCGCGGATTACCTGGCGCGCTGGCACGAGATGAATGCGGTCGTGTTCGAGATCGTGCTGCGCATGGGCGGCTCGATCTCGGCCGAGCACGGCATCGGCGTGCTCAAGCGCGACGAACTGCCGGAGGTGAAGGACAAGACCGCGATCGAGCTGATGCGGTCGATCAAGGCGATGCTCGATCCGCTCGGCATCATGAATCCGGGGAAGGTGCTGTGAGCGTCTCACTTACGATCGATGCGATCACCGACGCCGATGTCGAGCCCGTCGTCGCGCTGTGGCAGCGCTGCGGCCTGACGCGCCCTTGGAACGATCCGCATGCCGACATCGCGCTGGCGCGGCGGCGTGACAATTCGACGGTGCTGATCGGCCGCGACAGCGGCGCGATCGTCGCCACCGCCATGGTCGGCCATGACGGCCATCGCGGCTGGGTCTATTACGTCGCGGTCGATCCTGACATCCGCAAACGCGGCTATGGCCGCGTCATCATGGCCGCGGCCGAGGACTGGCTGCGCCAGGCCGGCATTTTGAAGCTGCAGCTGCTGGTCCGCCGCGAGAACGCGCAAGCCAATGCGTTCTACCAGTCGCTGGGTTTCGAGGAATCGACCTCGGTGATGTTCCAGAAGTGGCTCGACGGCCGCGCTTCCACAACGTAGCTGGAAAACAGCAATGACCATTTCCGACCGCGTCCGCCTCAAGGACGTCCGCGTGCTCTCGGACGGCTGGACCACGCTGAAGACCACGACGTTCGAGTACCGGCGCGCCAATGGCGAGTGGCAGACGCAGCACCGGGAAACCTATGAGCGCGACAACGCCGCCGCCGTGCTTCCGTATAATCGCGCACGGCGTACGGTGATCCTGGTACGCCAGTTCCGCCTGCCGGCCTTTATCCGCGGCTACGACGATCTCCTGATCGAAGCGGCCGCCGGCGTGCTGGACGATGCCTCCCCCGAGGTGCGTATCCGCGCCGAGGCCGAGGAGGAGACCGGCTATCGCCTGCACCACGTCCACAAGGTATTCGAGGCGTTCATGAGCCCCGGCGCCATCACCGAGAAGCTGCATTTCTTCGTCGCCGAGTACGAGCCGGAGATGCGGGTCAGCGACGGCGGCGGCCTTGAGCACGAAGGCGAGGACATCGAGGTGCTGGAGCTCTCGATCGACGAGGCCTTGGCGATGATCGCGGACGGCCGCATCATCGACGCCAAGGCGATCATGCTGCTGCAATACGCGGCGCTGCATATTTTCAGGTGAGTTACGCTTTCTTCCTTCTCCCCCTGTGGGAGAAGGTGGCGCGAAGCGCCGGATGAGGGGTACGCGTCCGCAAATTCAGAAAGAGCGGACTCGCGGAGAGATACCCCTCACCCGGCTCGCCGCTCCGCGGCGAGCCACCCTCTCCCACAAGGGGAGAGGGGAAGACAGCGCAATCGGCTCCACTAAGCCTGCAATTCTGCCCTGCGCCGCCCCGCCCCGGTTGAGCTACCCCAAAACTATCTCTAGTCTGGTCCCAACCAAGAACCAGGAGACGCGCCCCATGTCCGCTTCGCGCGACGACGAATTCGGCTTTGCGCCCGACTATGACTCTCCCGTCCCCTATATGCAGCGCACGCGCGATTATTACACCGCGATCGGCTACGCCACGCCGTATCGCTGGGCGCATTACACCCAGGCGCCGTTCCAGCCGCTGAAGAAACCGCTGTCGCAATCGCGCGTGACGATCATCACCACGGCCGCACCTTACGATCCCACCAAGGGCGATCAGGGGCCGGGCGCGGCGTACAATGGCGGCGCCAAATTCTACCAGGTCTATGACGGCGACACCTCGAAGCAGCACGATCTGCGCATCTCGCACATCGGCTACGACCGCAAGCACACCACGGCGACCGACAACGGCACCTGGTTTCCGCTGCCGCAGCTTTTGAAGGCCTCTGCCGCAGGCCGCATCGGCGAGGTGAGCCAGCGTTTCTTCGGCGCGCCGACCAATCGGAGCCATCGCGTCACGCTCGACACCGACGCGCCGGAAATCCTGGCGCGCTGCCTCGCTGACAAGGTCGATGTCGCCGTGCTGGTGCCGAACTGCCCGGTCTGCCACCAGACCACGGCGCTGGTGGCGCGGCATCTCGAGACCAACGGCATTCCGACCGTGGTGATGGGCTGTGCCAAGGACATCATCGAGCATACCGCCGTGCCGCGCTTTTTGTTCTCGGACTTCCCGCTCGGCAATTCGGCCGGCAAGCCGCACGACGTCGCCTCGCAGGCGCAGACGCTGGAGCTCGCGCTAACGCTGCTGGAAAGCGCGAGCGGTCCGCAGACCACGATGCAGTCGCCGTTGCGCTGGAGCGAGGACGCCTCCTGGAAGCTCGACTACAACAACGTCGCACAGCTCTCGCCTGAAGAGCTGGCGCGCCGCCGCGCCGAATTCGACAAGCAGAAGGAGATCGCGCGCGGCAACCGCGCCGCCTGACGTCCTCCGACAACAACAAACAAAGGGGAGAGCGACGTGACGCGACCGTTCGAGGGCGTGAAGATCCTGGACTTCACGCAGGTGCTGGCCGGCCCCTATGCGAGCTACCAGCTCGCGCTTCTGGGGGCAGACGTGATCAAGGTCGAGCGGCGCGAGGGCGAGGACATGCGCCGCACGCCGCTCAGCCGCGAATGGGCCGAGCGCGGACTCGCGCCGGCGTTCCAGGCCATCAACGGCAACAAGCGCAGCCTGACGCTCGATTTGCAAAAGCCCGATGCGATCGCGATCGTGAAGAAGCTCGTGACGCAAGTCGACGTCGTCATGGAGAACTTTCGCCCCGGCGTGATGGACAAGCTCGGGATTGGCTATGAGGCGCTCTCCGCGATCAATCCAAAACTGATCTATTGCGCCGTGTCCGGCTTCGGCCAGACCGGCCCGGACCGCCTGCGGCCCGGCTATGACGGCAAGATGCAGGCGCTGTCGGGCATCATGGCAATCACCGGCCACCCCGAGACGGGGCCGACGCGCGCGGGCTTTGCGGTGTGCGACGTGCTCTCGGGCGCCACGGCTGCCTTTGGCGTGTCGAGCGCGCTGTATCAGCGCGACCGCACCGGCAAGGGACAGCTCATTGATGTCTCGATGCTGGAGGCGACGATGGCGTTTCTCTCGGGGCAGATCGCGGACTGGTCGGTCGCCGGCCATCGCCAGCAGCTGTCGGGCAACCAAGCCGTCAGCCGCAGGACCACGGCGAACCTGTTCAGATGCGGCGACGGCCACATCCTGCTCGCCGTCAACAACGAGAAGCAGTATCGCGCGCTGATGAGCGCGCTCGGCCGCGAGGATACGCTGTCAGACCCGCGCTTCGCCGACTGGTTCGCGCGCAACGAGAACGAGAGCGCATTGCGCGCCATCATCGAGGCGGCGCTGGCGGCCAGGCCTGCGCGCGAGTGGGAGACAATCCTGGAAGATGCCGGCGCGCCCTGCGCCAGCATCTGGAAGGTCGAGGAGGTCATCGATCATCCGCAAATCAAGGCCCGCGGCGCGATCCAGGAGCTGGATACGCCCTACGGCCGCCTGCGCTTTGCCGGCAGCGGCTTCAAGCTCGGCCATGGCGGCGGCCGGCTGGACCGGATGGCGCCGGAATTGGGTGCGGATACGGATGCGGTGCTGGGCGAGCTGGGGTTCGATGCGGCGGAGATCGCGGCGCTCAGAGCCAAAGAGATCGTGTAGATTGCGTAGGGTGGGCAAAAGCGCAACGCGCCGTGCCCACCATCTATCCACTTGCTTGAAACACGATGGTGGGCACGCTTCGCTTTGCCCACCCTACGGCACCGCCGCCTAAAACAACGACCCCTGCCCGTCATCTGACGAGCTAGCAGCAACCTTCCGGGCCGCCTTCTTCGGTTTCGCCGCCTCAGCTTCCGCCTCCATCTCCTCCGCGCTGATCGGCAACACGAGCTGATCGTCGTCATTGGCGACGCGGTTGACGCGGGTGGAGACCGGGTGCCAGGCGAATTCACCGATGCGCGGGGTGGACATCAGCGGCAACACCGCGTCGACATCGTCGCCGCGGCTGTCGAGCCAGCGCTCGAAATCGCGCGGGCTGATGGTGACGGGCACGCGGTCGTGCAGGGCGGCGAGATCCTCGCCCGCCGCCGCCGTGACGATCGCGACGGTGTCGAGCTCCTCACCGTTCGGCCCGACCCAGGTCTCGAATACCGCAGCAAAGCCGAGCGGCTCGCCATCGGCGCGGTGGATGAAGAAGGGCTGCTTGCGGCCGCTCTCCGTCTTCCATTCATAATAGCCATCGGCCGGGATCAGGCCACGGCGCCTCCGAATCGCGTTCTTGAAGGCGGGCTTTTCCAGCACCGTCTCGGAGCGCGCGTTGATCAGGAGCGTAAATCCCTTGGGATCCTTGACCCAGCTCGGCAACAATCCCCAGCGCATCAAGCGGAAATGGCGCGCGCCGTTATCGAGCAGCACGACCGGAATCGGTTGTGTCGGCGCGACGTTGTACCGTGGCGGGAAATTCGGCTGCTCAATGTAGCCGAACAGTTGCCGCAAAGCCGCGGGGGCCGAAGTTATGACGAAGCGTCCACACATCCTTGGCTATCTATATAGGGTCCGTTCAGGTCGTTTTAACCCCGAACGCTAACACTGCGGCAGATGAGCTCAAAGGCCTCCCAACCCGCGCGGACGCATGTACAGACGGGCCCCGAGGCCGCCGCCTGGGCCGAGCGGCTGCGCGTGGCCAACATCAACCCGCGAACCGGGCTTGCCACCGACTATCTCAACCATTTCAATGAAGCCGTGATGCTGCTGGAAATGGTCCCGGACATGCCGGAATGCGCCGAAGATTTTTTGACCTGGTCGCCGCTGTCCTATGCCGAGCATTTCACGGCGTCGAATTTCAAGGCACGGGATCTGGCCATCGAAGCCTATGAGAAGGCCGATCCGAACGTGCGCGCCCAGTTCGACCACATCACTGATACCATGACCTCGATCCTGACAGCGGTCGGCTCGGCCATGCGCGAGGTCGAGAAGGACACGACCCGCGTCCGCCTCGCCGAGCAGGCCACGCTCTGGGTCAAGCCGCTGATCGCGGCCTGCGGCGGCATCATCAATGGCGGCGCGGAAGCCGACGTCGACACCATCATGGCGAATTGAGCCAAGGGCTGTTGAAGGGTTGTTGAAGATATGTCTGCGGTCATCCAGCCCACCCACCCCCAGATCGCGGTCAGCGCCGCCATCTTCCGCGACGGCAAGGTACTTCTGACCCGCCGCGCGCGCTCGCCCGCCAAGGGGTTCTATTCGCTGCCCGGCGGCCGGGTCGAGTTCGGCGAATCGCTGCACCAGGCGCTGGCGCGCGAGGTCGACGAGGAGACCGGGCTCGCCATCGAGATCATCGGCCTCGCCGGCTGGCGCGAGGTGCTGCCGGCCGCCCCCGGCGCCGGCCACTACCTGATCATGTCCTTTGCCGCCCGCTGGGTGGCCAAGGAGCCGGCTCTCAACGAGGAGCTCGACGATTACCGCTGGATCGCCCCCGACGCCCTGGCGAGCCTCGGCGACCTCAAGCTGACCGGGGGGCTGGAGGAGGTCATCCTGTCGGCCGCCCGGCTGATCGGGCCCTGACTGCCCCGTCTTGCGTCCTCCGCCCCGAGGGGGCATACACCCCGTCGATGTCCACGCGATTTCTGGCCATTTTTGCCCTGATTCTCGCCTGCGCCTCCGTGCCCACGAGGGCCCAGGACGTGGCGGCGCCGTTTGACGCCGATTTGCAGCGGCTGGCGGAGATCCTCGGCGGGCTGCATTACCTGCGCGGCATCTGCGGGTCCAACGAGGGCAACAAATGGCGCAGCGAGATGCAGGCGCTGATCGATGCCGAAACCCCCTCGGGCGAGCGCCGCACCCGCATGATCGCCGGCTTCAACCGCGGCTATAACGGCTTCCAGCAGACCTACCGGAGCTGCACGCCGGCCGCGACGGTGGCGATCCGGCGCTATATCGAGGAAGGCTCGAAGATCTCGCGGGATCTCACGGCGCGTTACGCGAACTGATTCCTGTCAGCCTCATCCCGAACCGAAAATCCCTCATCCTGAGGAGCCCACCAAAGTGGCGTCTCGAAGGATGAAAGGCCCGGCTGCCGCAGCGGGGCGCTGCATGGTTCTCGCGGCGATGCGAAGCATCGTCCGCCAGGCGCTAACGCGCCTCCTCACCATGAGGGTTTGGCTGTCGAACGCGCATCTGGAACCCTGTCATCGACTTTGTTCACAGCCGTTAACCGTTCCTAAAGATGTGGCCTAGCGGGCGTTAATACGCGTGCTACACCTTTCGTACAGCGCATCGCCGTGGATCGCGCCCCAGCCCTGATCGAGTTTCATGAGCCATTCAGTGTCCTACGCCCCCGCCCGCGCGCCGCTGCCCGATCACGAGCAGAAACAGGCCGCGCTGAGCTATCTCAACGAGGCCTGGGCCGAAGCGCGCCATGATGGCGTCGACGGCGACTGCCTGGCGCAGGCGAGCCTGTTTGCGGCATTCGCCGAGCTCGTCGGCACCTACGGCGAGGATGCGGTGGCGAAATTCGTCGAGGGCTTTCCGGGCCGCATCCGCAACGGCGAATTCTCGGTCACTCTCGCAAGGCAGTAAGCTGCTTGCGAAAAATGACCCCGCCACACGGGCGGGGCCAGTCTACGGATGAATGACTTGGCGAACGGGATCTGGCGAACAGGTTCGCGAAGTCTGCTGCGTTTATCGCACGGAAGCCGCCTCCCCCGGACAAGCATTAGTCTCGCGATGGCCGGGAGATATTCCCACTACGATCGGGAATGCACTCCCTCCTCCCTCACGGCGCGACCTTGAGCGTCGCTTTCATGTTGGGATGATAGCGGCAGTAATAATCGACTGTTCCCGCCTTCTTCAGAACAAACGTTGCCGACTTCTTCGGTGGCAGCATCACGTCGAAATCGCCGTTCTTCGCCGTGGCGGTGTGCGCGAACACGTCCTTGTTGATCCATTCGATGGTATCACCGACCTTCGCGGACGTTTCGGCCGGTGAGACCACGAGATTGTCCATTATGATCTGAATGGTCGCGGCGCGCGCCGGGACGACGATCGACAGCAAGACGACCGCAAGCGCGATCGAAGCGAGGTGTCCCGGCTTCATGCCACACCCCCTATTTCAGCTCGGCCGCGACATGCTCGGCGTGCTGCTGATGGCCCTGAAAAATCTTCAGGCCGGTCTGCAACAGGCTCTTGAGCTCGGCATTGCCGGCGGACGGGATGAGCTGGGTTTCCAGCGCGCCGTTGACCGCCTTGTGGTAGGCGACCTCGTTCGCGACATAGGCCTTGTCGAAGGCCGCGCCGCTCAGCTTGTCGAGCTCCGCCAGCTTGTCGCTCGCCTGCTTCGACAGCGCCTTGCTGGTATCGTTGTCTTCAGGCGTAACGTTCAGCTTCTTGACCAGCGCCAGCGCCTGCTTGTTGACCGCCTCGTGGTCGCGCAGCATGTCCTCGGCAAACGCCTTGACGTCCTTGTTCTTGGCCTTTTTCTGCGCCTGCTTGGCCGCGTTGATGTCGATCACGCCCGCGGTGTAGGCGATGTGAGCGATCTGCGGATCGGTGGGCTTGTCGGCTGCGCTCGCGCCTTGCAGCAGCGCCGGGCTCGACAACAGAATTGCCGCGGCGATCGCCGTGCTCCATCGGGTGAACATGTCTGAAACTCCTGTGCTGCCGGACGGTTTGCCGGCGTTGCTTCACAGGCGTTGGATGGGATTTTCGCGCAAACGTTCCCGAAAAACTTCAGCCGCCGCTGCCGAGCCGCTTCAGCACCGATACGGTCAGCCGCTCACAGCGCCACCCGGCGAACGGGAACGCATCCATCATAACCGGACCGATCTCTTTCTCGACGTTCTCGCGCAGCATGGTGCGCGCACGGTGCAGCCGCGTCTTCACGGTCTCGGGCTTGACGCCGAGCAGATCGGCGGTCTCCTCGATGTTCATCCCCTCCATGACGCGCGCAACGAAGACCATGCGGAAGACATCCGGCAGTTCGTCGATTGCGCGTTCGACGACGCGCTGGATTTCACGTTGGGCCATGGTCCTTTCCGGATCGCCTGCGGGAGAAAAGGGAAATTTTATGATCTGCGCGTCGAGCGCCTCTTCCGGCAGCGCGCTGAGCTCGACATGCGGCTTGCGGCTTCGCGCCCGGCCAAGCGCCTCGTTGATGGCGATGCGCGACAGCCAGGTCGACAGCCCGGACTCGCCGCGAAAGTCGTCCAGATGGGTAAAGGCCCGGACATAGGTTTCCTGCACCACGTCCTCGGCTTCGCTGTCGCTGCGCAGGATACCGCGCGCAAGACGGTAGAGCCTGCGGTTGTTGGCCTGCATGATCTCGCGCAGCGCGGCCTCGTCACGGCCCCGCGCGCGGTCGACCAGTTCGGCTTCCGATGCTCTGGCGCCGGCGGACAGGCCGGCTGCGGTCCGCTGCATGGTGGTCACCTGTTTCCATTCGTTCCGGACATTGGATGCAGGCCTGCGATAAAGGTTCCCGACTTTCTTACCCTCCCCTAGAGGGGGAGGGTCGATCGCGCGCAGCGCGAGCGGGGTGGGGTGACAGTCTATACCTTTGAGGCGGTGCCCGAGTGGAGGGATCACCCCACCCCGCTTCGCATTGCGCTTTCGCTCCATGCGAAGCGACCCTCCCCCTCCAGGGGAGGGTAAGAGCTAGTCCGTCTCGATCGGCAGTGCCGGATCCCTCGCCCATTCGCCCATGGAGGCATCGTACAGCGTCAGCTTGTCGTAGCCGAGCTGTGTCAGCATGAGCAGGTCGATCGTCGCCGAGATGCCGCCGCCGCAATAGCAGATCACATTCCTGTCGCGCGTAACGCCCTGGGCCGCGAATTTCGCTTCGGCATCGGCAAGCGTCGTCAGTGTCTTGTCGGCCTGGGCGAGCGTGGCCGCGGGCACGTTGACGCTGCCGGGCACGCGGCCGGGCCGGCCGTAGCGGCTCGGCTCGAGGCCTTGATGAAATTGCGGCCCGAGCGCGTTGACGATCACGGTCGAGGGATCGCCGATCCGCGCCTTCACGGTGGTCTTGTCGACGAAGAAGCCCGCGCGCGGCACGGCCTTGAAGGTGGTGGCGGGATAGTCCTTCGGCGCGCCCGTCTCGACCGGCCGCCCCTCGTCCTTCCATTTGTCAAACCCGCCGTCGAGCACCTGTGCATCGACACCGAGCGAGCGCAGCATCCACCAGAATCGCGTCGACCACATCATGGTGCCGATGCTGTAGAGCACGATGGTCTTGGATGCGTCGAGGCCGTGGCGGCCGAACGCGGCCTCGAGCTGGGCCACATCCGGCATCATGAAGAACTGTTGTGCGGAGCTGTCGGAGAACTCGCCCTGCAGGTCGAGAAAGTCCGCGCCGGGGATGTGGCCCGCGGCGAAAGTCTTGTCACCGGGGACTGCGCGATAAGGCACGTCGCTGCCGGGCGGGACAGGCTCGTTGTAGGTCGTGCAGTCGTAGAGGCGAAGATTGGAATCGCCGAGGTGGGCTGCGAGTTGCTCGGTGGTGATGAGGGGTTGGGTCATGGACTACTCTCCCTGTCGAGGGATTGTAGCTCTCTCCCGTCGTCATTGCGAGCGCAGCGAAGCAATCCAGACTGCCACCCGCGGAAGGATTCTGGATTGCTTCGCTGCGCTCGCAATGACGGGTGGGGAGGCACTGTACGTCCCCACACATCACCTTACTGCTTCAGCGTCTCCAGAAACCGCACCGGCTCGCCCTGCGACGGTGTCACGATCTCGCCCTGCCACATCACGCGGCGGCCGCGGATGAAGGTGCCGACGGGCCAGCCCGTCACGCGAACGCCGTCGTAAGGGGTCCAGCCGGCCTTCGAGGCCACCCATTTGTTGGTGATGGTTTCGCTGCGCTTGAGATCGACGACTGTGAAGTCGGCGTCGTAGCCTGCGGCAATGCGGCCCTTGCAGGCCATGTTGTAGAGACGCGCGGGGCCGGCGCTGGTGAGATCGACGAAGCGCGCCAGCGACAGGCGGCCGGCGTTGACGTGGTCGAGCATGAGCGGCACCAGCGTTTGCACCCCGGTCATGCCGGAGGGCGATGCTGGATAGGTCTTCGACTTCTCTTCCAGCGTATGCGGGGCATGGTCGGAGCCGAGCACGTCGATGATGCCCTGCTCGATGCCGCGCCAGATGCCGGCGCGATGATCGGCCCCGCGCACCGGCGGGTTCATCTGCGCCAGCGTGCCGAGCCGCTCGTAGCATTCGGGTGCGACCAGCGTGAGATGATGCGGCGTCGCCTCGCAGGACGCGACATCCTTGTGGTCGCGCAGGAACTCGATCTCTTCCTTGGTCGATATGTGCAGCACGTGGATGCGCTTGCCGGTCTCGTGCGCGAGCTTGACCAATCGCTGCGTCGCCATCAGCGCCGCGGTCTCGTCGCGCCAGACCGGATGCGAACGCGGATCGCCCTCGATGCGCAGCGACTTGCGGTCGTTGAGGCGGTATTCGTCTTCGGCGTGGAAGGCGGCGCGGCGGCGGATCACCTGGAAGATGCGGCGCAGGCTCTCGTCGTCCTCCACCAGCAGCGCGCCAGTCGACGAGCCGATGAACACCTTGACGCCCGCACAGCCGGGCGCGCGCTCCAGCACCGGCAGATCCTGCACGTTCTCGCGGGTGCCGCCGATGAAGAAGGCGAAATCGCAGTGCATGCGATGATGGGCACGCTTCACCTTGTCGGTGAAGGTAGCCTCCGTCACGGTCAACGGCGCCGTGTTCGGCATCTCGAACACGGCGGTGACGCCGCCCATCACGGCGCTGCGCGACCCTGTCTCGAGGTCTTCCTTCTGCTCCAGCCCGGGTTCGCGGAAATGCACCTGGGTGTCCATCACGCCGGGCAGGATGTGGAGGCCCTTGCAGTCGATCATTTCAGCGGCAGAGGCCTGCGACAGCGGGCCCAGCTCCGCGATGCGGCCGTTGGTGATGCCGATATCGCGAACACCCTCGCCGTCCTGGTTGACGACGGTGCCGCCTTTGAGGATCACATCGAAGCGCTGGGTCATGGCTGAAGGCCTCTCTCATCCCCAAGCGCGGGGCTTGAGGTCTTGTCGTTTATGCCTTGCGGGCTTACGTTCCGGAGCAACATGTCGCAAGAGATTTTCACATGAAATCAGCGTTTCTTCCCGACCGGAGCGTGGTCAAGGTCGCGGGCGAGGACGCGCGCAACTTCCTCAACGGCCTGATCACGACCGATCTCGACAGGCTGAAGCCGGGCCTGGGGCGATTCGGTGCGCTGCTGACGCCGCAGGGCAAGATCATCGTGGATTTCCTGATCACCGAGGTGCCCGCAGGCCATGGCGGCGGGTTCCTGATCGACTGTCCGAAGGCGCTGGCCGGGGGCCTCGCCACCAAGCTGAAATTCTACAAGCTGCGCGCCAAGATCACGGTGGAAAACCTCGATCTCGGTGTGCTCGCGGCCTGGGACGGCCAGCCTGCGGCGCAGCCGGACCTTGCATTCGCCGATCCGCGCAATGATGCGCTCGGCACTCGCATCCTGATCCCCGAAGACCTCAAGCAGAAGCTGTCCGACCTCATCGGCGCCGAGCTGGTCGATGCCGCCGAATACGAGGCGCATCGTATCGCGCTCGGCGTGCCGCGCGGCGGACTCGATTTCATGTACAGCGATGCATTCCCGCACGAGACCAACATGGACCGCCTTGCCGGCGTCGATTTCGACAAGGGCTGCTATGTCGGCCAGGAGGTCGTCTCGCGCATGCAGCATCGCGGCACCGCGCGCACCCGCAGCGTCAAGGTGCTGCTCGATGACCTCTCGCCGGAGGCCGGCGTCAGTGTTATGGCCGGTGACAAGCCGGTCGGCACGATGGGCTCGTCCGCGCAAGGCAAAGGCATCGCGCTGGTGCGTATCGACCGCGTTGCGGACGCGCTCGATGCCGGCCAGCCGCTCACCGCCGGCGGCCTCGCCGTGAGGCTCGCCGAACCCGACGTCGTCCGCATTCCCCTGAAGCAGCCCATCGCATGAGCCGAGCCCCCCGCCTGCATCCCGACGGAAAGACCCGCTGCCCCTGGCCCGGCGAAGACCCGCTCTATGTCGCCTATCACGACACCGAATGGGGCGTGCCGGAATATGACGACCGTGCGCTGTATGAAAAGCTGATCCTCGACGGCTTCCAGGCCGGCCTCTCCTGGATCACGATCCTGCGCAAGCGCGACAATTTCCGCAAAGCCTTCGATGATTTTCAGCCGGAGAAGATCGCGCGCTACAACGACAAGAAGGTGCACGCGCTGATGAACGATGCCGGCATCGTGCGCAACCGCGCCAAGATCGACGGCGCGATCCTGAGCGCGAAATCGTATCTCGACATCATGGAGAAGGGCCCGGGCTTCTCGAAGCTGTTGTGGGACTTCATGGACGGACGGCCCAAGGTCAACAATTTCAAGACCACTGCGAGCGTGCCGGCCTCGACGCCGCTGTCGATGCAGATCTCCAAGGAACTGTCCTCGCGCGGTTTCAAATTCGTCGGCCCGACCATCGTCTACGCCTTCATGGAGGCGACCGGCATGGTCAACGACCATCTCGTCGACTGCCATTGTCACGCGAGCTGCGGCAAGACGCAGCGCAAGCCGCGCCTCAAGGCCAAATGACCGCGAAGAAAGCGGCACGCGACGTGGCATCCCGCGCCTGGCAGCGCATGCTGTCGGGCCGCCGGCTCGATCTGCTCGATCCCTCTCCGCTCGATGTCGAGATCGCCGACATCGTGCATGGGCTGGCGCGCGTGGCGCGCTGGAACGGGCAGACCACCGGCGCGCACATCTTCTCGGTCGCGCAGCACACGCTTCTGGTGGAGACCGTGATGCGGCACGAGATGCCGCGCGTCGACGAGCGCATGCGGCTCGCCGCCCTGCTGCACGATGCGCCCGAATACGTGATCGGCGACATGATCTCGCCGTTCAAGGCCGTGCTCGACGGCCACTACAAGGCGGTCGAGAAGCGCCTGCTCGGCGCCATCCACATCCGCTTCGGCCTGCCGCCGGCGCTGCCCGAGGAGATCACGCAAGCCATCAAGGCCGCCGATCGCGGTGCGGCCTATCTGGAGGCAACCGAGCTTGCCGGCTTCAGCGAAAGCGAGGCGAAGCGCCTGTTCGGCAGGGACCCCGGCCTCTCCGACAGCGTCCGGCGCGACTACCTCACGCCCTGGACCGCGGCGCGGGCCGAGAAGCAGTTTCTGGAGCGGTTCAACGCGGTGTTCGCGTAGCATCATCCCTTCGTAGGGTGGGCAAAGCGAAGCGTACCCACCAAACTAGCCGCGGTGTGCGCGGTGCGAAACGGTGGGCACGGCGCGATGCGCCTTTGCCCACCCTACGAGCGCTCGCTATAATCAGCGGCAAAAAGGTCCGCCATGATCCACGTCTGTTCCCTCGCCGCCCTTCCCGAAACCGTCCGCCTCACCAGGGCCAGCCATGTGCTGACCGTCATGGCCAATGTCGAGCAGGTGGCACGTCCGGTGTCGGTGCTGCCGGCCAACCATCTCAAAGTGTCGATGGACGACATCACCGAGGAGATGGACGGCTTCACCGCACCATCCGAAGCTCATATCGACCAGGTGCTGAATTTCGTGCGCGGCTGGGACCGCAGCGCACCGCTGGTGGTGCATTGCTATGCCGGCATCAGCCGCTCCACCGCGAGCGCATTCGCGGCCGTCTGCGCCCTCAATCCGGATCGCGACGAGATCGAGATCGCCAAGAAGATCCGCGCGGCCTCGCCGATCGCCTCGCCGAACCGCCGCATCGTCGGCCTTGCCGACCGCGCGCTTGGGCGCAACGGCCGCATGCTGCGCGCGCTCGACGAGATGGGCCCGGGCGCCATGATGGTGGAAGGCCGCCCCTTCGTGATCGAGCTCGAATGACAACTGCGACATCAGCCGCATGAGCGACACGCAGCTGACGCCGATCGAGATCGGCCTGACCGCGGCGATCGTCGCGATCGAGGATCATGAGCCGCTGATCCTCACCGCGCACAGCAGTGATGGGCTGGCGGGCCTGCCGTTCGGGCCGTTCGATGCGCCGAGCCATCGCACGTTCGAGATCGGCCTGCGCGCCTGGGTCGAGGCGCAGGCGGGCTTGCGGCTCGGCTATGTCGAACAGCTCTACACGTTCGGCGATCGTGGCCGTCACGCCGAGGCCGGCGACACCGGTGCGCATATGGTGTCGATCGGCTATCTCGCGCTGACGCGCGCGGTGGGCGGCGAGCTCGCAGCGACCGGCGCGAGCTTCGAACCGTGGTATCGCTTCCTCCCCTGGGAAGACTGGCGCGAGGAGCCGCCCGCGATCATCGCCCGTGACATCATCCCGGCGCTGACGCTATGGGCCGAGGAGGAGACGCCAGAGACCACACGCGCGCTGCCGCGCCGGGATCGCGTGCGGTTCTATTTCGGTCTCGACGGCGCGCCCTGGGACGAGGAGCGCGTGCTCGACCGCTACGAGCTCTTGTACGAGGCCGGGCTGATCGAGGAGGCGCGGCGCGACGGCCGTCCTGCGGCATTGGCGCGCAAGGAGCTTCCCGCGCTCGGCACCTCCATGCGATTCGATCACCGCCGGATTCTCGCGACAGCGATCGCGCGGCTGCGTGCAAAACTGAAGTATCGTCCTGTGGTGTTTGAACTTTTGACCGCGGAGTTCACACTCACTGAACTGCAGTACACGGTGGAGGCGATCTCCGGCCGGCACCTGCACAAGCAAAATTTCCGCCGCCTGGTCGAAACCGAAGCCCTGGTCGAACCGACCGGGGTGATGTCGACACAGACCGGCGGACGGCCGGCGGCGCTCTACCGCTTCCGCCGCGACGTGCTCCAGGAACGACCCGCGCCGGGCTTGCGCGTACGCTCCCGGCGCTAGATCCTAGGATTTGCGTGACCGGCCCCTGCCCGCCGGTTGCCTGGAGGCTTCATGTTCGACGGCCCGTTTGACGTCTTTGCGCTGATCATTGCAATCATCGCTGTCCTGATCGCGATCAAGGCCTCCAGCCAGGCGGCCGAGCTGCGCCGCCGGCTGGCCTCGCTCGAAGAGATGTTTTACGCGCAGCGGCAGGTGCAGCCGCCGCCGCTGATGCCCACGCAGGTGCAGGCCGAGGCGCCCGCCACGACGGCCGCCGAGCCGCCGCCGCTCGCGCCCGAAGCCGAGGCAGCAGCGCCTCCGCTGGTCACCGAAGAGGTTTCACCGCCGCCGCTCGCGGCGAGCACCGAAGCCGATGCACCGCCGCCGCTTGCGGCGAGCACCGAGGCCTACGCACCGCCGCCTTTGCCCGCGCCGGCGCCCGGCTTCGAGGAACGGCTCGGCACGCGCTGGGTGGTCTGGATCGGCGGCCTCGCGCTCGCGCTCGGCGGCTTCTTCATGGTGCGCTATTCGATCGAGGCAGGTCTCGTCGGCCCCGGCGTGCGCGTGTTCCTCGGCGGACTGTTCGCAGCCGCGCTGCTGGGCGCCGGCGAATGGTCGCGGCGCAAGGAGAGCATCTCCAACATCGCGGCGCTGCCGATCGCCAACATCCCCGCGATCCTCACCGCGGCCGGAACGGCCGTGGCGTTCGCGACCATCTACGCGGCCTATGCGCTCTATGGCTTCCTCGTGCCCGCCACCGCTTTCGTGCTGCTCGGCATCGTCGCGATGGGCACGCTCGCCGCGGCACTGTTGCATGGGCCCGCACTCGCGGGCCTCGGCGTGGTCGGCGCGTTCGTGACGCCAATCCTCGTCTCCAGCGGCAAGCCGGATTATTGGGCGCTCTATATTTATCTTGCGATCGTCACCGCCGCGAGCTTCGGCCTCGCGCGCATCCGGCTGTGGCGCTGGCTCGCGGTGACCACCATCGCCTTCGCCGTGCTCTGGATCTTCCCGGGGCTCGATACCAGCGAGCTGCAGGTCGCGCCGCACGCCTTCCATGCGATCGCGGGCTTCGTGCTCGCCGCCCTTCTCGTGGTCTGCGGCTTCATGTTCGGCCCGACCATCGAGGACGGGGAGATCGAGCCGGTGTCGTCGAGCTCGCTCGGTGCCTATCTGTTCGGCGCGATGCTGATCGTGCTGTCGAGCGCGCATGCGGACCTTGCACTGATCGTCTTCACGCTGCTCGTTGGTGCGACGCTGCTCGTCGCCTGGCGCGCGCCGGCGGCAACGGGCGCGCTGGGCGCGGCCGCAGCGACCGTCTTCATCGTGTTCGCCGAATGGGCGGTGCGCGCCAATCCCGACATGCTGGTGCTGCCGGGCGGCCCGATGCCCGGCGTTGGACCGGTCGCGACCGACAGCTCGGTAACGCTGCATCTGGTGATGGCCGCCATCTTCGCTGCCGGCTTCGGCATCGCGGGCTTCCTCGCGCAGGGCCGCTCGAACTCGACGATCATTCCGGTGGTGTGGTCGGCGGCAGCCGTTGCGACGCCGATCGCGATCCTCGTTGCGCTCTACGCGCGCATCGCCCATCTCGACCGCTCGATCCCCTTCGCGATCCTCGCGGTGCTGCTCGCCGCCGCCTTTGGCGCTGCGACCGAAGCACTGGCGCGCCGCGAAGATCGGCCGGGCACTGCGACCTCCGTCGCGCTGTTCGCGACCGGCACGCTCGGCGCGCTGGCGCTGGCGCTGACCTTCGCCCTCGAAAAGGGCTGGCTCACCATCGCGCTGGCGCTGATGTCGCTCGGCACGGCCTGGATCTCGCTGCAGCGGCCGATCCCGGTCCTGCGCCGGCTCGCCGCCATCTTTGCCGCGATCGTGACCGCGCGCATCGGCTATGATCCGCGCATCGTCGGCGATGCCGTCGGCACCACGCCGATCTTCAACTGGCTGTTGTGGGGCTACGGCCTGCCGGCGGCCTCGTTCTGGGGCGCGAGCATCTTCCTGCGCCGCCGCGGTGACGATCCGCCGCTGCGCATCGTGGAGGCCGCCGCGATCCTGTTCACCGCACTGCTCGCCTTCATGGAGATCCGCCATCTTGCCACTAGCGGCCGCATGACGTCGCCGCCCTCGCTGCTCGAATTTGGACTGCAAGTCTGCGTCGCGCTCGCCATGGCGATCGGGCTGGAGCGGCTGCGGCTGAGGAGCCACAGCATCGTTCACAATGTCGGCGCGGTCGCGCTCACCGCGATCGCCGGGCTCATCAGCGTATTCGGCCTGCTGATCCTGGAGAATCCGTGGCTGCTCTCCAGCGTCGATGTCGGCGGTCTCGTCTTCAACCTGCTGCTGCTCGGCTACGCTCTCCCGGCGGTACTGATGCTGCTGCTGTCCTATGCGGTGGCAGGGCATCGCCCCGTCGCCTATGCGAACACGATTGCCGGCGCTGCGCTGGTGTTCGCGCTCACCTATTTGACGCTGGAGATCCGCCGCTTCTATCACGGCCCGGTCCTGCTCTACGGCGCCACCACGGGCGCGGAGCAATACACCTATTCGATCGGCTGGCTCGGCTTCGGCGTGGTGCTGCTCGGCGTCGGCATTCTCGCCAACTCCGAGCGGGCACGGCTGGCGTCGGCCGCGGTGATCGCGCTGACGATCCTGAAGGCCTTCGTGATCGACATGTCGACGCTGACAGGCGTCTACCGCGCGCTGTCGTTCATGTGCCTCGGCATCGTGCTGGTCGCGATCGGCTGGCTCTACCAGCGCATCCTGTTCCGGCGGCAGATAGCACCGCCGCCGGCTCCGCAGGCGAGCACTTGAGGATCAAGCCGCGCGGACCGACTCCAGGAACTGCGCGACCTCGACTTTGAGCCGCGTGCTGTCGGTCGCCAGCGATTTCGCCGCCGACAGCACCTCCGTCGACGCCGAGCCGGTCTCGATCGCACCGCGCTGAACGTCCGTGATGTTCATCGAGACCTCCTGCGTGCCGACCGAAGCCTGCTGCACGTTGCGCGAGATCTCCTGCGTGGCCGCGCCCTGTTCCTCGACGGCGGCTGCGATGGCCGCCGCCACCTCGGACAGCCGCTCGATGGTGCCGCCGATCTCCTGGATGGCGCTGACGGATTCCTGCGTCGCGGACTGGATCCCGGAGACCTGCGCCCCGATCTCGCCGGTCGCTTTCGCGGTCTGCTCGGCCAGCGCCTTGACCTCGGAGGCGACGACCGCGAAGCCGCGGCCGGCTTCACCGGCACGCGCAGCCTCGATGGTGGCGTTGAGCGCCAGCAGGTTGGTCTGACCGGCGATGGTGTTGATGAGCTCGACCACGTCGCCGATACGCGATGCCGCCTGCGACAGCGCGTTGACGCGGTCGTTGGTCCGCGTCGCCTGCTCGACGGCCTCCGCGGCCATCCGCGCCGAATCCTGCACGCGGCGGCTGATCTCGGTGATGGAGGACGACAGCTCCTCCGATGCGGACGCAACCGCCTGGACGTTGGTGGAGGCTTCCTCGGACGCCGCGGCGACCACGGTCGCAAGCTCCTGCCCGCGCTGCGCGGTGCTGCTCAGCGTGGTCGCGGAGGCCTCGAGCTCGGTCGAGGCCGACGACACGGTGCCGACGACCTCGCCGATCATGGCCTCGAACTTGCGGGTGATGGCGTCGACGCGGCGGCCGCGTTCGATCTTGGCCTCGGCGTCGGCAGCAGCGACTTCGTCGGCGGCCTTCTTGGCGATCAACGCCTCCTTGAAGATCTGGAGCGCATCCGCCATCGAGCCGATCTCGGTCTTCTCGCCGCGATGCGGCACTTCGGCGGAGAGATCACCTTCACCAAGCGACTGCATCGGATGGATGATCGAGGCAATCCCACGAGAAACGTCACGCACGAGATAATAGGCGGCGCCGATCGCGATCACGACCGAGAACACGATGATGCCGACCAGCACGCGGAAGATCGTGGCGTAGCTGTCGGCCGCCTGCTTCGTCTCCAGCTCGGCGCCCCGGTTGTTCATCTCGATACCCTTCTGGAGCAGCGGGTCGGCGGCCTGGGCCATCTTCGCGACCTTGGTCTGCAACAGCTCGTTGGCATCGGTCGGGAAGCGACCGACGCCCTTGCGCGACAGCACCATGACGTCCTGCACCCCGTTCAGGTACTCGGCCCACGCCTTGCTCCACTGCTCATAGAGCGAGCGCTCCTCGGCGGAGGTGATCAGAGGCTCGTAGACCTTGCGGGTCTGGTCGATGCGCGCCTGCAGCGAGGCGAGGCGCTTCTCGGCGGCTTCCTTGCCCTCGGCGGTGTCCTGCATCAGGTGCAGACGCAGCGCGACGCGCAACTCATTGATGTCGGCGCGAAGCGAGCCGAGCGCACGCACGCTCGGCAGCCAGCTCTCCGCGATCTCGACGGTGTGGGAATTGATACTCTGCATGGTGCCGATCGCCATCACGCCGACGCCGGCGAGCGACAGCACGAGGACCGACAAAACGGTCAGAAGCTTGAACACGATCGACAACTTCGACATCACAGCAAATCCCGATGAGACCTAGCAACGCGCAAATCACCTGCGCCGCCATCGTCACGACGGACGACAGGGCGGAAGTCAGTTCAACAATGCTGGCTGATTTTTATCCCGTAAGATTGCGCTCATAGTTGCAAACAGGCGTTAACAGGAACCTACGTGAAACTACGGAATTCGCTGTCGCCGCCGTTATATGTTCCGCAATTATTGGTTGCAGTGCAGCAGACATCGCGCGACGCCACACCGGCGCACCGCGATGTACGGCTCGAACAGAGCAACTGACGACCTCACGCCGCCCGCACCGACTCCAGGAAGCGCGCGACCTCGCTCTTCAGCCGGTTGCTCTCCTGAGACAGCGATTGTGCTGCCGAATGAACCTGCGCAGAGGCGGCCCCGGTCTCGCCTGCGCCGCGCTGGACGTTGCCGATATTGGCGGAGACTTCCGAGGTGCCGTGCGCGGCATGCTGGATGTTGCGGGAGATCTCCTGCGTCGCGGCGCCCTGCTCCTCCACCGCTGCGGCGATGGCCGAGGAAATTTCCGACATCCGCGCGATGGTGTCGCCGATCTCCTTGATCGCGCCGACCGAATCCTGCGTCGCGGTCTGGATCGCGCCGATGTGCTGGCTGATCTCGCCGGTGGCCTTCGCGGTCTGCTCAGCGAGCGCCTTCACTTCGGTCGCGACCACCGCGAAGCCCTTGCCGGCCTCGCCCGCACGTGCCGCCTCGATCGTGGCATTCAGCGCCAGCAGATTGGTCTGGCTGGCGATGGTGTTGATCAGCTCGACCACGTCGCCGATGCGCCCTGCCGCCTTGGTCAGCTCGGCGACGCGCGCGTTGGTGCGCTGGGCCTGCTCCACCGCGACGTCGGCGACGCGGGCCGATTCCTGCACCTGGCGGCTGATCTCCGAGATCGATGTGGTCATCTCCTCGCTCGCGGACGACACCGACTGCACGTTCGCGGACGCCTCCTCCGAGGCCGCCGCCACCGCCGTGGCGAGCCCGTTGCCTCGCTCGGCGGCCTGCGTCAGCGTGTTGGAGGACGCCTCGAGCTCGGTTGCCGCCGACGACACCGTGTCGATGATCTCGCCGACTGCGCCTTCAAACCCGTCGGCGAGGCGCTGCATGTCCGCCTTGCGCCGTTCGCGCCCGCGCGCGTCAGCCTCGGCCTGCTCCGCACGCAGCCGCTCTGCCTCCGCCATGTTGGTCCTGAACACCTCGACCGCGCCGGCCATCTCGCCGATCTCGTCCTTGCGCCCGACGCCGGGGACGGCAATCGAGAGCTCGCCGCGCGCCAGCCGTGTCATCGCGCCGATCATGCCGGACAGCGCCTTCGAGATCGAGCGCCCGAGGACGAAGCCGACCACGGCGAGCACGACGACGGTGAGCGCGAAGGCGATCATCATCCACATGCGCACGGCATCGCGCGTTGCGGCCTCCGCGGCGTCCGCCTGCTTGTACATGGCGTCGACGGCGGTTCGCACCTCGACCATGGAGGGTTCGAGCTCGCGGAATGTCTTCATCATGCTCGCGTCCAGCGCAGCGCTCTGCTGCGCGGTCTCGGCCCAGGCCGCGAACTCGGACTGGTACTTCTGGAGCTTGGCCGTGATGTCGTTCATCACCGCCGTCGGGACTGCGACCACCTCGATCGCCTTGGAGAATTCGACCGCGGCCTTCTTCACCTCGGCAATGTATTTGGGGTCGCGCCGCAGCATGAAGTCCTTCTCGTGCCGGCGCATCATCAGCATCCAGCTCGTCGTCCTGGGATCGTCGATCTCCTTGAGCTTCACCTCGATGTCGTGCACGGCGGCGCGGAGCGAGCCGGACAGGCCAAGCGTCTCGTTCAGCCCGAGTCTGGTCTCGGCCACGACGAGCGCCTTGAAATCCTCGGCATAGCGTTTGAAGCCGTCATGTGCCTGCCTGGTCTTGTCGGACAGCGCGCTCATGCCGCCGGCCGCCATCAACCGCTCGACCTCGTCGAAATCGCGGTTGATCGGTCCCATCAGCTCGGCATGGGCCTTGGCGTAGCTTTCGTTGCGGCGCTGCTGAAAATTCTTCTCGTTGCGGCGCGCCTCCAGCATCTCGATCGTGAGCTGCTTGTTGAGGTCAGCGATCGCGCGGGCGCGGTTGGCAACGGTGCGGGAGGCGTCCTGAGAGAGGCTGCCGATCTCGTAGATCGCGCCGAAGACGACGAGACCGACAAGGCCGAAGAGTCCGATCGCCATGACCTTGTGGGTGAGGCGAATGGAAAGGCCGCTCATTGAATGTGCTCCGATACGTTCGATACGCAATACAGGGAGGGCGACTCGGCACCCGAATATTGCGAGATCATGACTGCATCGGTTTTCCGGAAGGTTAACCGTGCAGACCTTCTCACCGCGGCATCGGCTGCGGACGCATGCGAACCGCCACGCGTCCTCGCGCGGCGGTTGCAATCGGCGGATGATGGGGTGAGGACGGCCGCCCTCAGGCGGCGCGCACGGTGGTGAGGAACTTGCCGACCTCGAGCTTGAGGCGGTTGCTGTCGCCGGACAGCGACTGCGCAGCCGAAAGCACCTGCGACGACGCCGAGCCGGTCTCGCTCGCGCCGCGCTGGACGTCGGTGATGTTGGACGACACTTGATGGGTGCCTTCCGCCGCCTGCTGCACGTTTCGGGAGATTTCCTGCGTCGCCGCGCCCTGCTCCTCCACCGCCGCCGCGATCGCCGAAGAGATCTCCGACAGCCGTTCGATGGTGTCGCTGATGTCCTTGATGGCGCCGACCGACTCCTGGGTAGCAGACTGGATGCCGGAAATCTGCTGGCCGATCTCGCCGGTCGCCTTCGCGGTCTGCTCGGCAAGCGCCTTCACTTCGGAAGCGACGACGGCGAAGCCACGGCCAGCTTCACCTGCACGCGCAGCCTCGATCGTGGCGTTGAGCGCCAGCAGGTTGGTCTGGCCGGCGATGGTGTTGATCAGCTCGACGACGTCGCCGATCCGCGTTGCCGCCTTCGACAGTTCGCTGACACGTTCGGTCGTGGTGCGGGCCTGGCCGACCGCTTCGCTCGCCACGCGCGCGGATTCCTGCACCTGGCGGCTGATCTCGGTGATCGAGGACGACAGCTCCTCGGTCGCCGAGGCCACCGACTGCACGTTGGTGGAGGCTTCCTCAGAGGCCGAAGCGACCACGGTCGCAAGCTGCTGCGCGTGCTCCGCGGTCGAGGTCAGCGTCGTCGCGGAAGCCTCGAGCTCGGTCGAGGCCGAGCTCACGGTCTCGATCACCTCGCCGACGGCGGTTTCAAACTGGTCGGCAAGCCGGAGCATGTCCTGGCGACGCTGCGCCGCGCTGCGCTGCTCCATCTCCTTCTGCTCGGCTTCCATCCGGATCTTGGCAAGGCCGTTCTCCCGGAACACTTCCGCGGTCTTGGCGACTTCGCCGACCTCGTCCTTGCGATCAAGGCCGGCGATCTCGACCTGATAGCGGCCGGCGGCAAGCTCCTGGAGCACACCGACGATCATGCGGATCGGCCGCGCGATGCCGTACTGACCGATGATGAAGCCCAACGCGCCGCCGATGATGACACCGAGGCCTGCGAGGATGATCAGGAAGCGTGACGTCGATTCATACTGCTCGCGCGCTTCCTTGCTCTTCTCCTCGACGCGCATATTCAGCCGATCGGCGAGTTCGCGGATCTTGCCTTGAAGGTTCTCCGCAGCGGCCCTGCTCTTCATCGCGATGTCGCGCAGCTTGTCTGCGCTGTCGCTGAGCTTCGCCGACTTCTCGGCATCGACGGCCGCGAGCGTCGTGTCCATCTGGCTCTTGTAGGCCGAGAACGCCTCGCGCACGCCCGGGAGCAGCGTCTTGGCCTTCTCGTCCGGGGTCTGGCTGACCTCGTCGAAACGCTCCTGATACTGCTTGAGCTGGGCGTTGATGACATCACGCGCGGCGAGGCGATTGTCGTCACGCGGATCGAGCGCACTGCGGAATTCAGCGCGGTTCAGCGCGATGACGTTCTGGTTGGCGCGCGCGGCGAGCAAGGCCCGCTTGGCCGCGGTCGACATCACGTCGGCCTTTTCGCTGAGATCGCTGAGGGCGGAGACGCCAATCCAGGCGATCGCGGCACCGATCCCGCACAGCAGGAGGACGATCCCGAGGATCTTGCTCAGGATGCGGAAGCGGCCGAGAAAATGCATGACTGGAACCCTTCATGGACGTTGCCGCTCAAGCGGCTGAATTCCCATGAACTTCGTCCAAAACCATTCCGCTTCCCTTAACCACGTTTGCCGTAGAAACACGGAGCTTTCACCGCGATCGACGCCGCTCTTGCATTCCGAGAGTTGCGCAGGGAGCAAGGCTCTCCCTGCGGTTTTGGTCAGGCCGCGCGAACGGTACCCAGGAACTTGCCGACTTCGAGCTTGAGGCGATTGCTGTCGCCGGACAGCGACTGCGCCGCCGCCAACACCTGCGAGGACGCCGAGCCGGTCTCGCTTGCGCCGCGCTGCACGTCGGTGATGTTGGACGACACTTGATGGGTGCCTTCCGCCGCCTGCTGCACGTTGCGGGAGATTTCCTGCGTCGCGGCGCCCTGCTCTTCGACCGCAGCGGCGATCGCCGAGGAGATCTCCGACAGCTTCTCGATGGTGTCGCTGATGTCCCTGATGGCGCCGACCGAATGCTCGGTCGCGGCCTGAATGCTGGCGATCTGCTGGCCGATCTCGCCGGTCGCCTTCGCGGTCTGCTCGGCGAGCGCCTTGACTTCGGAGGCGACCACGGCAAAACCGCGGCCCGCTTCGCCGGCGCGCGCGGCCTCGATCGTGGCGTTGAGCGCCAGCAGGTTGGTCTGGCCGGCAATGGTGTTGATCAGCTCCACGACGTCGCCGATCCGCGTCGCCGCCTTCGACAGCTCGCTGACACGGTCGGTCGTGGTGCGGGCCTGGCCGACGGCTTCGCTCGCTACACGCGCGGATTCCTGCACTTGCCGGCTGATCTCGGTGATCGACGACGACAGCTCCTCCGTTGCCGACGCCACCGACTGCACGTTGGTGGAGGCCTCTTCGGAGGCCGCCGCGACCACGGTGGTGAGCTGCTGCGTGCGCTCCGCGGTCGAGGTGAGCGTGGTGGCGGATGCTTCAAGCTCCGTGGAAGCCGACGACACCGTACCGACGATCTCGCCGACGGCGCCTTCGAAGCTGTCGGCGAGCCTGCGCATCTCGGACTTGCGCTGCTCGGCCGCGAGCTGATCCTGCCGCGACTTGGCTTCCGCGTCCTCTCGCGCCTTCTGTTCGGACACGATCTTGAATTTCTCGACGGCACCGGCGACTTCGCCGACCTCGTCCTTGCGGCCGAGGCCCGGCAGCACCACGGAGAAATCGCCGCCGGCGAGCTTCTCCATCGCCGCCGTCAATGCGCGCATGGGCCGCGCAATGCTGAAGACGGAGAAGATGCACGCCCCGATCAGAACCAGCGCGACCAGCACGCCGGCGACGAACGAGGTCCGCGCGACGGACGCGGCCTCAGCTTCGGCTTCGGCGCGGGCTTCGGAACTCTTCTGCTTGGCAAAGTTGATGATCTCGTTGGTCAGCTCCGATATCTCTTCGTTGATCGGCGCCAGCATCTCCTTGCGGATGCGGTCGACCTCGGCCACGAGCTTTGCGAGCGGTGCTGCCGCCTCGCCGTCCTTCTTCGCGCTCAGGGCGAGCTCCTGCTTGCGGATCGCTTCGATCTGCTGTTGCCCCTTGCTGAAATTGCCGACCAACACGACCAGGCGGTCGATCCGCTTGTGATTCTCCGGCGAGCGCGACAGCTTCGCCATCTCGTCCGCGAATTTCAGGGCCGCGGTCTGCCGATCGTTGAAATAGGTGACGGCCTTCTGCAACTCGGCCGGCGACGTGGAGCTCAGGATGTCACGAATGCCGATCTGCATCCCGCGGACCGACGCTTTGGCTTCCGCGGCGCTTTGCGCGATCGACTGCTGCCCCGATGCCCCATTGCTGAGCTTCTGAACCGCAGCGTCGCCGTTCATTTGGAGGACGATCATCAGCGCGACGAGCGCGATGGTGAGTGCCGAGGTCACAGCGAGCTTGGTGCCAATTCGCAGGTTCTGAATGAACATCATCGACATAATCCCCGGATACGCATTGCCGCGCCGACGCGCGTGAACAGTCCGGGAAGGCTAACCGCGAGGTTACTCATTAACGTTAAGGGTGGCCGCGGCAGCCTGGGTAGAAATACTGAAATCGTGCTTAAACTACTGCAGTTGCGCACTTTTCACGTGCAATGAAATGGAACTCGCGGATTTGCACGCGCTGGCGTCCGTTAACGGTTGCCCGTTCGCGGTCATCAGCAGACGGTCTCACCGACCAGGCTGACGCGGAAGACCGGCTTCTTGTTCTCGTCGAGCAGCTCCATGCTCCACTTCGCATTCGGCTTCAGGTTGCGCGCGATGCTGCCGAGCAGGTTGGCGCAGACCTCGCTCATCTCGGCCCAGGCGGCGGCGCGATCCTCGAACTCGTACGGCTGGTCGGCGGCGCCGGAATAACGACCGGTGCTGATGCGAAAGAAATACAGCGACATCGTAGAACCCTTGCACCCCCCGGCCCTGCGCAAACTGGGACGCGAGTCGCTACCAAGGCATGAAAGCCGCCGTCCGTATGACTACGGCGCGGCGGCTTGGTGACCGATGAATATTTTCAACGACAAAATGCGCGGGCGGCTCCGCGCAGCCGGCTCACTGGGTCGAGCGGCGCAATTCCAGCGGAGCGTCGTTCCTGGCGGGCTCCGATTTGGCTTCGGACTTCACCGGCTCGAGCCGGCTGCTCTCGACACGCGGCGTCTCGACGCGCGCGGCGACTTCAGTGTTGGACGCAGCGACCGAACCGGTGCGCTCCGAAGAGCGCAGCGAACGCGGACGCGCTACGGCGCGGGCCATCAGCATCTGATTGCCGCCCTGATGGTGGAAGTCGCAATAGGCGAAGCCCATGCCCGACACCGAGCCGCGGAAGCTGCGATCGTCGGTCTTTTCCAGGTTGAAGCAGGGCTCGAACGGAATGCCCTTGATCGAGGCGCAGACGTTCTGCCCGCGGATCTGGAGCGTGTTGCCGGGCAGGCGGAGATGCTTCACCGGGCCTGCGCCCGAGAACTGCACCGCGCCGGCGGCGCCGAGGTCGTCCAGGATGCGGCCTGCGCCGCGGGTACCGTCGAAACAGGTGAAGGCGAACACCTTACCGGCAACGAAGCGGCGCGCCTCGTCGGCGTTCATGCTTCCTGCAATGGCCGGCGCAAACGTCGCTGCCGCCGTGACAGCCCCCAACACAATACGCGCAAGCATGCTCAACTCCGAACCAACCCCAGCGCGGGCGATGCCTTATCTCTTTACCCGCTGCTTACCATACTAACCAAGGCAACATTGAAGCAGCTTGGTTGGTAAAGTCTGAACGCCGTTAGACAATTTTTACCACGATGCGGCCGCGGACCTGACCGGCGAGGATTTTCGCGCCCCATTCCGAAACTTCTTCGAGCGGAATTTCATGAGTAATTTCAGATAGTTTTGTCCGATCCAGATCCGAGGCCAGACGCTGCCAGGCGGCTTTCCGCGGCTCGATCGGGCACATCACGGAATCGATGCCGAGAAGGCACACCCCGCGCAAAATGAAGGGTGCGACAGAAGACGGCAGGTCCATGCCGGCCGCCAGACCGCACGCCGCGATCGCGCCGCCATACTTGGTCATCGACAGGAGATTCGCGAGCGTGGTCGAGCCGACGCTGTCGACGCCGCCCGCCCAGCGCTCCTTGGCGAGGGGCTTGGCCGCCGCCGACAATTCATTGCGGTCGATGATCTCGGCCGCACCGATCTCTTTCAAATAGTCGGCTTCCGAGGCGCGGCCGGTCGAGGCGATGACGTGATAACCGAGCTTCGAGAGCACGGCGGTGGCGACCGAGCCGACGCCGCCCGCCGCGCCCGTCACCACCACAGGGCCGCTCTTCGGCGACAGGCCGTGCTTCTCCAGCGCCAGCACCGACAGCATCGCGGTGAAGCCGGCGGTGCCGATCGCCATGGCGTCACGCGCCGACAGGCCCTGCGGCAAGGCGACCAGCCAGTCGCCCTTGACCCGCGCCTTCTCGGCATAGGCACCGAGATGGGTCTCGCCCATGCCCCAGCCGGTGCAGACGACCTTGTCGCCTGCCTTCCATTGCGGATGGGCGGAGGTTTCAACCGTGCCGGCGAAATCGATGCCGGCGATCATCGGGAAGCGACGCACCACCGGCGCCTTGCCGGTGAGCGCGAGGCCGTCCTTGTAGTTCAGCGTCGACCATTCCACGCGGACCGTGACATCACCGTCCATCAGTTCGCCGTCGTCGAACTGCGTGAGTGCGGCGGTGGTGCCCTTGTCCGCCTTGTCGATCCGGATCGCCTTGAATGTGGCCACGACTGAACTCCCTAGACTTGTTTCAGGGGATGTTTAGCCGATCAGGCAGGCTGCGCAACCGCTCGCTGAACCGGTTTCTCGACGATCGGAAGATTGATCAGCGCGGAGAGCACACCGAACAGGATCGAGAGCCACCAGATCGGCGTATAGGAACCGAACTTTTCGAACACGATGCCGCCGAGCCAGACGCCGAGGAAGCCGCCGACCTGATGACTGACAAAGGCGAAGCCATAGAGCGTGGCGAGCCAGCGCGTGCCGAACATCAGCGCCACCAGCGCCGAGGTCGGCGGCACCGTCGACAGCCAGGTAAGACCGGAGACCGCACCGAATGCGATCGCCGAGAACGGCGTGATCGGGAACGAGATGAAGGCGAGCGTCGCAAGCGCGCGCGTGAAATAGATCGCGGAGAGGATGTAGCGCTTCGGCAGCGAGTTCTGGAGATAGCCGACGCTCAGCGATCCCATGATGTTGAACAGGCCGATCGCCGCGATCACCCAGCCGCCGGTTTGCGTCGAGATGCCGCGATCGACCAGAAACGCCGGCAGATGCACGGTAATGAAGGCGAGCTGGAAGCCGCAGGTGAAGAAGCCGAGCACCAGCAGCACATAGGAGCGATGGCCGAAGGCTTCGGCCAGCGCTTTCGTGAAGGTCTGCTCATCCGCTGGCGCCGCATTGGCCGTGGTCGCGACCGGCGGCGTCGAGAGCGCCAGCGACAGCGGGATGATCAGCAGCATCAGGAAGCCGAACACGGTGAGCGCCTGCTGCCAGCCGAAATTGTCGATCAGCGCCACACCAATGGGCGCGAACAGGAATTGCCCGAACGAGCCTGCCGCAGTGCCGGCACCGAGCGCGAGCCCGCGCTTCTCGGCCGGCAACAGCTTGGTGAAGGCCGACAGCACCAGGTTGAACGAGCAGCCGGCGAGACCGAATCCCACCATCACGCCCGCGCCGAGATTCAGCGACAGCGGCGTCGAGGAATAGCGCATCAGCAGCAGGCCGCCGGCGTAGAGCAGCGCGCCGACGCACATCACCCGGAACAGGCCGAAGCGATCGGCGACGGCGCCGGCAAGGGGCTGGCCCAATCCCCACAGCAAATTCTGGAAAGCGATCGCGAGGCCGAACACGTCGCGGCCCCAGGCGAATTCGTGGCTCATCGGCTGCACGAAGAAGCCGAGCGCCGAGCGCGGGCCGAAGCCGAGCATGCCGATGGCGCAGCCGCAGAGAATGATGATGGCCGGGGTACGCCAGGTGGACGAACGCGAGACCGGACCGAGCTCGCCCGCTTGAGTGGACATGGGTTCCTCATCAGTCGCTGGCGGATCCGGAATAGGCAACCGCGAGTCACGCGTTTAATGCAGATGCATGAAGATCCCAAGTCAAAAGTGATTGCGTTCCACGAAGGGCTGCCGCCGGAGCATTGCGTTTCATCGCGCCTTCCCCGACGCGCCCAGCGCGATTTGACGGGAATGTGTGCGGCTGGGGCTAGCGGCCCGCTCGGGCGCGTGTTATCTTTGATTTACTCAGATTGAGTATATGTAAGCTCTGGCGAAACCCCACCGGCCTCTCGGCCGGATTTCTCAGGCCCTATATATACTCACATGGAGCATAATTAGCATTCACGGGAGGCTTCGATGCCCATCACTGGAATTTACGGCCCCGACGACTTTGCCAACCGGCCGCAGGGCCAAGTCCCCGCCCCTCCTCGCGCCATACCAGCGCGAACCGGCCCCGCGCTGCCGAAGCCCTCACTGGAATGGACTGCGGACGTCGAGCGGGCCACTGCGCCGCTCTATGAGCGCGTGAAGCACGTGATCCCCCCGATCGAGTGGCCGCTGATGGCGCCGACGATCAAGGCGATCAACGAGCTGAAGCAGGCCTGCGGCGCGGTCATCCTCGCGCACAACTATCAGGCGCCGGAGATCTTTCATTGCGTCGCCGACATCGGCGGCGACTCGCTGCAGCTCGCGGTCGAAGCGACCAAGGTGAAGGCCGACATCATCGTGCAATGCGGCGTGCACTTCATGGCGGAGACGTCGAAGCTGCTCAATCCGGACAAGACGGTGCTGATCCCGGATAGCCGCGCCGGCTGCTCGCTCGCGGACAGCATCACGGGCGCGGACGTTCGCCTGCTCCGCGAAAAATTTCCGGGCGTACCGGTCGTCGCCTATGTCAACACCTCCGCAGAGGTGAAGGCGGAGGTCGACATCTGCTGCACCTCGTCGAACGCGGTGCAAGTGGTCGAGAGCCTGAACGCACCGACCGTGATCTTCCTGCCCGATCGCTACCTTGCAACGTATGTCGCCTCGAAGACCGACGTGAAGATCATCGCCTGGAAGGGTGCCTGCGAGGTGCACGAACGCTTTACCGGCGAGGAGCTGCGCGCCTATCGCGAGGCCGACCCGTCGGTGCAGATCATCGCGCATCCCGAATGTCCGCCTGATGTGCTGGCGGAAGCCGACTTCACCGGCTCGACCGCGCACATGATCAACTGGGTGCGCGAGCGGCGGCCGCGGCGGCTCGTCATGATCACGGAATGCTCGATGGCCGACAATGTCCGCGCCGAGCTGCCTGATGTCGAAATGCTCCGCCCCTGCAATCTCTGCCCGCACATGAAGCGCATCACGCTCGCCAACATTCTGGACAGCCTGCTCACGCTTGGCGAGCAAGTCACGATCGATCCCGCGCTCGCGGAACGCGCGCGGCGCTCGGTCGAGCGGATGATCAATCTGAAGAATTGAGAGTGAAGCATGCAAGACAACATTCACAACCTCACCCGCAGCACCGATGACGTCGTCATCGTCGGCGGTGGCCTCGCCGGACTCTTTTGCGCACTGAAGCTCGCGCCGCGGCCGGTAACGCTGATCTCGGCCGCCCCGCTCGGACAGGGCGCGTCGTCCGCATGGGCGCAGGGCGGCATCGCTGCGGCCGTGGCCGAAGGCGATACGCCGGAGGCGCACGCCGCTGATACCATCGCCGTCGGCGGCGGTCTTGTCGATGAAGCAGTCGCACTCGGCATCGCGCGCGAGGCAGCACCGCGCATTCATGACCTACTCGCCTATGGCGTGCCGTTCGACCGCGACCTCGAAGGCAAGCTCGCTGTCGGCCGCGAGGCCGCGCATTCGGCGCGGCGCATCGTGCATGTGCGCGGCGACGGGGCCGGAGCCGCGATCATCGCGGCGCTGAGCGAGGCTGTACGCCGCACGCCATCGATCCGACTGATCGAAGGTCTCGTCGCCGAAGCGCTGTTGACCGAGGACGGCGCGGTCGCCGGTCTTCAATTGCGCGAGGCCGGCAATCCCGCTGCACGTCCGCTCCTGCTGGCCTCCCGCGCGGTGGTGCTGGCGACCGGTGGCCTCGGCCACCTCTATGCCGTCACCACCAACCCGCTAGAAGCCAGCGGCTCGGGCCTTGCGATCGCCGCGCGTGCCGGCGCCGTGATCGCCGATCCCGAGTTCGTGCAGTTCCATCCGACCGCCATCATGGTCGGCCGCGATCCGGCGCCGCTCGCAACCGAAGCGCTGCGCGGCGAAGGGGCGACGCTGATCAACGGCGATGGCGAACGTTTCATGACGGCGCTCCATCCGCTCGCAGAGCTCGCGCCGCGCGACATCGTGGCGCGCGGCGTGTTCGCCGAGATCGCGGCCGGGCGCGGTGCCTTCCTCGATGCCCGGCAGGCGCTCGGCACGCGCTTCGCCGACAAATTTCCGACCGTTCATGCAAGCTGCATCGCGGCCGGCATCGATCCCGCCACGCAGGCCATCCCGATCGCGCCGGCGGCGCATTACCACATGGGCGGCATCGCGGTGGATGAGCGCGGCCGCAGCTCGATCGACGGGCTTTGGGCCGGCGGCGAAGTGTCGTCCACCGGCGCGCATGGCGCCAACCGGCTCGCCTCGAATTCGCTCCTGGAGGCGGTGGTCTACGCCGCCCGCATCGCCGACGACATCGCCGGCCGCGCGATCCCCTCGCCTGCCCGCCTTCCCGATGCGTTGGTGACGGCGCGTGGCGGCATGCCGGACGCTGCCGACGTGAAGCGGTTGCGAACGATGATGACCGCGCATGTCGGCGTGATCCGCAACAGTGATGGGCTTGCGGAGGCCGTGCGCAACTTCGCCGCAGTCGAACGCGGCCCCGCAAGCATCGCTCTCCGCAACATGGCGGCGTCAGCCCTGCTCGTCGCTGCGTCAGCCTGGAGGCGGCGCGAGAGCCGCGGCGCGCATTTCCGCTCCGACCATCCGGCGGATGTCCCCACGCTGGCACGGAGAACGATGACGACGCTCACGGAGGCACGTGAGATCGCCGAGAGCCTGAGCGAGCGTCCGCTGCCACGCACCGCCCGACCGATGATCGCCTGATGGAGTTCCCCATGATCACCCCGACGTCACTGCTCTATCCCGACGCCTTCCTGTCGCCGCTTGCAATCGACGAGGCCGTGCATCGCGCGCTCGACGAGGATCTCGGCCGCGCCGGCGACATCACCTCGCTCGCAACGATTCCGGAAGCGACCAAGGCGCAGGCTATCCTGGTCGCGCGGCAGTCCGGCGTGATCGCCGGCCTTCCGCTGGCGCTGGCGACGCTGCAAAAGCTCTCGCCCGATATCGAGGTGCGCGCGCAGGTCCGCGATGCCGCACGGGTTGCCCGCGGCCAGCACGTGCTGACGATCACGGGCCCGGCGCGCGCCATCCTCACGGCGGAGCGGACCGCGCTGAATTTCGTCGGCCGGCTGTCGGGCGTCGCGACGCTCACGGCCGACTACGTCGCGCGGACCGAAGGCACGACAATGCGCATCTGCTGCACGCGCAAGACCACGCCGGGATTGCGCGCGCTGGAGAAATACGCCGTGCGCTGCGGCGGCGGCTTCAACCACCGCTTCGGGCTCGACGATGCGATCCTGATCAAGGACAACCACATCGCGGTCGCCGGTGGCATCCGCCCGGTTCTGGAGCGCGCCCGCGCCCATGCCGGTCATCTCGTCAAGATCGAGATCGAGGTCGATACGCTCGCGCAATTGCGCGAGGTGCTCGGCACCGGGCTCGCCGATGCCGTGCTGCTCGACAACATGGACCTCGCGACGCTGCGCGAGGCGGTGCGGCTTAACGAGGGGCGTCTCCAGCTGGAGGCATCCGGCGGCGTCACGCTGGACTCGATCGCGGCCATCGCGGCGACCGGCGTCGACTACGTCTCATCCGGCGCGCTGACGCATTCGGCGCCGAACTTCGACTGCGCGCTGGATATCGAGGCGTGAGCGGCGAACCATCTCGGCCTCGTGGTTCGAGACGCGCCGCAAGCGGCGCTCCTCACCATGAGGGTCCAAGATTTCGCCGCGGAGCAAGACCTCATCCTGAGGAGCCCGCCCACGGCGGGCGTCTCGAAGGATGGGCCGCAAGCACCGAGAATTAAGAAAGACTACCTTCGCTCGCTCACACCCATCTCGGCGGAGCTCTTGGCTTCCTGGGCGAGCTCGGCAGAGAGCGCGGCGGTCTGGGCCGGGGTGCCCCAGCTCGGTTCTTCGCTGCCGTCGCCCCAGGCGCGCGGGCGATAGAAGGTGTGGACGCCGGTCTTGTACATCTTCTTCATCTCGGCGACCCAGGACGGACGCACCCAGTAGGCGTGGTAGTGCGTGGACTTGCCCACTTCGGGCAGCCATATCTGGCCGTCGAGCATCGCCTTCGAGATCTTTTTCGCGCGCTCCCACATCTCGGGCTCGCGGATGACGTCGGCATTGTTGTCGCAGGCGAAGGTGAACTGGCACGCCAAATGGCGGTGCTTGTTCTGATAGACCGCGCCGCACACGGTGTCCGGATATTTGCCGGAGAAGACGCGGTTCATCACGACTTGCGCAACCGCCATCTGGCCGCGCACGGCCTCGCCGCGCGATTCGAAATAGACGGCCTCGGCGAGACACTTCTCGGCCTTTGCGCGCGACTTGTCGTCGAGCGCGAGCCGCTCCGCCGGCGATCTGGCGCGCTGGTTGTCGGCGTTGACCTCGCCCTTCGGCGCGACGCTCTCGCCGCTTTCGATGTCCCTGGCGATCTCGGCCGACGGCGGCGACAGCGCGGCCGTCACCTTCATATCAGGATCGGGCATCACGATTAGCGGCTCGGCGCCGGGTTGCCAGCTCTCGATGCTCTCGAGATTGCCGCCGAGCGAGGAGCTGCCGAAAAACAGGTTCGAGGTCTTGACGCGGAAGGGATCGCGCGGCGCTGCGTCCGGAAGGGTCGCCTGCTTCAACGCCTCGAGCGGCTGGACCGCGAACGCGCGCGCTGCGTCACTGGCCTGTGGCGGATTGGCATATTGCGGCAGCGGCGGCGCGCGCAGCGCTTCCTGAAGCTCGGGATCGAGCGCCGCGGCGGACTCCGGCGACATGATTTGCGGCAACGCGACGGTCTTGGCGCCGAACACCGAGCTGTTCGACGTCGCGGGATCTTGCTGTGCCGGCGTTGCCGATGGTGCGGTCGTCTCGGGAGCCTGCGTGGGTGTGACGCTTGCGAGGCGATCCCCCTTCATGGAGCGATCGACCTTGGGAAAATCGGCGGCCTGGTAGCGCGGTGGCGCCTGAAGCGCCGGATTGCGGCTGATCGCGCCGGTGACGTCGCGACCATCGAGACTCGCGAGGCGAACCATCGCGCTCTGCGGAAGCGAAGTGCCGATCGGACGGGAGAAGCTGTAGGTGGCGAGCTGGATCGAGGACGCGGCGGAAAATACCTGCTTCTGCCAGCGCTCGGCGACGCCGGGCTGACGCGCCAGCAACGACGCGATATCCTGATAACCGGTCTCTCTCGGCATCAATGCGAAGATGCAGAGACCGATTCCGAAGGACGCGAACCGCGCGCCCTTCGGATGGTTACGCAACACTGACATCGACACGCTCACGCTACGCTTACGCCAAAAAAATCGAACCGCAGTACGTCCGTACAATTCGATCTTTATCGTCAGTATCCAATTTAGGTTGCCGGGGCGTTAATCGGCGTTGCGCGTGCGGCACACTCAAGCGATTGCAGGTGTTTTCACGGGCAATGATGCACGTTGGTAAACGCCGCCTCTCGTAAAGCGGTAAACATTCGGTCAACGCGAATGGTGAAGGAACTCTTGCGCGTGCGTCTCATTACGGGACGCGGGTGCGGTTCCATCGCTTACGGGAACCACGTCCCGCAAACACCGCTGTCATGCCCCGGCTTGACCGGGGCATCCAGTACGCCGCGGCTTCTCGATTCAATCACTGTTGTCTCGGAATACTGGATCGCCCGGTCAAGCGATCCAGTGAGTGTGGGGCGCTCGCAATGAAGTGTGGGTGGAGTGTCGCCTCAAATGAAAGAGGCGGGGCCTAGCCCCGCCTCTTCGCATTCAACACTTCAACGCCGCGCTTACGCCTGGCTCGCGACCGCCTTGCCGAGCGCGGCTTGCGCCGCCGCGAGGCGGGCGATTGGCACGCGGTAGGGCGAGCAGGAGACGTAGTCGAGGCCGATATCGTGGCAGAAGGCGACGGAGGCGGGATCGCCGCCGTGCTCGCCGCAGATGCCGACCTTGAGCTGCGGGCGCGTCTTGCGGCCGCGCGCGACGCCGATCTTGACGAGCTCACCGACGCCTTCCTGGTCGAGCGCGACGAAGGGATCGACCGGGAGGATGCCCTTGGACACGTAGGTCCCGAGGAAGCTCGCGGCATCGTCGCGGCTGATGCCGTAGGTGGTCTGCGTGAGGTCGTTGGTGCCGAACGAGAAGAACTCCGCGCTCTCCGCGATCTCGGCCGCGAGCAGGCAGGCGCGCGGCAGCTCGATCATGGTGCCGACCTGGTAGCCGATCTTGGTGTTGGTGTCGCGCATCACGGCTTTCGCGGTGGCATCGATGCGCGCCTTGACGAGGTCGAGCTCCGCCTTGGTGGCAATCAGCGGCACCATCACCTCGAGGCCGACGGCCTTGCCGGTGCGCTTCTCGGCCTCGACTGCGGCCTCGAAGATCGCACGCGCCTGCATCTCGGCGATCTCCGGATAGGCGATCGCGATGCGGCAGCCGCGGAAACCGAGCATCGGATTGAACTCCGAGAGCTCGCGCGCACGGTCGGCCAGGCGCCGCGGGTCGGTGTTCATGGCGCGCGCCACTTCCTCGACCTCGGCATGGGTGTGCGGCAGGAATTCATGGAGGGGAGGATCAAGAAGTCGGATCGTGACGGGCAGGCCCTTCATGATCTCGAACAGCTCGACGAAGTCGGCGCGCTGCATCGGCAGCAGCTTGGCCAGCGCGGCGCGGCGCGACTGCTCGTCCTCGGAGAGAATCATCTCGCGAACCGTGCGGATGCGCGTCTCCTCGAAGAACATGTGCTCGGTGCGGCAGAGGCCGATGCCTTCCGCGCCGAACTTGATCGCGGTGCGCGCGTCCTCCGGCGTGTCACCGTTGACGCGCACGCCGATCTTGCGGACCTGGTCGGCCCATTTCATCAGCGTGCCGAACTCGCCGGACAGCTCCGGCTCGATCATCGGCATGCGGCCGGCGAGCACCTGGCCGAGCGAGCCGTCGATGGTGATGACGTCGCCGGTCTTGAAGGTGCGGGAGCCGATGCTCATGGTGCCGCGGCCGTAATCGACGCGGATGGTGCCGCAGCCGGAGACGCAGGGCTTGCCCATGCCGCGCGCGACCACCGCCGCGTGCGAGGTCATGCCGCCGCGGGTGGTCAGGATGCCTTCGGCGGCGTGCATGCCGTGGATGTCTTCCGGGCTGGTCTCGATGCGGACCAGGATCACCTTGCGCCCGTCGGCCTGGAGCTTGGCCGCCTCGTCCGAGGAGAACACGATCTCGCCGGAGGCCGCACCGGGCGAGGCCGGCAGGCCGGTCGCGATCACGTCGCGCTTGGCGTCGGGATCGATGGTCGGATGCAGCAGCTGGTCGAGCGAGGCGGGATCGATCCGCGTCACCGCTTCCTTCTTCGAGATCAGCCCTTCATTGGCGAGCTCGACCGCGATGCGCAACGCCGCCTTGGCGGTGCGCTTGCCGCCGCGGGTCTGGAGCATCCACAGCTTGCCCTGCTCGACCGTGAACTCCATGTCCTGCATGTCGCGGTAGTGCTTCTCGAGCAGCGTGTAGATCCGCGTCAGCTCCTTGAAGGCTTCCGGCATCGCCGCTTCCATAGACGCCTTGTCGGAACCGGATTCCTTGCGCGCTTCCTCGGTGATGTCCTGTGGCGTGCGGATGCCCGCCACCACGTCCTCGCCTTGCGCGTTGATCAGGAACTCGCCGTAAAGCTTGCTCTCGCCGGTCGAGGGGTTGCGGGTGAAGGCGACGCCGGTCGCCGACGTCTCGCCCATGTTGCCGAACACCATGGCCTGCACGTTGACCGCGGTGCCCCAGGATTCCGGAATGTCGTGCAGCCTGCGATAGGTCACCGCGCGCGCGTTCATCCAGGATGAGAACACCGCGCCGATCGCGCCCCAGAGCTGGTCGTGCGGATCCTGCGGGAAATCCTTGCCGGTCTCGCGCGCGACCGCGTCCTTGTACTTGCCGACCAGTCCGACCCAGTCCTCGGCGCTGAGGTCCGTGTCGAGCGTATAGCCCTGGCTGTCCTTGAAGGTGTCGAGGATTTCCTCGAAGTGATGATGCTCGAAGCCGAGCACCACGTCCGAATACATGGTGATGAAGCGGCGATAGCTGTCATAGGCGAAGCGACGGTCGCCCGACAGTTCCGACAGCGCTTCCACGGTCTCGTCGTTGAGGCCGAGGTTGAGCACGGTGTCCATCATGCCCGGCATCGAGGCACGCGCGCCGGAGCGCACGGAGACGAGCAGCGGGTTTTTGACGTCGCCGAACACCTTGCCGGTCAACTTGCCGACATGGTCGAGCGCCTTCTCAACCTGCGACTGCAATTCCTTCGGATAGGATTTGTCGTGTGCGTAGAAGTAGGTGCAGACCGAGGTCGGGAGGGTGAAGCCGGGAGGCACGGGAAGGCCGAGATTGGCCATCTCGGCGAGGTTGGCGCCCTTGCCGCCAAGCAGGTCGCGCATCTCCGTCCGGCCCTCGGCCTTGCCGTCGCCGAACGTGAACACCCATTTGCCGGCCTTGGCCGCGGCTGGCGCCGCCTTAGCGGGCGCGGCCTTCTTGGGGGCGGGCCTCACGGCAACCTTCGGCGCAGCCGCCTTGGTCGCAGCCTTAGCCGCGGGCTTCGCAGCCGGCTTTACAGCCGCCTTGGCAACCGTCTTGGCGACCGGCTTCGGGGCGCTCTTCAAGGTGCTCTTGGCGAGCGCCTTGCGAGCCGCCGGCGCGGCTTTCGCCGTGGCGGAGGACTTTGATTTCGCTGGCGTTTTCGCTGGAGTTTTATTGGGCTTCGAGGCGGCTTTGGCCATAGCTTGCACACAACCTGCGAGAGGAAAGGGAAATCGCGCGCCTTACACCACTTTGGGCAGGCCCGCGCAAGTCGAAGAGTTCCGGAAAATGAAGGCCTAGAGATGGAGCCACTTCAACAATCCGAGCCCGATCGCACCATTTATGATGAGAAAGATCGCGACGATCAGGTTGAGAAGGCGCGGCATGATCAGGATGAGCACGCCCGCAAGCAGCGACAGAAGCGGCGAGATGTGGGCGACGGTGATGTGCATGAATTGTCTTTCCGTGACGTGAGGCGAATCGCGGCTGGATCATACCGGACCGGGTTCCGCGGGTAGAGACGCACAAGGCGCGAACAGGTTCCCGGCTTCGCGAAAACTGCCCGAAATTGCCGCTGATGCGGCAGGGCTTTTCCCGGAACATTGCGAAGGGGACATGCATTGGCAACCGGTCGCGCCAGTAGCGCCGGCTGAAATCAGTTCGAAGGAGTTGCCCATGCGGAACAGGATTCTCGCCCTCGCTGCGCTTGGCGCCGCGCTCGGCTCGCCGATCGCAGCGTCTGCGCAATCCGGTCTCACCGTTGGCCGCGCGCCTGTCGTCGTCGACAGCGGCCCGACGATTGCGGTCGAACAGAGGCCGGCATTCCGCGAATATGTCGTCGAGCAACGTGTGCCGGCCTTCCGTGTCCCGGATCGCGTGGTGGTCGGCGCCACCTTACCTGAAAGCGGCGTCACTTATTATGACGTGCCGCAACGTTTCGGCGCCACCACCTACCGCTACACCGTCGTGAACGGCGCAACCGTGCTGGTCGAGCCGCGCTCGCGGCGCATCGTCGAGGTGATGGATTAGATTCTCGTCTGAACGCGTTTTCTTCACGCGAACCGGTATCCACTTCGCTTGAAAACGCTTCCGATCAACTCGATGTCCGGCGTGTCACTTCAATCAGGCTGGCGCGCATCGCGTAGTACGGACATCAGGCCCCGCCCGGTTCTCCCCCCGCCGGGCGGGGCTTTTTTGTGTGCTCTCGTGTCCCAGACGCGACGCAGCGCGCAGCGATGCGGCGCAGAGCCGGGACCCAGAATCTTTGTGAGGCTAACATGGGCCCCGGCTCTGCAGCGCACCGCTGAAGAAGCGCTGCGCTGCGTCCGGGGCACGAGAGCCTCAATCCTGGATCTTCGAGAAATCCGCGACCGCACGCGTGGCGCTGCGGATCTCGTTGAGCAGCTTCAGCCTGTTCTCACGCACCTTCGGATCGTCGTCGTTGACGCGCACCTTCTCGAAGAACGCATCGACCGGCGGACGCAGCTTTGCCATCGCGCTCATCGCGGCGGCAAAGTCTTCCCTGGCGACGGCGGCGCTTGCTTCCGCCTGCACCTCGCCGATCGCCTTCGCCAGCGCCTTCTCCTCAGCGAGGCCATAGAGCGCAGCATCGGGTGCACCGTCGAACGCGCGCTTGTCCTTCTTCTCCTCGATGCCGAGGATGTTGCTGGCGCGTTTGATGCCGGCGAGCAGGTTCTTGCCGTCATCGCTCTCGAGGAACTTTCCGAGCGCCTCGACGCGGCGGACGATCATCAGGAGATCGTCCTGGCCGCCGAGCGCAAACACGGCGTCGACGAGATCGTGACGCGCGCCCTGCTCGCGCAGCTGGACCTTCAGGCGGTCGGCGAAGAAGGCGAGGAGATCGCTTGGAAGCTTCTCCGCGTCGGCCGACTTCACCGACAGGCCCGCGAGTGCAGATGCCGCCACCTTCATGAGCGACAGACGCAGGTTGTTCTCAGCGATCAGCCTGATCACACCGAGCGCCGCACGCCGCAGCGCATACGGGTCCTTGCTGCCGGTCGGCTTCTCGTCGATCGCCCAGAAGCCGACGAGCGTATCGAGCTTGTCGGCGAGCGCGACCGCGACGCTGACCGGATCGGTCGGCACGCGATCGGTCGGGCCTTGCGGCTTGTAGTGCTCCTCGCACGCGGCGGCGACCGAGGTATCCTCGCCCTGCGCCAGCGCGTAGTACTTGCCCATCAGACCCTGCACCTCCGGGAATTCGCCGACGACTTCGGTCAGCAAATCGGCCTTGGCGAGATGCGCGGCGCGCTTGGCCTTGGCGACATCGGCACCGACCAAAGGCGCGATTTCGGCGGCGAGACGTTCGATGCGCTTGATCCGCGCGGCCTGAGTTCCGAGCTTCTCGTGGAACACGATCTGCTCGAACTTCGGCAGGCGGTCTTCAAGCTTCGTCTTGAGATCGGTCTCATAGAAGAACTTCGCATCCGACAGGCGCGGGCGGATCACGCGCTCGTTGCCTGATACGATAGTCTTGCCGCCGTCGGCCGCCTCGATATTGGCGGTGAGGACGAACTTGTTGGTCAGCTTGCCCGTCTTGGAATCCCTGACGACGAAGCACTTCTGGTTGTTGCGGATGGTGGCACGGATCACCTCTTCCGGGATCGCGAGATATTCCGGCTCGAACGATCCCATCATGACGACGGGCCATTCGACGAGGCCCGACACCTCGTCCAGCAGCACCTGATCCTCGACCAGCTCAAACCCTTGCGCGAACGTCAGCTCCTTGGCGTCGGCGAAGATGATGTCCTTCCGCGCCTGCGGATCGAGGATGACTTTTGCAGCCTTCAGCTTCGCCTCATAATCCTCGAAGCGGCGCACGTTGATCGCCGCCGGCGCCATGAAGCGATGGCCGTAGGTGGTCTGGCCGGTCTCTATGCCGTCGACTGAGAATTTGACGACATCGGGCTCTTCCGTCTCGGGCCCGAAGGTCGCTGTGATCGCGTGCAGCGGACGCACCCAGCTCAGCGAGCCGGGCTTGCCTGAGCGCGCGCCCCAGCGCATCGATTTCGGCCAAGGGAAGGTGCGGATGATGACAGGCAGAATCTCGGCGAGCACGTCGATCGCGTCGCGGCCGGGTTTCTCGATCAGCGCGATGTAGAAGTCGCCCTTCGGGTCGCGCTGGATCTTGGCTTCGTCGAGCGAGTTTAGACCTGTCGCTTTCAGAAAACCCTGCACGGCCGCATCGGGCGCGCCCATTTTTGGACCGCGGCGTTCGGTCTTCAGATCGGGCTGGCGCGCGGGGATGCCGTGCACGGTGAGCGCAAGGCGACGCGGCGTCGCGAACGCTTTCGCACCCTCGTAGACGAGGCCCTCGGCGACCAGCTTGTCGGTGACCATGCGGCGCAGATCGTCGGCCGCCTTGGCCTGCATGCGCGCGGGGATTTCTTCCGAGAACAGTTCAAGCAAAAGATCGGGCATCAGGCCGCTCCGCCCGCTTCAGTATGGATCCAGGCCTCGCCGCAGGCCTTGGCCAGCTCGCGCACGCGAAGAATGTAGCTCTGCCGCTCGGTCACGGAGATCACGCCGCGCGCATCGAGCAGGTTGAAGACGTGGCTCGCCTTGATGCACTGATCGTAGGCCGGCAGCGCCATCAGGTGCGCCTCGCGCTTGCCGGACTCTGAGTTTTTTTGCCAGCCGGCGTCGAGGTACTTCCGGCACGCGGCTTCCGCCATCTTGAACTGCTCGAACAGCATCGCGGTGTCGGCGACTTCGAAATTGTGCTTCGAATATTCACGCTCGGCCTGCAGGAACACGTCGCCATAGGTCACCTTGGCGTCGCCCTCGCGGCCGTTGAAGTTGAGGTCGTAGACGCGGTCGACGCCCTGCACATACATCGCGAGGCGCTCGAGCCCGTAGGTGAGCTCGCCGGCAACAGGCGCGCATTCGAAGCCGGCGACCTGTTGGAAATAGGTGAACTGGCTGACTTCCATGCCGTCGCACCAGCATTCCCACCCGAGGCCCCAGGCGCCCAGTGTCGGGCTTTCCCAATCGTCCTCAACGAAGCGGATGTCGTGCACGGCGGAATCGATGCCGATCGCGGCGAGCGACTTCAGGTACAGCTCCTGAAGGTTCGGCGGCGACGGCTTCATGATCACCTGGAACTGGTAGTAGTGCTGCATCCGGTTCGGATTCTCACCGTAGCGGCCGTCCTTGGGCCGACGCGAGGGCTGCACATAGGCGGCGTTCCAGGGCTTTGGCCCAAGCGCGCGCAGCGTGGTCGCCGGATGGAAGGTGCCCGCGCCCATCTCCATGTCGTAGGGCTGCAGGATCACGCAGCCCTGCTCGGCCCAGAACCGCTGGAGCGCGAGGATAAAGCCCTGGAACGAGCGTTCCGGGCGCATATGGGCGGGCAATGAGGCGTCCATCGTCAGATCAGGCTCTCGCGGGGGGTTTTGAATCGCGCGGGACCGTATCGACGGCGGGGATGGGAATCAAGGCAAAGGGGGCGGATTCGGGCCGATCGCCTTCGTCCTGAGACGGTGCGGTAGGGTGGGCAAAGCGAAGCGTGCCCACCATCGTCACCACAATTGCAAAAGGAATGGTGGGCACGGCGCAAGAGCGCCTTTGCCCACCCTACGGCAGCGCGGCCTAGCCGGGCCGATACGCTCCGGTCACGGGGTCACGTTTCAGCTTCTGAATATCCCCGGCATGGGCGGCTTCAGCGACGCGCGACAGGCGCATCTCCTCCAGCTCATGGTTGATCCGGACAGCGGTCTTGTAGGCCCAGCGGACCACGGCAAGCCCGCCCAGGACGCCCGCGAAAGCGACAAACGGCGGCATCGGTCGATCCTTGTCTAGTGCTCAGCCCCCACAGACATTCTTGCGCAGACCGGGCCGCGCCGCAATTGGCTCGGCTCGGACCAAATGGCGCGGGAGGGTGTCGCCTAGAACCCGAATTTCGCCCAAATCGCCCGCGTCTCGACCGCCGAGATCAACTCGTCCGGCAGGCCGGCCATTGATTCCATGGCCGAAAGCTGGCCCGCACCGGGCGATTTCCGCCCCAAAAGGCCCGAGAGCAGACCGGTCGGCTGCGCAATCACAGGGGTGAGAACCTTCTCGCCATAGCGGGCACGAAGAGTTGAGCGGAGATCGCCGATGCCGTCGGCAAGCCCCAGCGCGATCGAACTCTCGCCGGCCCAGTATTCGCCGGTGAACAGGGTGTCGTCGGCGCCCTTCAGCCGCGCGCCGCGGCTCTCCTTCACCAGCGCGATGAAGATCTGGTGGATCTCGCGCTGGAGCGCCTTCAGCCGCGCCACGTCGTCGGGGTTTTCCGGGAGGAACGGATCGAGCATCGCCTTGTGCGCGCCGGCCGTGTAGAGCCGCCGCTCGATGCCGAGCCGCCTGATTGCCTCCTGGAAACCGAAACTGCCGCCGACCACGCCGATCGAGCCGAGGATGGAGGACGGATCGCAGATGATCTCGTCGCCGGCGCAGGCGATCATGTAGCCGCCGGACGCCGCGACGTCCTCGACGAACACCAGCACGGGCAGCTTCTTCTCCGCCGCGAGCTGCTTGATGCGCAGATAGATCTGGCGCGACTGCACCGGCGAGCCGCCGGGCGAATTGATCACCAGCGCCACCGCCTTGGCGTTCCGGTACGAAAACGCCCGCTCCAGCACCCGCGCGACGCCCGCAAGCGTCATGCCCGGACGCAGCGGCGTCACCGCACCGATCACACCGGACAGCCGCACCACCGGCACCACCGCCGTGCCGGGACGGAAGCGCGCCGGCACATATTGCATGAGCTTGTCGGCCAGGCCGGAACCCTCACGATCGTTCAATTGTTCGGCCATGCCGTTACCTCTGATTAACCATTTCTTATCACGCGACTGTCATTGGAAGTGCCCGGAACGTGTTTTGCAGATTCCCCGTTGGGAAGCTGCAATGAGGCAGCGGAGAACACCATGAAAATCTATCTGCTGTTGCTGCTGGTCGGTGCGCTGTTCATGGCGATTCGTCTGACGACCCCGCAAGAGCAGCAGTCGGAATCGCTTCCGCAGTAAGTCGTCGCGGCTCCGCCAGCGGCAAGAGCGCCCTCCCCTCCAGAATCTCCGTCACCTGATTTTTAGGCACGCCTGACTCGTCGTTGAGCATGAGGCCCGGCAGCAGTCGCGTCGGGGCCCGGCCACCTTTGACGGCGCGCACCAGCACGCGGATCGCGGGCCGTCCCGCCTCGCCGTGAACCGGCAGGATCGACAGGCTGCCGAAGCCGCGTGACAGCGCAGTCAAGACCTCCGCGATCCCATCGGCGCGCCAGATCAGGGTCAGCGCGCCGTCCGATCGGAGGATGCGCCGCGCCGCATGCACCCATGCATTCAGCGTCTCCTCCCTCGCAACATGCGCGGTGCGGCGCGCCTGATCGGGCGAACCGCGATGGCGCGCGGGATCGTTGAAGGGCGGGTTCATCAGCACCACGTCGACGCTGTCGGGCGCGAGGCCATTAGCCGCAAACGCCTGTGCGTCGGCCGTAACGTCGAGCACGATCGTCTCGGCGGCGATCGCATTCGCCGCCGCATTGGCGCGCGCGAGTTCCGCCAGTTCCGGATCGATCTCGACCAGGCTGAGGCTGATTCCCGCGACGCGCCGGCCAAGCGCCAGCCCGGCGGTGCCGATGCCGGCACCGAGATCGACGACGCGGTCGCCCGCCCGCGCTTCCGTCGCCGCCGCGAGCAGGATGGCGTCATGCCCGGCGCGGTGGCCGGACCGCTTCTGCTTCAAGCGCAATTGCCCGCCGAGAAAGGCGTCCTCGGTGAAGTCTGTGACGACGTCAATCATCGCCGCGAAGTTCATGGCTGAGGCCGGCCTCGGTGAGGAGCTCCCTGGCCTCCTGGGCGTCATCCTCATGGACCAGGATCCGCCGTGGCAGGATACCCAGCGAGCCCTCGATAATGCTCATGTTCTGGTCCAGCACCAGATGATGGATGTTGGCGCCGTCGAGCAGCGCGCCGATCGCCGACACCAGCACCATGTCGTTGGTCCGAACCAGTTCACGCAAAACGCAGGTCTCCTGCCTGAAAGGGGCTAAAGCGGCAAATGTCAATGGTTCCGCGGCACTTGCCGCATCCGCTGCCAGTTTCTATTGTATTTGCATCAGAATAGCCCCTCCGGGGCAAATATTGGAGACCGGCGTGGCCGTCATCGTACCTTTCGAAACTCCCGGCGCGTCGATCGAACAGCTGGTTGCCCTTGTCGCTGGTGACATGGAGCGCGTCAACGCCACGATCCTGTCGCGGACCGGCTCCGAGGTCACCATGATCCCGGAGGTCGCCAACCACCTCATCTCCTCCGGCGGCAAGCGCCTGCGCCCGATGCTGACGCTCGCCATGGCCAACCTCGCCGGCTACACCGGCGACGGCCACATCAAGCTCGCTGCCTCCGTCGAATTCATGCATACCGCAACGCTCCTTCACGACGACGTCGTCGACGAGAGCGAGATGCGCCGCGGCAAGCTGTCGGCGCGCATGCTCTGGGGCAATGAGGCGAGCGTGCTGGTCGGCGACTTCCTGCTGGGACAGGCGTTCCGCATGATGGTCGAGGTCGGCTCGCTCCGCGCGCTCGACATCCTCTCCGCGGCCGCCGCCACCATCGCCGAGGGCGAGGTGATGCAGCTTGCCGCCGCCAAGAACACCGCGACCACCGAGGACGAATATCTCGCCGTGATCCGCGGCAAGACCGCCGAGCTGTTTGCCGCCGCCTGCGAGGTCGGCCCCGTCATTGCCAACCGCCCGAAGGCGGAACAGACCGCGTGCCGCTCGGTCGGCATGAATCTCGGCATCGCCTTCCAGCTCGTCGACGACGTACTCGACTATGGCGGCAAGAGCGCCAAGCTCGGCAAGAACACCGGCGACGATTTCCGCGAGGGCAAGATCACGCTGCCGGTCGTGCTCGCCTTCCGCCGCGGCAACGACACCGAGCGCGCCTTCTGGATCCGCGCGCTGGAGCGCGGCGAGATCGGCGACACCGACCTCGACCACGCCCTGGGCCTGATGAACAAGCATCGCGCGCTCGAGGACACGCTCAGCCGCGCCCAGCACTACGGCGCCATGGCCGTCGACGCGCTGGCGCTATTCCCGTCCTCGCCGATGAAGAGCGCGCTGGAGCAGGTGGTCGCGTTCTGTCTGGCCCGGTCGCACTGAGCGAAACGGCTTAGCGCTCCGCTTCCGCACCGCTATTACCCCCGTCATCCTGAGGCGCTCGCGTAGCGAGCCTCGAAGGATGAACGGCCCGGATGCAGCCGGGCCGCCGCCCTTCGAGGCCTCCGCTACGCTCCGGCGCCTCAGGGTGACGGTGATCGATATGCGCACGCTGCATCAACATCGTCATTGCGAGCGCAGCGAAGCAATCCAGTCCGTCACCACGGCAAGACTCTGAATTGCTTCGCTGCGCTCGCAATGACGGAGAGCCAGGCAGCGGCGCATTCCCTCTCTTGTCCCGGACGCGCTGCAGCGTGAAACGCTGCTGCGCAGAGCCGGGACCCACGCGACACGCAGCGATCAGCAAATTGGACCCCGGCTCTGCAGCGCACCACCAAGAGGCGCTACGCTGCGTCCGGGGCACGAGAGCATTTGCGCAGGTCCCTGCCGCACATCCCACCAGTAACCCGACCACGGCGCTCTCGCCAAACACTCGTCCACACCTGCTTCGGCCCGCCCAGTAACTTGCATTTTGCAAGCCACTCTCCTACGTTCCCGCCATGCAGCCCAAATCCCCCTCCATCCTGGAATGCCCTGTCGGCCGCGCCGTTGAGACGGTCGGCGAATGGTGGAGCATCCTGATCTTGCGGGATGCCTTCCAGGGCGCGACGAAATTCGACGAGTTTTCGCAAAGTCTCGGAATCGCGCCGAACATCCTGTCGCGGCGCCTGGCCCATCTCACCGAGAGCGGCATGTTCGTCCGCCGCCGCTATCATGAACGGCCGCCGCGGTACGAATATGTGCTGACGGAGAAGGCGCGGGATTTCTTCCCTGTGGTCGTGGCGCTGCTGGCCTGGGGCAACAGGCATCTCGCGCCCAAGGGCGAATCCATCGTGCTGGCGAATCGGAGTGACGCTCGCCCGTTCGATCCGATCGTGGTCGATGGCGCCGACATGCGTCCGATCACCCTCGCCAATGCGGTCGTCGTCCCGGGTCCCCGCGCCAGCCGCGGGATGCGCAAGCGGCTCGGCTCGCTCAAAGCCATGAACCCGGCCGTTGCGCCGGCTGGAGACTGACATGCGTCGTATCGTCGTGACGGGAATGGGGGCGGTGTCGCCGCTCGGCTGCGGTGTTGAACTCTCCTGGCGCCGGCTGCTCGCCGGCCAGAGCGGGCTGCGCCCTCTGCCGGAATGGTCGCAGGCACTGCCCGCGCGCATTGCCGGTCTCGTGCCCGACAAGGCCGACGATGCCGAAGGCGGCTTCGACCCCGCGCAAGCCGCCGCGCCAAAAGACCAGCGCAAGATGGACCGCTTCATCCTGTTCGCGCTGCTCGCGACCGCAGAGGCGGTCGCGCAGGCCAAATGGGCGCCGCAGGACGCGAGCGCACAGGAACGCACCGCGACGATCATCGCCTCCGGCGTCGGCGGCTTCCCGGCAATGGCGGAGGCGGTGCGCATCACCGAGCAGCGCGGCGCGCGCCGGCTCTCGCCCTTCACCATCCCCTCGTTTCTCGCCAATCTCGCCGCCGGCCACGTCTCGATCAAATACGGCTACAAGGGAGCGCTGGGCACACCGGTCACGGCCTGTGCCGCCGGCGTCCAGGCGATCGGCGATGCCGCGCGCATGATCCGCGCAGGCGAAGCCGATGTCGCGATCTGCGGCGGCGCGGAAGCCTGCATCGATATCGTCAGCATCGGTGGCTTTGCCGCGGCCCGCGCGCTGTCGAGCGGATTCAACGGCGAGCCCGCGCGCGCCTCGCGCCCGTTCGATCGCGATCGCGACGGCTTTGTCATGGGCGAAGGCGCGGGCATCCTGGTGATCGAGGAGCTGGAGCATGCACTGGCGCGCGGCGCCTCCCCGATTGCGGAGATCGTGGGCTACGGCACGACGGCGGACGCCTATCACATGACGTCGGGCCCGCCCGACGGCGACGGCGCCCGCCGTGCCATGGAGATCGCGCTGCGCCAGGCGAAGCTTGCGCCCGCGGATTTGCAGCATCTGAACGCGCATGCGACGTCGACGCCCGCCGGCGACGAGAGCGAGCTCGGCGCGATCGCCGCGCTGTTCGGTCGCAACCGCGGCATCGCGGTCAGCGCGACCAAATCGGCGACCGGCCATCTGCTCGGCGCCGCCGGCGGCCTCGAGGCGATCTTCACCGTCCTCGCCTTGCGCGACCAGGTCGCGCCGCCGACGCGCAATTTCGAAAACGCAGATCCCGGCGCTGATGGCATCGACATCGTCGCAGGCAGCGCGCGGCCAATGCCGATGCTCAACGCCATCTCCAACGGATTTGGCTTCGGCGGGGTGAATGCCAGCGTGATCTTCCGCCGCATGGGCTGAACAAGAGGCCTTGCAATCGCAGCCCGCTTCGTTACCAAAACGGGATGATCGAAACGAATTTCTGGCTGTTCCTGGCCGCAGCGTGTCTCATTGCCGCCGTTCCCGGCCCCGGCATCTTCTACGTCGCGGCGCGGACCTTGTCGGAGGGGCGCGCCAGCGGCTTTGCGTCAACTGCGGGCACGGCGCTCGGCGGGCTGGTTCATGTCGTCGCGGGCAGCCTCGGCATCTCCGCGATCATCCTTGCCAGTGCGGAGCTGTTTGCCGTCGTAAAATTCATCGGCGCGCTCTATCTGGTTTGGCTCGGCATCAAGACCTTCCGCAGCGCCGGCCGCGCGCTCTCGCTGGAGAGCGAGCCCGTCGGCGACAGGCGCGCGTTCCGCGACGGCGTGCTGGTCGAGGCGCTGAACCCGAAGACCGCCGCATTCTTCCTCGCCTTCATTCCGCAGTTCCTCGATCCCGCGGGATCGAGCCCCACGCTGCAATTCATCGTGCTCGGCGCGATCTCGGTGATCCTGAACACGCTCGCCGATGTCGTCGTGGTGCTGATGGCAACTGCAACGCGCACGCAGCTGATTGGCAGGCCGCATCTGATGCGGCGGCTCACGCAGGGCTCGGGCGTCTTCATCGCCGGCCTTGGCCTCTCGCTGGCGCTGGCGCGGCGGCCGGTGCAGAGCTAGCTCGCGTCATTCCCGACGGGCATCCACCGAAAAAAGAAAGGGGCCGAAGCCCCTTTCTCAGATTTCACCAGTGGTGCCAATGATGCCAGCGGTGCCAGCGAGCCCAATGATGCCAGCGCCAGCCGTCACCCCAATGATGGTGCCAGCCGTAACCACCCCAGTAGTGCGGATGGTAGTAGCCTCCATGGTAGTGGCGTTGCCAGCAATGGCCCCATTCATTGCAAACATAGCCGGTCGGCACCTCGATCGGTGCTGCTGACGCAGCCCCGCTCGACAGCGTGACCCCGCCAAGCGCGGCAAGGCCGACAAACGCAGATACAAGTTTCATGATGTTCACCTCCTAACATCCGTTGGAGGCGACGAGTGCGTCCTGCGTTCGGCGCCTTACGCAGGTTTAATACCGATGAACGATTTCGATGAGGCGATCCGCTCGCGATGACGGCGTGCGCGCGACATTGTCGCCATCGGCCCGAAAGACTTTCCGACCGGTAATGACCAAGATGTAACGCGTGGAATTCGAACGACCCATCGCGCGCGACTCACCCATGGTTGTTGCGATGGAGAGTTCGATGAGGATGATGTCCTGGTCGCGTTACCGCCTCCTGACAAGGTCGTTGTCGCGCACCGCGCGTCGCTGTCACGACGCGAAGATGCGCAAGACCCGGCAGCGCCGACGCGCCATGCGCCGCCTAGCCGGCACGAGCTCGCCGCCGAAGCGCCCGTGACCTGCGGCTTGCTTGTGGAATGGCCGGCAGCAGGCTACTCCAGTCGTGCTGTAATCTCGTCCGGCATTTTCGAAGGATCGGCGCCCGATGCTCGCCCCGCAAAGTCGCACTTACGAGTCACACGGCCTGCGGCTGCACTATGCCGATTGGGGCAATGACGGCGCGCCCGTCGCCATCCTGGTCCATGGCGGCCGCGATCATTGCCGGAGCTGGGACGCCATCGCCCGCTCGCTTCAGCCGCATTTTCACGTGCTCGCGCCCGATCTGCGCGGTCATGGCGATTCTGACTGGACCAAGGGCGGCAGCTACGCGCTGACCGAGTATGTCTACGATCTCGCCCAGCTCATTCGAAGCATCGCAGCGCCTCAAGTGACTCTCATCGGTCATTCCATGGGCGGCATGGTGAGCCTGATCTTTTCAGGGTCGTTCCCCGAGCTGGTCACGAAGCTCGTCGTCCTCGACGGCGTCACCATGTTGCCGGACACCCCCAAAGCGCCGACGCATGAGCGCATCAGCAAATGGGTCAGCCAGCTCGACAGGCTGCACGACCGCACGCCGCGCCGCTATTCGACCCTCGAAGACGCGGCCGCGCAGATGGTGCTTCACAACAAGCGCCTCGCCCGCGACCTCGCGCTGCATCTTGCAACGCACGGCTCGCGGCGGAATGAGGACGGCACCTATAGCTGGAAGTTCGATCCCTACCAGCGCGCCTCTGCGCCGCACCGGCTCTGGCCGGACGATCACGTCGCGCTGTGGTCGCGCATCACAAGTCCGACGCTGCTGCTGAATGCCGGAGAAAGCTTTCTGGCGGGTGCCAGGGCCGCAGGCCTGGAGCGCTATTTCCCGCAGGCACGCATCGAGACCATCGCCGGCGCGGGGCACTGGCTGCAGCATGACAAGCCGCAAGAGGTGCTGGGTGAGATCCGGCGGTTTCTTGGGCTGACCGAAGACGGCGGCTAGCCCGGATATCTCACAGCCGGGCGTGTAGCGATCCGATTGTGAGCGGGGAGCGAGTTTGCGGGGACGGGAGGTTGGTTTGGACGCCTGGGTC